>NZ_JACJEN010000009.1:0-147039 GCF_014164075.1 Pseudoalteromonas sp. SG45-3 | reverse complement strand
CCGCCGTATACTTTTGCAAGTACGTTAGTGATTGCTGCAGTTAGTGTAGTTTTACCGTGGTCAACGTGGCCGATTGTACCAACGTTTACGTGCGGTTTTACGCGTTCAAACTTTTCTTTTGCCATCTTAAAAAATTCCTAATAAAGAAATTAAAGCCTGACTCACTATTGAGCCAGACAAGCTAAAATTATATAACAGCGCGAGCTGAAATTATTGTATCTGCGACATTTTTAGAGGCTTCAGCGTACTTCACAAACTCCATAGAGTATGAGGCACGGCCCTGTGTTGCAGATCGTAAAGCAGTTGCATAACCAAACATTTCAGAAAGAGGAACTTGCGCATTAATTTGCTTAAGTCCACCTAATGCATCTTCCATGCCTTCGATTATGCCGCGGCGACGGTTTAAGTCGCCAACTACATCACCCATATTTGAATCAGGAGTGAGTACTTCAACCTTCATTACTGGCTCTAAAAGTACAGGGTTAGCTTCAAGCGCCCCGTTTTTCATTGCCAGTGAACCTGCTATTTTAAATGCCATTTCATTCGAATCTACATCATGGAATGAACCATCATATAAAGTCGCTTTAACGCCAAGTAATGGGTAGCCTGCCAGTACACCTTGAGACATTTGCTCTTGGATACCTTTGTCTACCGCAGGAACGAATTCTTTAGGAACTGAACCACCTACGGTTTCGTTAACGAACTCGTAAATTGGTGACTCATCATCCGTAATATCCATCGGTTCAAGTTTAATCCAAACGTGTCCATATTGGCCACGACCACCTGACTGACGTATAAACTTCCCTTCAACCTTAACAGTTGAACGAATAGCTTCTCGGTATGAGACCTGCGGCTTACCAACGTTACATTCAACACTGAATTCACGTTTCATACGGTCGACGATGATATCTAAGTGAAGTTCACCCATGCCAGAGATTATAACCTGGCCTGATTCTTCGTCAGTTTGTACGCGAAAAGAAGGATCTTCAGCAGCTAGTTTACCTAGTGCGATACCCATCTTATCTTGGTCAGCTATAGTGCGGGGCTCAACCGCAATAGAGATTACTGGTTCTGGGAATTCCATACGCTCAAGCGTAATAATAGAATTCGGATCACACAGTGTTTCACCTGTTGTTACGTCTTTAAGACCAATAGCTGCCGCGATGTCGCCTGCGAAAACTTCTTTGATCTCTTCACGAGAGTTTGAATGCATCTGTACGATACGGCCAAGTCGCTCACGCTTACTTTTTACTGGATTATATACCGTGTCACCCTGTTTAACAGTACCAGAGTAAACACGGAAAAAGGTCAAGGTTCCAACAAACGGGTCTGTTGCAATCTTAAATGCGAGTGCAGCAAACGGCGCTTTATCATTAGCTGGACGTTCTTCCTCAGTACCATTTTCTAAGATACCTTGGATTTGTTTCACTTGCTCTGGTGACGGCATATATTCAACAACGCCATCAAGCACAGCTTGAACGCCTTTGTTTTTAAATGCGCTACCACAAGTAACTGGAACAATCTCATTTGCTAATGTTCGTTGGCGTAAAGCATTTTTAATTTCTGCTTCACTTAACTCTTCACCTTCTAAGTATTTATCCATTAGTTCTTCTGTTGCTTCAGCAGCGCTTTCAACTAAATGAGCGCGCCATTCTTCAGCTAATTCCAGAAGTTCTGCCGGTATTGCCTCATAAGAGAAAGTCATACCCTGGTCCGCTTCGTTCCAGTTAATCACTTTCATTTTTATAAGGTCAATAACACCTTTAAAGTCGTCCTCAGCGCCTACAGGCAACTGAATTGGAACAGGCGTTGCTCCAAGACGAGATTTCACCTGGCTGACCACTGCTAAGAAGTCTGCGCCCGTGCGATCCATTTTATTTACGAAGATCATTCTCGGAACTTCATATTTGTTCGCTTGACGCCAAACTGTCTCAGTTTGCGGCTGTACACCAGATGAAGCACAAAGAACAACTACCGCACCATCTAGTACGCGTAAAGAACGCTCTACTTCGATAGTGAAATCTACGTGTCCTGGAGTATCAATAATATTGATACGATGGGCGTCAAATTGAGCATCCATCCCTTTCCAAAAACACGTTGTTGCAGCAGAAGTGATTGTGATACCACGCTCTTGTTCCTGCTCCATCCAATCCATAGTTGCAGCGCCATCATGTACTTCACCGATCTTATGAGAAAGACCTGTGTAGAACAGAACACGTTCTGTTGTGGTGGTTTTGCCTGCATCTACGTGAGCAACAATACCTATATTACGATAGCGCTCAAGTGGAGTTGTACGTGCCATATGATCCTCTTAAAGGTTAAAGACAGATTACCAACGGTAATGAGCGAATGCTTTATTCGCTTCAGCCATACGGTGAACGTCTTCACGTTTCTTAACCGCAGTGCCTTTATTATCAGAAGCGTCAACGATTTCTTGAGCTAAACGTAAGCCCATAGATTTTTCGCCACGCTTACGTGCAGCGTCTACTAACCAACGCATACCTAATGCGTTACGACGAACTGGACGTACTTCAACTGGTACTTGATAAGTTGAACCACCAACACGGCGAGATTTAACCTCTACCTGTGGACGGATGTTATCAAGTGCAGTTTCAAAGATTTCTAGGTGCGACTTGCCTGATTTCTCAGCAGCCACGTCTAGCGCACCATAAACAATTTTTTCAGCAGTAGATTTCTTGCCGTCTAACATCACGATGTTAACGAATTTAGCAAGAAGTTCCGATCCGAACTTAGGATCTGGAAGAATTTTACGTTGACCGATTACGCGTCTTCTAGGCATTTTGTATCTCCGGTTTATTCAGGTTTGCTCTTTCGAGTCAATCACCCAAAACAATAATTATAAATATTTAGTGCTTGGCCTTACTAACGGAATACAATTACCCTTTAGGGCGTTTTGCACCGTATTTAGAACGAGCTTGACGACGATCGCTAACGCCTGCACAGTCAAGTGCACCACGAACAGTGTGAAAACGCACACCTGGTAAATCTTTAACACGACCACCACGGATTAGGATTACACTATGCTCTTGAAGGTTATGACCTTCACCGCCAATGTATGAAGTTACTTCGAAACCGTTAGTTAAACGTACACGTGCTACTTTACGTAACGCCGAGTTTGGTTTCTTAGGTGTAGTTGTATATACGCGAGTACATACACCGCGCTTTTGCGGACACGCTTTTAGTGCAGCTGAGTTACTTTTCGTAACCTTGCTACGGCGTGGCTTACGCACTAGCTGGTTAATAGTTGCCATTTAAATAGCTCCTGAAATTAAAATTACTACTGAAAAAAATAAAAAAATCCGCCCTTTATTTACGAGCCTGCATTAAGCACACAAGTAAATGGGTGGCGGAATTTTAATGAGCAAAGTTTAACCTGTCAACCTAAACTAATCGTAAGACAGCATATAACTGCCTTACGATCACTTAATCTATTGATTAAGAACAGTTTATTGATTTCCAGACAAATCAGCATTTAGAGCGTCTGTAAGTGCTTGAGTCGCCTCTTCTGCACTTACTGTTTGCTCTTCTACTACTACTTTGCTTTGTTTACGGCGAGCCATACGTTCTTGATGATACGCAAAACCGGTACCGGCTGGGATCAAACGACCCACAATTACGTTTTCTTTAAGACCGCGAAGCTCATCGCTCTTACCATTCACTGCCGCATCTGTAAGAACACGTGTTGTCTCTTGGAAAGACGCTGCAGAGATGAAAGATTCTGTTGCTAGTGATGCTTTTGTGATACCCATTAACTGGATTTCAAACTTAGCTGGTATCTTACCTTGTTTTTCAAGGTCACGGTTTGCGATATTAACGCGCGCCACTTCGATTTGTTCACCGGCTAAGAAGTCAGTATCGCCGCCGTGCATAATGGTACATTTACGTAACATTTGACGGATAATTGTTTCAATGTGCTTGTCATTGATCTTAACGCCTTGCAAACGGTAAACCTCTTGCACTTCGTTAACGATATAGTTAGCAACATGAGTCACACCACGTAGGCGTAAGATGTCATGCGGTGATTCAGGACCATCGGCAATAACTTCACCTTTAGACACTTGCTCACCTTCAAACACGTTAAGTTGACGCCACTTAGGAATCATCTCTTCGTAATGATCACCTTCAGCTGGAGTAATAACTAAACGCTTCTTACCTTTAGTCTCTTTACCGAAGCTAATTGTACCAGTTACTTCAGCTAATATAGCTGGATCTTTTGGCTTACGAGCTTCAAATAAGTCGGCTACGCGTGGTAGACCACCCGTGATATCACGAGTTTTCGAACCTTCTTGCGGAATACGTGCTAACACGTCACCTGGGTTTGCTGTAACGCCGTCAATAACTTCAATCGTAGTGAATGAAGGAAGACGTGTTTCTTGCAGACCGCGCTCTTCACTTTCAATGATAAGCTTTGGTTCTTTCGTATTTACTTTAGCAAGATCTTTTACAACTACACGGGTTAAACCGGTTAGTTCATCAGTCTGTGCTTCAGTATTTGAATCATCGATATCGCTGAACGATACTTTTGACTTATGCTCAAGAACGATTGGGTGACTATGCGGGTCCCAAGTAGCGACGATGTCATTACCTTGAACTTCTGCATTGTCTTGCACTGTTAGTACCGCACCGTAAGGTACTTTATAACGCTCTTTCTCACGACCATGACTATCGATGATAGTAATTTCCGTAGAACGAGAGGTAATAACAATCTTACCGTCTGTGTTTAATACGTACTTAGAGTTATGAAGTTTTAATGTACCGTTAGTTTTAACTTGTACATTATTTTCTGCAGATGCTCTAGATGCCGCACCACCGATGTGGAAGGTACGCATTGTTAACTGTGTACCCGGCTCACCGATTGATTGAGCCGCGATAACACCCACTGATTCACCAGCGTTGATGATGTGACCACGTGCTAGGTCACGACCGTAACAGTTAGCACAAACACCAAAGTCATTATCACATGTGATAACAGAACGTACGCGAACTTCATCTACTGAGTGCTCTTCTAAAAGGTCACACAGTTTTTCGTCAAGCATAACATTACGTTCAACAAGTACAGTATTAGTACCTGGAATTACAATATCTTCAGCAACAACACGACCTAGAACACGTTCGCGAAGTGCTTCTACAACATCACCACCTTCAATAAGCGGTTTCATTGTTAAGCCATCTTCTGTGCCACAGTCATCTTCATTGATTACCAAATCTTGTGCAACGTCTACTAGACGACGCGTTAGGTAACCCGAGTTTGCTGTTTTAAGTGCTGTATCGGCAAGACCTTTACGCGCACCATGCGTTGAGATGAAGTACTGAAGTACGTTTAGACCTTCACGGAAGTTAGCTGTGATTGGCGTCTCGATGATTGAACCATCTGGACGTGCCATTAGACCACGCATACCCGCCAACTGACGAATCTGTGCAGCACTACCACGAGCACCTGAGTCGGCCATCATAAACACTGAGTTAAATGACGGTTGCTCTACTTCTTCACCTTTTGCATTGATAACTGTATCTTTTGACAAGTTAGCCATCATCTCACGTGATAAGTTTTCGTTTACACGTGACCAGATATCGATAACTTTATTGTACTTTTCACCAGCCGTTACAAGACCTGATTGGAATTGTTGGTTGATTTCAGTCACTTCAGCTTCAGCTGATTCAATTATCTGTGCTTTAATCGGTGGGATAACTAAGTCATCAATACCGATAGAAACACCTGACTTCATTGCATAATGGAAACCGGTGTACATAACTTGGTCAGCAAAGATAACTGTATCTTTAAGACCTAGACGACGGTAACACTCATTCAATAAGCCAGAAATCTGCTTTTTACCTAGCGGCTGGTTGATTGACGCAAACGGCATGCCTTTAGGTAAAATTAGAGACAGAATTGCACGACCAACAGTTGTATCGATAACAGTCACAGTGTCTTCTACTATGCCGTCTTCGTTTTTAACTGATTGGCTAATACGTACTTTCACGATTGCGTGAAGGTCTGCATTGCCGCTGCGGTATGCTTTTTCTGCTTCTTTTGGATCTTTAAATATCGCGCCTTCGCCTTTAGCGTTAATGCGGTCACGAGTCATGTAATAAAGACCCAATACAACATCCTGTGAAGGAACGATGATTGGCTCACCATTCGCAGGAGATAGAATGTTGTTTGTTGACATCATTAAGGCACGAGCTTCAAGCTGTGCTTCGATTGTTAACGGTACGTGTACCGCCATTTGGTCACCATCGAAATCGGCGTTGTAGGCCGCACATACTAATGGATGCAAATGAATCGCTTTACCTTCGATAAGCACAGGTTCAAACGCTTGGATACCCAAACGGTGAAGTGTTGGTGCACGGTTAAGTAATACTGGATGTTCACGAATTACTTCGTCAAGTACATCCCATACTTCCGGAACTTCACGTTCAACCATCTTCTTAGCTGCTTTGATTGTCGTAGCCATGCCGCGACGCTCTAATTTGCCATAGATGAATGGTTTGAATAACTCTAGTGCCATCTTCTTAGGAAGACCACATTGGTGAAGCTTAAGTGTAGGACCTACTGTGATTACAGAACGGCCTGAATAATCTACACGCTTACCAAGTAAGTTCTGACGGAAACGACCTTGCTTACCCTTGATCATATCAGCAAGAGATTTAAGAGGACGTTTGTTAGAACCTGTAATTGCACGACCACGACGACCGTTATCAAGTAGCGCATCTACCGCTTCTTGTAACATACGTTTTTCGTTGCGTACAATAATGTCTGGTGCTGCTAAATCTAGTAGACGCTTAAGACGGTTATTACGGTTAATAACACGACGGTAAAGGTCGTTTAGATCAGATGTCGCAAAACGACCACCGTCTAATGGTACTAATGGACGTAGATCAGGTGGCAATACTGGAAGTACTGTCATGATCATCCACTCAGGGTTATTACCTGATTGGTGGAACGATTCCATTAACTTAAGACGTTTAGTGATTTTTTTACGCTTAGTTTCAGAGTTAATTGTTGGTAACTCTTCACGCATCTCAGCAATTAATTGAGCAAGATCAAGTTCACGAAGCAAGTCTAAAACTGCTTCAGCACCCATCTTCGCTTCAAATTCATCACCGTGCTCTTCTAGTGAATCTAAGTATTCTTCTTCACCTAATAGTTGACCACGCTCAAGCGTTGTCATACCAGGCTCAGTTACTACGAATGATTCGAAGTAAAGAACACGTTCAATATCACGAAGCGTCATATCTAGCATTAAGCCAATACGTGACGGTAATGATTTTAAAAACCATATATGTGCAACTGGGCTCGCAAGGTCGATATGACCCATACGATCGCGTCGCACTTTAGTGAGTGTTACTTCAACGCCACACTTTTCACAGATCACACCACGGTGTTTAAGGCGTTTATATTTACCACATAAACACTCATAATCTTTCACTGGGCCGAAAATACGGGCACAGAATAAGCCGTCGCGCTCAGGCTTGAAAGTACGGTAGTTAATAGTCTCAGGTTTCTTTACTTCACCGTATGACCATGAACGAACCATGTCTGGTGAAGCAAGACCAATGCGAATTGCATCGAATTCTTCGGTCTTATTTTGTTGCTTCAGAAACTTAAGTAAGTCTTTCACCTTAGCTCTCCTGTCGGAGTTAATCTTGAGGACGGATAGTCTCGTCCCTACATTCTATTCAGCCATAACAGATGCTGCAGCGTTAACTGCAGCATCTAATTGGCTTAATTTTCTTCCAACTCGATGTTGATACCCAGTGAGCGGATTTCTTTCAACAATACGTTGAACGATTCTGGCATACCTGGTTCCATTTTATGGTTACCATCAACGATGTTTTTATACATCTTAGTACGACCGTTCACGTCATCCGATTTCACTGTTAGCATTTCTTGTAGAGTGTAAGCAGCACCGTAAGCTTCAAGTGCCCATACTTCCATCTCACCAAAACGCTGGCCACCGAACTGTGCTTTACCACCCAGCGGCTGCTGAGTAACAAGGCTGTAAGAACCAGTAGAACGTGCGTGCATCTTATCGTCAACCAAGTGGTTAAGTTTAAGCATATACATGTAACCAACAGTTACTTGACGTTCAAACTGATCGCCAGTACGGCCATCATAAAGTGTAACCTGACCACTTCGAGGATATCCACCAAGCTCAAGCATGTCTTTGATTTCGCTTTCTTTCGCGCCATCAAATGCAGGAGTAGCTATTGGTAAACCACCTTTTAAGTTTTCAGCTAGACGACGAATTTCGTCATCAGTGAAGCTAGCAATGTCTACAACTTGGCGAGATTCACCAATTTCGTAAGCTTGCTTGATGAATTCACGTAGCTCATGAAGCTCACGTTGTTCTTTCATCATCTCTTCAATACGTTCACCGATACCACGTGCAGCAAGACCCATATGTGTTTCAAGGATCTGACCGATGTTCATACGCGATGGTACACCTAGTGGATTCAATACGATATCTACCGTACGACCTTTGTCATCGTAAGGCATATCTTCTACTGGTACGATAGTCGAGATAACACCTTTGTTACCGTGACGACCCGCCATTTTATCACCCGGTTGGATACGACGTTTAACAGCTAGGTATACTTTAACAATCTTAAGTACGCCTGGTGCTAAATCATCACCTTGGGTAATTTTACGACGTTTGTTTTCAAACTTTTTATCGTATTCAGCTTTAAGCTCATCGTACTGTGCAGCTAGTTGCTCAAGCTCAGCTTGCTTGTCTTCTTCAGCAAGGCTTTGCGTAAGTACTTTTTCAGCATTAAGAGATGCAAGTTTTTCTTCATCAAAACCAGCAGCTATAAGTAGCTTGCGTGCACGGTCTAAAACGCCTGCTTCTAAAATACGGAACTCTTCGTTGAAGTCTTTCTTCGCTTCGCGAAGCTGCATATCTTCAACTTCTAACGCGCGTTTATCTTTTTCAACACCATCACGGGTGAAAACTTGCACGTCAATTACAGTACCAGTTACAGAGTTTGGTACACGTAAAGAGCTGTCTTTAACGTCAGACGCTTTTTCGCCGAAGATAGCACGTAGTAGCTTCTCTTCAGGTGTAAGCTGTGTCTCGCCTTTAGGAGTCACTTTACCTACTAGGATATCGCCGCCTTTAACTTCAGCACCAATATATACAACGCCTGATTCATCAAGCTTGCCTAGCGCAGACTCACCCACATTCGGGATATCTGCAGTGATCTCTTCAGGACCTAATTTAGTATCACGGGCAACACACTGTAGTTCTTGAATATGGATAGTCGTTAGACGATCTTCTTCAACTACGCGCTCTGATAACAAGATTGAATCTTCGAAGTTGTAACCGTTCCATGGCATGAATGCCACGCGAAGGTTTTGACCAAGGGCTAAGTCACCTAAGTCAGTCGAAGGACCATCTGCTAACACGTCACCACGAGTAACCGGTTCGCCAACCATACAAGTTGGTTTTTGGTTAATACATGTATTTTGGTTAGAACGTGTGTATTTGGTTAAGTTGTAGATGTCGATGCCCGCTTCACCAGGGATGCGTTCTTCTTCATGTACATTTACAACGATGCGACTTGCGTCAGCATACATTACTTCACCACCACGTTTAGCAACGATAGTTACACCAGAGTCTTTCGCTAGTGTTAACTCAATACCAGTACCTACTAACGGTTTATCCGCTTTCAATGTTGGTACTGCTTGACGTTGCATGTTTGAACCCATCAATGCACGGTTAGCATCATCGTGTTCTAGGAACGGGATAAGTGCTGCCGCTACAGAGATCACCTGTTGTGGTGATACATCCATATACTGCTGGTCCATGCGACCCATAAAGGTAGATTCACCTTTGTGACGACATGGAATAAGTTCATCAACAAACTCATTGGTTTCAGTTAAGTTTGAGTTCGCCTGTGCGATAACAAACTGACCTTCTTCAATGGCTGATAAGTAATCAACTTCATCAGTTACAACACCATCTACCACTTTGCGGTAAGGTGTTTCTAAGAAACCGTAGTCATTTGTACGTGCGTACGTAGACAACGAGTTAATTAGACCGATGTTTGGACCCTCAGGAGTCTCGATTGGACATACGCGACCATAGTGAGTTACGTGAACGTCACGTACTTCAAAGCCTGCGCGTTCACGAGTTAGACCGCCCGGACCTAATGCAGAGATACGACGTTTATGCGTAACTTCTGATAGTGGGTTATTTTGGTCCATAAACTGTGATAACTGAGACGAGCCGAAGAACTCTTTAACCGCTGCCGAAATAGGCTTAGCGTTAATAAGATCTTGTGGCATTATCGCGTCAAGGTCACCTAAGCTTAAACGCTCACGTACAGCACGTTCAACACGTACTAGACCAACACGGAATTGGTTCTCAGCCATTTCGCCAACACTACGTATACGACGGTTGCCTAAGTGATCGATATCATCAACATCGCCTTGACCGTTACGAATAGCAATTAATACTTTCATAACAGACACGATGTCTTCTTTGCTTAATGTGCCTGGGCCTGTGTCTGTATCGTAACCAACACGGCTATTGAACTTCATACGACCTACAGTAGATAAGTCATAACGCTCTTCAGAGAAGAACAAGTTCTGGAATAAGGCTTCAGCCGCGTCTTTCGTCGGTGGCTCGCCTGGGCGCATCATGCGGTAAATTTCTACTAGTGCTTCTAAACGGCTGCTTGAAGAGTCAATGTTCAATGTATTTGACATGTAAGCACCGCTGTCCACTTCATTGATATATAACGTATCAATTTTAGTGTGACCGGCTTTAACCAATTCAGCCATTAGCTCTAGAGTTAGCTCGTCATTTGCATTTGCAATAACTTCACCAGTTGACTCATCAACATAGTTTTTAGCTACAATACGGCCAATGATGTACTCATGTGGTACTTCTAATTGCTTAATGCCTTTCTTCTCGATGCTCTTGATGTGGCGAGCCGTAACACGACGACCGCTTTCAACAAATACTTCACCGTCTTCGCTCTTGATATCAAAAGCGGCAGTTTCACCACGTAAACGCGAAGGTACAAGTTCCATAAGAACTTTACCATTCGTTACTTCAAACGTAGTGTTATCGAAGAACATATCTAGGATTTCTTCGCTAGAATACTCTAGTGCACGTAGGATGATAGACGCCGGTAATTTACGACGGCGGTCAATACGTACATATAAGTTATCTTTTGCATCAAATTCGAAGTCTAACCATGAACCACGGTAAGGTATAACGCGTGCGTTATATAATACTTTACCCGATGAATGGGTTTTACCGCGGTCGTTATCAAAGAATACACCAGGGCTACGGTGTAGCTGAGAAACGATAACACGCTCTGTACCATTGATTACAAAAGTACCGGTATCTGTCATGAGCGGAATTTCGCCCATGTAAACTTCTTGCTCTTTAATGTCTTTAACTGTGCCTGGTGCTTCTTTGTCCATAACAACAAGACGCAGTTTCACGCGAAGTGGAGCAGAATAAGTCACACCGCGAATTTGACATTCTTTTACATCGAAAACTGGCTCACCAATACGGTAACTTACGTATTGAAGCTCAGAATTTCCCGAGTAGCTTTTAATAGGGAACACAGAACGGAAGGCAGCTTCCAAACCATGATCGCCATCAGCGTCCGGCACTAAGAATTTTTTAAACGATTCTAACTGTGTAGACAGTAAAAAAGGTATATCCAAAACTTGTGGACGTTTACCAAAATCCTTACGGATACGTTTCTTTTCAGAATAAGAGTAAGCCATGGGGTTCCTCAGCTTGCTGATCTTTGACCCGACCTGTTCTTGTAAGAACAGACTTAACTGGCAGCTATGCCAAGATTTTACAACATTTAACTGTTGTTCTAATTAGATCCCACTTTAACACTAGCAAACTATAAAGCGTTGAAAGTAAAGAAAAAATCAGATTTTATTTGAACTAAAAGAGTGCATCACTCTATAGCGCAAAAAGGCCGGTGATTAAATAATCACCAGCCCTTGCCTGATTTCTCAGGCAGCGAACTTAGCAAAAGCTAAATTACTTAACCTCAACTTCAGCACCAGCTTCAGTAAGATCTTTTGCAAGTGCTTCAGCTTCTTCTTTAGATACACCTTCTTTAACAGGTGTAGGAGCAGCTTCAACAAGAGCTTTCGCTTCTTTAAGGCCTAGGCCAGTTGCGCTACGAACAGCTTTGATTGCAGAAACCTTGTTAGCGCCAGCGCCAGTAAGGATTACGTCAAATTCTGTTTTCTCTTCAGCAGCTTCAGCAGCTGGACCAGCTACCATTGCAGCTGCAGCAGTTACGCCGAATTTTTCTTCCATTGCTTCGATAAGAGCAACAACGTCCATTACTGACATTTCAGCAATTGCGTCAAGGATTTGGTCTTTAGATACAGACATTACAAATTTCCTAATAATTAACGGACATTAAGTCCAAATAAATTTTACACCGAAAGTGAGATTAAACAGCTTAAAATTAAGCAGCTTGCTCTTCTTTCTGTACACGTACTGCTTCAATTGTTTTACACAATTTGCCAGCAGACGCTTCTTTCATAGCACTCATTAAGCGTGCAACAGCTTCATCGTATGTAGGTAATGTAGCAAGCATTGCTGCATCAACAACATTTCCTTCAAAAGCGGCCGTTTTAAGCTCGAATTTCTCATTCTTTTTCGCGAAATCTGAAAAGATACGCGCAGCAGCACCTGGGTGCTCTGATGAGAAAGCGATTAAGCTTGGACCAACAAATGAATCAGAAAGACACTCAAAATCTGTTCCTTCAAGAGCACGTTTTGCTAAAGTGTTACGGACAACTTTCATCCAAACACCATTTGCACGAGCTTCTTTACGAAGGGCAGTGATTGCGCCAACTGTTACACCACGAGAATCTGCAACAACTGCAGATAGAGCACCATTGGCTGCTTCGTTGACTTCAGCAACTATTGCTTTTTTGCCTTGAAGATTTAAAGCCATGGGTGTTACTCCTGGTTTAATGGGGGTACCGATTATCGGATTCCCCTGTTCTACTCTTCCCTACCAAACAAGGTAGAGATGCTTTTTACGGCGAGAGCCAGAAGGATTAGGAAAAATCTATCTGGGGTCTACACCGTCTACGTAGGTGAATATTAAGGCCGAAGCCACCTACGGTCTTGGACGGAAGCCCAATTTATCGTTAACCCCAAAGGCTTAACGAAATTATGGACTTCAACCCGAATTCTTTACTTTGCAAATTAATAAATTAATCAACAAAATGGCGCGAAATTATAGTACAAATTTCACGCCATGTAAACACTCAATTAAGCAACAATAGTGCTTAAAGTGTTTTGGTCAACAGAAACACCTGCGCCCATTGTTGTAGAGATAGTTACTTTCTTCAAGTAAACACCTTTAGCTTGAGAAGGTTTAGCCTTCTTAAGCGCAACAATTAGAGCTTCAAGGTTTTGTTGTAACTGCTCTGCAGTGAAATCAACCTTACCAATAGTAGTATGGATGATGCCATTTTTGTCATTACGGTAACGTACTTGACCTGCTTTAGCATTTTTAACTGCTTCTGCAACGTTAGGCGTTACAGTACCAGTTTTAGGGTTTGGCATTAGACCACGTGGGCCTAAGATTTGACCTAGTTGACCAACAACACGCATAGCGTCTGGTGATGCAACAACAACGTCAAAGTTCATCTCGCCTTTTTTAACTAGTTCAGCAAGATCTTCCATACCTACTAATTCAGCACCGGCTTCTTTTGCAGCTTCTGCATTAGCGCCTTGTGTGAATACAGCAACACGAACGTCACGACCAGTACCGTTAGGTAGTACAGTAGCACCACGAACGTTTTGATCAGATTTACGAGCATCGATACCAAGGTTAACGGCAACGTCAACACTTTCTACGAATTTAGCTGTCGCTAACTCTTTTAAAAGAGCAACTGCTTCATTGATTTCGTAATCTTTAGTTACTTCCACTTTTTCGCGGATAGTACGCATACGTTTAGTTAATTTAGCCATTTCTTAGTCCTCTACGTTCAAGCCCATCGCACGCGCAGAACCTGCGATAGTGCGAACCGCTGCGTCCATATCGGCAGCTGTAAGGTCAGTTCGTTTTGTCTCAACAATTTCTTCAAGTTGAGCACGAGTTACTGTGCCTACTTTATCAGTGTTAGGACGGCCTGAGCCTGACTTGATACCAGCAGCTTTCTTAAGTAAGTAAGCAGCAGGTGGCGTTTTCATGTCGAACGTAAATGAACGGTCACCGTAAACAGAGATCACTACAGGAACTGGAGCGCCTTTTTCGATAGACTCTGTACGTGCGTTAAACGCTTTACAGAATTCCATGATGTTTACACCGTGTTGACCTAGTGCAGGACCTACTGGAGGACTAGGATTAGCCATACCAGCGGCAACTTGTAGCTTGATTAGAGCTTCAACTTTTTTAGCCATTATAAATACCTCATTTGGTGGGTCTCAGCCTTGTGCGCGCGAGGACGCGTACTCTAACGGCTTCCCAGTTTAAAAATTGGTTTCGTACTTTTTGCACAGTAAAAAATAAATTTTACCTTAATACAAAAAGGCCGCTGATTATAAGTTAATCAGCGGCCTTTTTCAAGCTTCATGCCAAAATTTAAATAAAAATTAGCGAAGCTTTTTTAATCAATTACTTATCTTGCTCAACTTGACCGAATTCAAGCTCAACTGGCGTAGAACGACCAAAAATAAGTACAGATACTTTCACGCGGCTCTTTTCGTAGTCAACTTCTTCAACTACACCACTGAAATCTGCAAATGGACCATCTGTAACGCGTACAACTTCACCTGGTTCAAATAATGTAGCAGGTTTAGGTGCTTCAGCATTTTCTTGTAGGCGATTAAGAATGCGCTCAGCTTCTTTAGGGCTGATAGGAGCAGGACGATCAGACGTACCACCAATAAAGCCCATAACGCGCTCTGTGCCGTTCACTAAGTGCCAGCTTGCGTCATTCATATCCATTTGTACTAATACATAACCTGGGAAGAATTTACGCTCAGATTTACGCTTTTGGCCAGCGCGCATCTCAACAACTTCTTCAGTTGGTACTAATATCTCACCAAAGCTCGATTCTAGACCTTCGATTTTAATATGTTCAATTAACGTTTGAGCTACACGCTTTTCGTAACCAGAAAAGGCCTGTACTACATACCAACGTAACTTAATTTCTTTGTTCTCGTTCTCATCCGACATGGGATCAGATCTCCAATCCAGTTAAAAAGCCTACAGCGCGGAATAAAATGCCATCTAATCCCCAAAGGATAAGTGCCATAATCACTGTTGCAACCATTACAATTAATGTCGTGTGGGTAGTTTCTTGGCGCGTTGGCCAAATAACTTTGCGTACTTCAATTCGAGCTTCTTTAGCGAAAGCAAGAAAGTTACGTCCCTTAAATGTTTGCGAGGCAATTGCTAATCCGGCCGCTATTGCAACAACAACGCCAATAGCACGTAGTAATACAGATTGATCTGCATACATGTGATTACCAACAACTGCGCCTGCAAGTAGCGCGATTGCTACTAACCACTTTACTGACTCCATCGCACTTGATGGTGTTTCTACATTCGTGCTCATAATATTATTACCTTAACTACAGACACAACAACCCTACACTACGGCAGGGTTAATCCATTAAAATCTAAACTTAAAAACAGACTTAATTTAAACCGGTTTTTAATCTCAGACTACTCAAATAACAAGTAAAACTGGCAGGGGCGGAGAGATTCGAACTCCCAACCATCGGTTTTGGAGACCGCTGTTCTACCAATTGGAACTACGCCCCTGCAAAGTGGATGCCTATTATACTTACGCAGTTCATTAACACAAGCCTAAAAGATACCCACATTGGAAAATCTAATTAATTAATTACATTATTGTTTAAACTGCTAATAATTTAATCGGTTAGATAAACCTACAATCCAAAGATATTGATTATTTCCCTATGGTTTTATAAACGTCACTTAACAAGCTTGAAGCGCCAAACCTAAATGTATTTGCTTGCAAATAATCATCACCCATTATTGCGCGTGCTAGCGCTAAATAATCACTAGCATCGGCCACTGTTTTAACACCGCCGGCCGCTTTAAAGCCCACACGTTTATTTGAGTTTTTAATGGCTGTTAGCATAGTTTTTGTTGATTCAAGCGTGGCATTTACAGCTACTTTACCCGTACTGGTTTTTACAAAATCAGCACCGCCTTCAATTGCAAGCTCCGTGGCTTGAGTAATAAGCGCGTCGGTTTTTAGCTCGCCGCTTTCTATTATTACTTTAAGTTGCGCGCGCGACCCACATGCTTTTTTACTTTCGCTTACATAGTTAACTACAGTTTGAGCATCGCCCGCGATTAACTTTTTATAAGGAATAACCAAATCAATTTCGTCAGCGCCGCGCTCTATTGCAATAAGTGTTTCGTTAATTACATCACTCAGTGGTGCATCACCTGTTGGAAAGTTAGTAACTGTTGCGACTTTAACATGGTTAAGCTCACGCGCTGCGAGTGCTATTTTTGCATCATCAACAAAGTCGCTATAAACACATACAGCGGCAGGCGTGCCTAAGGTAGGATTTATGCTATCAACAAGTGCTTGAATGCTTTTGGTGGTATCGCTGGTGTTTAAGCTTGTTAAATCCATCAGTGCGACTGCTAATGCGGCATCTTTTTGGTGTTGTGTCATTAGAGCTCCGTTGCTTATGTAATACCAATTTTATTAAAAACATGATCATTTTAGCGTATTAAATAACGCACTAACTACGTTAAAAACTATTTATTTAGAACAACTATGTATCATAATTTTAGCCTTGTTATTGAGCTATTTTCTCGTCGCTATAAATAGATCACTAATTTAATGCAAATGGTATAAGTACAAAATTTGATATGCCTCCATATTAACAAATTAAACCAAACTCGCTATAGCTCATAACCAAACACTATAAGCTGGTTATTTTACTTGTAACTCGGCGCAATCCCTTGTTAACTAGCTCTTAGGCCTAAAAAGCCCACCTATTATAACTTTTGGTTATATCAACTTGGTTTTAATTATTTTTTACTTATTGATAGCCGCTATATTCTGCTCATCAAAATAAAGCGTTTTCTTATATTTGAATTTGTTTAGGGGTCTTATTAACGTGCAGTATTTACCTATCTTTACCAAACTCGACAACAAACCAGTATTGGTTGTTGGCGGTGGAGAGGTCGCATTACGCAAATGTCGCGCGTTTTTAAAAGCGAGAGCAAGCGTTACTTTAGTAGCACCTTGGTTTTGCGACGAACTAAAAGAGCATGCACATAATAATGAAGTAACGCTTATTGATGCTTATTTTGATGAATCGCACCTTGATGGCAAAATGCTCGTTATTGCAGCAACCGACCGCGATGAAGTAAACAACAACGTATTTGAACTTGCCAATGCCCGCAATGTGTTTGTAAACGTGGTTGATGACCAACCTAAATGTACGTTTATATTCCCATCCATTGTTGACCGTGACCCAATTACGATTGCTATATCAAGTGCTGGCACAGCGCCCGTACTTGCACGTCGCTTACGCGAAAAGCTCGAAACACTTATTCCACATCATATTGGCCCACTTGCAACACTTGTCGGTGGCTTTAGAGACAAAGTAAAAAAACGCTTTAAGCATTTTTCAGACCGCCGCCAATTTTGGGAAGGCGTGTTCGACTCATCTGTTGTGAGTAAAGTACAAACCGGCGATACCCAAGCCGCACAGCAGCAACTAGAGCAAATGCTAGATGCAAAAGCAGAACCTGAAGGCGAAGTATACATAGTAGGTGCAGGTCCTGGCGATCCAGAGCTTTTAACACTTAAAGCACTGCAACTTATGCAACAAGCCGATGTGGTTGTTTACGACTTTTTAGTCTCTGACGAAATTATGGAACTAGTGCGCCGTGATGCTGACCTTATTTGTGTAGGTAAACGCTTAGGCGATCATAGTGTTGTTCAAGAAGATACCAACCAAATGCTGGTCGACCTTGCTAAACAAGGCAAAAAAGTGTGCCGCATTAAAGGTGGTGACCCGTTTATCTATGGCCGTGGTGGCGAAGAAGTACAAGTACTGGCTGCTAACAACGTAAATTATCAAATTGTACCGGGTATTACAGCTGCTGCAGGTTGTAGTGCTTATGCGGGTATTCCGCTTACGCATCGTGACCATGCACAAGCCATTCAATTTGTAACGGGCCACTGTAAAAAAGACGGTCAAGAACTTGATTGGCAATCGCTGGCAAAAGCAAATCAAACGCTTGCTATTTACATGGGCGTAATTAAATCGCCGCACATACAAAGCGAGCTTTTAAAGCATGGCCGCAAAGCCGACACACCTGTTGCCATTATCGAAAACGGTACACGTAAAAATCAGCGTGTAGTAACAGGCCAATTAGGCGAACTTGCCGACTTAATTGAACGCAACAGCATTATATCGCCTGCACTACTCATTATTGGCGAAGTAGCCGCCCTGCACTCGCAACTAGCGTGGTTTGGGAAAAACGAGCAAACAAGCAGCTTTGCACAGCCGCTAACAGATGTATCAAATACATAACCGAATTTTAAATTTGTAACTTTTAATCATTTTAGTAGGACGACTAACAATGGCTTTAACTCACCTTCAGCAACTTGAAGCTGAAAGTATCAAAATCATGCGCGAAGTCGCCGCTGAGTTTGAGAACCCAGTAATGCTTTACTCTATTGGTAAAGATTCGTCGGTACTTTTGCACTTAGCGCGTAAAGCATTTTACCCTGCAAAAATTCCGTTTCCGTTATTACACGTAGACACCAACTGGAAGTTTCGTGAAATGATCGAGTTTCGCGACCGTATAGCTAAAGAATATGGCTTTGATCTACTGGTACACAAAAATCCAGAAGGCATTGAAATGGGTGTAGGCCCGTTTACGCATGGCTCGGGTAAACATACCGACATAATGAAAACCCAAGGCTTAAAACAAGCGCTAGATAAATATGGCTTTGATGCTGCATTTGGTGGCGCACGCCGCGACGAAGAAAAGTCACGCGCAAAAGAGCGTGTTTATTCATTCCGCGACAAACACCACCGTTGGGACCCTAAAAACCAACGCCCAGAGCTTTGGAATACCTACAACAGCCAAGTTAATCCGGGTGAGAGCATTCGTGTTTTCCCATTATCTAACTGGACTGAGCTTGATATTTGGCAATACATTTACCAAGAAAACATCGAAATGGTGCCATTGTACCTAGCCAAAGATCGCCCAGTAGTTGAGCGCGACGGTACTTTAATTATGGTTGACGATGAGCGTATGCCTCTTAATGACGGTGAAGTACCGCAAATGAAATCTGTACGTTTTCGTACATTAGGCTGCTACCCACTTACCGGTGCAGTTGAATCAACAGCAAGTACTTTAACCGAAATCATCGAAGAAATGCTGCTATCTACGTCATCTGAACGTGAAGGTCGTGTTATTGACCATGACTCAGCCGGCTCAATGGAGAAGAAAAAACGTGAGGGGTATTTTTAATGTCTAGCCTAAATAACGATACATTTAACGAAGTAAAAGAAATAGGCATAGACGCCTACCTAGCACGCCAACAAGACAAAAGCTTATTACGCATGCTTACTTGTGGCAGCGTAGATGACGGTAAATCAACATTGATTGGCCGCCTACTGCACGACAGCCACCAAATTTATGAAGATCAGCTAGCAGCCCTTCATAAAGATAACGAAAAAGTAGGTAACGCAGGTGAAGATCTTGACCTTGCTTTATTAGTTGATGGCCTACAAGCTGAGCGTGAACAAGGCATTACCATTGACGTAGCGTACCGTTACTTTTCAACGGCTAAGCGTAAATTTATTATTGCCGACACACCTGGGCACGAGCAATACACGCGCAACATGGTAACCGGTGCATCAACAAGCGATGTCGCCATTATTTTGGTTGATGCGCGTTACGGCGTACAAGTACAAACTAAGCGCCATAGCTTTATTTGTGACTCGCTGGGCATTAAGCAGTTTGTTGTTGCCGTTAATAAAATGGATATCGTTGATTTTGACGAAACCGTGTATGAAAAAATTAAGGCCGATTACCTTAAATTTGCTGAGCAACTTAACGTATCAAACATTAAGTTTGTGCCTATGTCGGCGCTTAAAGGCGACAACGTAGTAACACGCTCTGCACATACACCGTATTACACCGACAAGCCGCTACTAGAGTTACTAGAAGATTCGCCAGCAGCCGAAATAGATACAGGCTTTGAAGCGCGCCTACCGGTGCAATATGTCGTGCGTCCTAACTTAAACTTCCGTGGTTTTCAGGGCACACTGACATCGGGCAAGATGCACGTAGGCGATGCTATAAAAGTATTACCGTCGGGTAAAACATCAAGCATTAAAGAAATTGTTACCTTTGATGGCAACCTAGACAGCGCCGAAGCAGGCCAAGCAATTACCGTTACCCTAAATAACGAAATTGATATTAGCCGAGGGGATGTAATCGTACCTGCAAATTCAACGGCCGCTGTAACTAACCAGTTGCAAGCTAAAATTGTGTGGATGCATGAATCGCCATTAGTGTTAGGTAAAAGCTATAACCTAAAACTAGGTAGCAAAAACACCTCAGCTATTGTTAAAAAGATTGACTACACAATTGATGTAAACACGCTTGAGCACGGCACTAGCGACTCACTGCAGTTAAACGAAATTGCGATTGTAACGCTTGAACTAACCGAAACTATTTTGGCAGACGAGTACCACAGCAATCACGAAACAGGCTCGTTTATCCTAATCGATCGCTTATCAAACCTAACTGTTGCTGCCGGTATGATTGAGCAAGTACTGCAAAGCCAAACAAAGCAAAGTAACTTTAGCGAATTTGAAGTTGAATTTAACAGCTTAGTACGCAAGCACTTCCCGCATTGGCAAGCGCTTGATATTTCTAAGTTATAAGTTAACTTTAGCCTGTTAGGAATTTAAAAGCATGGTAGAACAGCTCGTTTTAACAGGCATTATGCTTACCTTAGTCGGGTGCCTTTTTGGCACCCGTATTAATCCAGCATGGTTATTTGTAAGCGCTATTGGCACCAGCTACTTAGCAGGGCTAATCGATCTTGAAAGTATGTTAGTTAACTACGCTAACCCGTCGCTTATCACCTTAGTACTATTGGTGTTAGTGTCGACCGCAATAGAAAAAACCACCCTAATTCAAAAGTTAGCGCAATCGCTATCTAAAGGTAGTTTAGTAAAATCGGTAACAAAATTGGGCTTATCAACCGCCTTTTTATCGTCGTTCACTAACAATACCGCCGTTGTTGCATCGCTTATTACCGCGATAAAAGACAATCCTAATCACTCCCCTTCAAAGCTATTGTTACCGCTGTCGTACACTGCTATTTTGGGCGGCACTATTACGCTTATTGGTACATCAACCAACTTAATCGTCAATGGCTTTGCAGTAGATGCGGGCATGGAACCGCTGGGCTTTTTTGACTTTACCTTAGTAGGTTTAGGCGCGCTAAGCGTAGGCCTAATTACTATTTTAGTAATGCTTAAATACTTACCCGACAACGGTAAAAGCGACCAAGAAGTCGTGCCTTTTTACCTAGAAGGTAAAGTACAAGCAAGCTCAAAATTAATAGGCCAAACCGTAGAAGAAAACGGCCTGCGTGATTTAAAAGACTTATTCCTTGCTGAAATTATTCGCGACGAGAGCCGCATTTGCGCAGTCACTCCGCAGCAAATTATTCAAAAAGACGACGTGCTGCTGTTTGTAGGTGACATAAAATCGGTGCCATTACTTACCCGTTTTGACGGTTTAAAAGTAGTGCACGAGAATCATCAAAAAGACATAGAACACTTAGTAGAAGTAGTCGTAAGTCAATCTTCAAAATTTATTGGTAAAACCGTAAAAGAAGCCCGCTTTAGAGAGCAGTTTCATGCTGCTGTTATTGCCATTCGCCGTGGACATGACCGCTTACAAGGCGGCCTTGGGCAAGTGCAATTACAAGCTGGCGACTCACTTATACTCGCACCAGGCAAAAACTTTTACACTTTGCCTAATTTAAAGCGCGAATTTGTGTATATTTCAGGGTTTGACTTACAAGCCCACCTTGCACCTAAGCAATCAAATATTGTGCTACTAAGCTTTGCTGCAGTACTGGGTTTAAGCATTATTGGCATAGTGCCGCTGGTTAAAGGCTTATTAGTGTTACTGATTAGCTTAATGCTCAGTGGCACCATAAAACTTAACGAAGTAAAACGCCGTTTCCCTATCGAGTTATTGGTGGTTGTAGGTAGCGCCATTGGCCTTGCTAAATTAATGATAGGCACCGGACTTGCCGGTCAAATATCCGACGCCATGTTTATGGTACTTGGCGACTTTGGTCCGTACGGCGCGTTTATTGCCATATTTTTAATGACCGTATTATTTACCGAGCTTATTACTAATAACGCAGCAGCTGCCTTGTCGTTCCCTGTTGCTTACTCGCTCGCGGTTGGTTTTAATGTAGACCCACTACCGTTTATTATGGCGGTTGCCTTTGGCGCATCAGCCAGCTTTATATCGCCATTTGGGTATCAAACTAACCTAATGGTTTATAGCGCGGGTAACTATCGCTTAAAAGATTACATAGTGATGGGCTTACCCCTTTCTATTATTTATTCAATCACGGTATTAACCCTGATCCCGCTGGTATTTCCGTTTTAATACCTGCGCTCACAGCATGAGAGACTCTCACTATGGATGAAAATATAGTTTGGCATAACTACGCAACGACAAAAGCACAGCGTAGTGAGCAAAAAAAACATAAGCCCGCTATTTTATGGTTTACCGGCTTTTCAGGCTCTGGCAAAAGCACCGTAGCAAACGCACTAGAAGCGGCGCTTAATCAGCAAGGTACGCACACTTACCTGCTCGATGGCGACAACGTACGCCACGGTTTGTGTAAAGATCTAGGCTTTAGCGACGAAGACCGCATTGAAAACATACGCCGCGTAGGCGAAACCGCAAAACTAATGACCGACGCTGGCTTGTTAGTACTTACTGCGTTTATATCGCCTTTTAGAGCAGAACGCGACATGGTGCGCAGCCTAGTAGATGACGGCGAATTTATTGAAGTCTTTATCGATACCCCACTGGATGTATGCGAAAGCCGCGATCCAAAAGGGTTATACAAAAAAGCCCGCGCTGGGGAGATAAAACACTTCACTGGTATCGATTCAAGCTACGAAGTGCCAAACAATCCAGAAATAATTTTAGATACAAGTAAAAACACCCTAGACCAATCGGTTACACAACTGATAACGTATCTAAAACAAAAGCACATAATATAGGTTAACCCCATGAATCAAACCGAACTGCTAGAAGAAACCCTCATCCTTGCCCGCAAAGCAGGCCAAGCGATAATGGGAATTTACGAAAAGGATTTTAACGTTGAGTACAAAGCCGATGAAAGCCCCGTAACCGACGCCGATTTAGCAGCTCATAAACTGATTGTGGCAGGGCTTCAACAGCTCACACCTGATATTCCAATACTTAGTGAAGAAAACGCCGACATAAGCTGGGATATACGCCAAACGTGGAAAAGCTACTGGTTAGTTGATCCAATCGACGGCACTAAAGAATTTATTAAAAAGAACGGTGAATTTACCGTAAACATCGCCCTAATTAAAAACGGCATTCCTATTTTAGCCGTAGTAGATGCACCTGCCCTTAGCGTATCCTACTTAGCCGCCGAAGCAATTGGCGCATTTAAAGATAAAGGCGATGAGCGAATTGAGCTTAAGGTAACTACCAAACCTAACAAAGGGTTAATTCGAGTTGTAGGCAGCCGCTCGCACCCATCACCCGATTTAGCCGAGTTTGTGAAACGCTTTGATGAGGTTGAAATGGTGTCTAAAGGCAGCTCACTAAAACTGTGTTTAGTCGCTGAGGGCAGCGCCGATATTTACCCGCGCTTAGGTCCAACTTGCGAATGGGATACAGGCGCAGGCCACGCCATCGCCGAAATAGCCGGTGCAAAAGTCACTAAGCTTGATGGCAGCCCGCTTATTTATAACACCAAAGATGAATACTTAAATCCGTATTTTATTGTAAGTGCGATAGAAGAGTAAGGTAGTTTTTAGTGGTTAGCTATCGGTTGTTAAAAAGACAAGTGATAGCTTTTACTCCTTGAGTCATCAAGCAGTGTTTAGCAAACGGTGAAAAAGAAACAAGCCTTATTAACTACTTACTAGTTTTTAAGTACATCATACTACCTTTAAATACATCA
Organism: Pseudoalteromonas sp. SG45-3; assembly: GCF_014164075.1. NCBI lineage: Bacteria > Pseudomonadati > Pseudomonadota > Gammaproteobacteria > Alteromonadales > Pseudoalteromonadaceae > Pseudoalteromonas > Pseudoalteromonas sp. SG45-3. The sequence goes on along the minus strand of NZ_JACJEN010000009.1, from coordinate 122,768 downwards.
AATAACTCACAATGAAACTTTTGAAGATTATCAATTAGCTCCTCAATTTTCCTTAGATTACGAGTAAACTCGGGGTTTGATTCTTGCATATCAGGTAATGAATTAATTCGCATTAAGTTTAGCCAAGCTGATGCATCCGAGTCTACTTGAAATAACCAATCGGTAACAATACCGTCAAAATAGAAATCAGCTAGGGCAAGTGCCTCTTGAAGCTCTTCGTACAACTTATCATCGACCACATGATTTATATCAACACTACGCAAAAACCTTTTTACAACTATATAAATATGCAATTTATTTGAGTTACTTTCACGCTTCTCTTTATCAACATTAAGCTTCCACTGCTGGTATGCAATAAAGCCGAAAAGATATCAATAACTTGCTTAGCTGTACTTAACGCTTCCAATTTAAATTCCTTTTAAGTTAACCCATTTAGATCTTTTTTAAGTTTTGTAAGTCAAAAAAGAAAGGCCTATCCCTATTTTATATACAACCTTAACGATTTTGCTGGGCGATAAAAGCAAATAAACGATACAGCCACATATAAGGCAAGAAGTGTTTAAAAGTATTGCCTAAATAAACCAATGTATTACTGCGCGTATTAAAACGAGTAACCGCTCCACCTAGCACCATGCTAGAAACATATTGCGGCGCAATTTCAGCAATATTTCGAATAATAATTGTGCCCAATGAAATGCCAACAAAGTGTGCGCTGGTGATATTGTTATGATCTAACACATCAATGATGTCTTTAGAGACATTATTAAATGAATAATTATTATCAACAAAGTTTTGTACTAAGTTATTCGATTTACCGTGACCACGAAGATCTAGCAACAACACATTATATTCTTTTTTATAGGCCTTAAGCTGACGAAACCAAATTGCCGAGCTACCACCTGCTCCATGGACAAATACAACCCATGTTTTACTGGTTTCGTGCGCAAAAGTAGTATGGAAGAGAATCTCTTTGCTCATTGCAGTTAGTGGCCTATTTACTTCGTTTGGCATATTCAATTACAGGAAGTATAACGGAGTTTAATAAAAATCTCTTATGAAGTTCAGATCAATGGCTTCTACTTAACAGCTTTTCGGTGCAGATTCTGATTTTTAAATGAAAACCAATAAAAATGACCAGTCCCTATTTTTACGTTATGAAAACCGCCTACCTCGGCTTTGCTGCTCGCGTGACACTATAGCGTGTTGGGTTTCGCTGCCCTCAAACCAACCTACTTTAAAATTATAATGTGGTGCTGCCGCTTAAGGGTGTTGCTCACTTTTACACCGCTGTTTCGTATTCATGACACTTACCCTTCAATTTGGTCTAATTAATTAGTCTACAAATCCTCTCAAAACATGAAATTTTTAGCTAAAAACTATATTCTTGCGCGCGATTGTTATTTAAATAATGGATAAACACACACATGACAACATCTCAAGATGCAACGCTTTCAAATGCATCAACAACAGGTGCACACACACCTTCAAACACACCCACTTCTAAATGGAACCTGCACGATACGCAGTGGACTTTAAGCCTTTTTGGTACCGCCGTTGGTGCGGGTATTTTATTTTTACCTATTAATATTGGCATTGGCGGTTTTTGGCCGTTAATTATTTTGGCATGCTTAGCATTTCCAATGACCTTTTGTGCACACCGTGGATTAGCGCGTTTTGTACTTTCATCAAAAAATAAAAATGCCGATTTTACCGATGTAGTTGAAGAGCACTTTGGTGTGACTGCGGGGCGGTTAATTTCTTTATTATACTTTTTATCTATATTCCCAATTTTGCTTATTTACGGTGTGGGCTTAACTAATACCGTTGATAGCTTTATGGTTAATCAAATGGGGATGGAATCACCTTCTCGCGTGTTGCTTTCGGGTGTATTAGTTGCAGGTATGATTAGCTTAATGATGGGCGGAGAGCGCTTAATGCTGCGTGCCTTTGCTATTTTAGTTTATCCGCTTGTGGGTATATTGTTCTTTTTATCACTTTATTTAATCCCTAGCTGGCAAATGCCAGATATGACAATGCCTGACATGGGCAGCTTTGGTAAAACGTTGTGGTTATCTATTCCTATTATTGTGTTTTCGTTTAGCCACGCAGCGGCTATCTCAAGCTTTGTAAACGTGCAACGCGGTCACTACGGTGAACAAGCTACACATAAATCTGAGGCGATTTTAAAGCGCACTAGCTTACTACTTATTACCTTTGTACTGTTATTTGTGTTCTCTTGCGTGCTGTCGCTTACAGGCGAGCAAATGGCCGCTGCTAAAGCCGCTAACGTATCGGTTTTATCCTACCTTGCTAACATTACTGATAACTCGTTTATTGCCACACTTGGGCCGCTTGTTGCCTTTATTGCTATTACATCGTCGTTTTTGGGTCACTTTTTAGGAGCGCGTGAAAGCTTTACGGGTTTAGTAACTAAACAAACAAGCTTAAGCGCAAAAGCGGCCGATAAAATTGGCGTACTCATTATGTTTTTAGCTATTTGGTTTTGTGCGGTTAAAAACCCAAGTATTTTAGACATGATGGATCAGTTATCGGGCCCTATCATCGCAATGATCTTATTCATCATGCCAATGATTGCAGTTTATAAAGTGCCTGTACTTCATAAGTACCGTAACCGTTTAAGCACGCTATTTATATTAGCGGTTGGTTCACTTGCTGTATTTGCACTTATTTACAGCATGATTAATTAATACGCTATATATTCAAAAGCCCAGCTAATTTAATTAGCTGGGCTTTTTTGTTTGTACGGTTTGTCTCAAATTATTTTTTTATAGTGTGGGTTCTGGCATGTTAAGTACAAATTAGCCTAAAAATAGCCCAACTATGCAATACAATAAATTATTACTAATAAGCGCATGTTTGCTCGCAACACTATTTGTAAGCCCTTTAGTTAAAGCCTCAGAACCTCCAATAATTTTATCAATGAAAGAGCGCGCAGCGTTTATAGATAAAATAACTGAGCTTAGAATCAATAGCTTAATGCCCTCGTTAATGAAGCAGCACAACACTGATATGTGGCTTCTTATAAGCCGCGAATACAATGAAGACCCAATATTAAAAACAATGCTGCCTGCAACATGGCTTTCAGCCAGACGCACCACTATTTTGCTATTTGCACTTAATAAACAAGGTGGTGTTGATGCTTACGCTATTGCGCCTTATAAAATAGGTAACGTATTTAAAAAAGGCTGGGATAAACAAACACAACCAAGCCAGTGGGAAGCACTCAATACACTTATTGAGCAATACAAACCTCGCAACATTGCGCTTAATACTTCTACCGACTGGGCACATGCCGATGGCCTTGTGCTAGGCGATTACAAAACCTTAATGGCTAACTTACCCGCCACTTATCACAATAAAATAATTTCTGCAGAGCCGCTTGGTGTTGCGTGGTTAGAACAACGCATTCCTGCAGAAGTTGAAATGTATAAACATATTGTGGCTATTGCTCATCATATTATTGCAGAGGGGTTTTCGGGTAAAACAATTACGGCGGGTGAAACAACTAGCGATGACTTGGTATGGTGGTTTAGAGAGCGTGTAAAAGAGCTAAAACTACAAACATGGTTTCATCCAAGCGTTGCTATTCAACGCGCCGATGCGAAGTCGTTTAATCATGAAGAAAGCTTTACCAATGGCTACGATGATAACGTTATACAAGCCGGTGATTTACTTCATGTCGATTTTGGGATTACTTATTTACGCTTAAATACCGACACGCAGCAGCATGCGTATGTGCTCAAAGAAAACGAAACGAGTGCGCCTAGTTACTTAGTTGAAGCACTAAAAAGCGGTAATAAACTCCAAGATATATTTACCAATCAATTTGCGGTAGGAAAAACCGGTAATGAAGTTTTAGCTGCAGCACGAAAAGCCGCTATTGCTCAGGGATTAAAACCCACTATTTATACTCATCCTCTTGGCTATCATGGTCATGCTGCTGGTACTACATTAGGTATGTGGGATTCTCAGCAAGGTGTACCGGGAGATGGGGACTATCCGCTACATTTAAATACGGCTTACTCAATTGAGCTTAACAATGCGGTGTTTATAAAGCAGTGGAATAAAGAAATAAGAATAATGCTAGAGGAAGATGCTATTTTTGATAAAAGCGGTGTCTGGTATTTAAATGGCCGACAAACACAATTATTGCTTATAAAATAAAGCAAAAAAATGGCGCTCACTGAGCGCCATTTTTAATTTAATTCGTTGCTCTTATTCTGTATCTGGCAGGTTACGGCCATAGAATATTTCTTGCATTTCGCGAGTCAGCTTAGAGCGAATTTCGTCTTCTTCTTCGTCCGATAACTCATCAGTAGAAAGGCCGAATAAATAGGTATTTAAGTCGGTTTCTTTTAACATCATTTTAGTATGGAACAGGTTTTCTTGATACACGTTCACGTCCATCATCTGGTACGCTTCTTTTGTATCTTCTGTCATGAAGTTTTGAATCGAGCTAATAGCATGATCAATGTAGTGCTTAACACCGTTTATGTCGCGGGTAAAACCACGTACGCGGTAGTCTATTGTTACTACGTCTGACTCAAGGCTATGAATTAAGAAGTTTAACGCTTTAAGTGGCGAAATAATGCCACAGGTAGATACTTCAATATCAGCACGGAATGTACAAATACCATCATCAGGGTGAGCTTCTGGGTATGTGTGTACACAAATATGGCTTTTATCTAGGTGTGCAACAACTGAATCAGGTAATGGGCCTGGTGCTTCGTCAGCATCGTAATTTTGCTGCTCTTCTACTGGTTCTTCTGAAACCAAAATAGTTACACTTGCGCCTTGCGGTTCATAATCTTGGCGCGCTACATTTAAAATGTTAGCACCAATAATATCAACAACTTCACCTAAAATATCGGTTAGTCTATCTGCACTGTACTGCTCATCGATATATTCAATATATTCTTTACGTTGTTGCTCGGTCTTTGCGTAACAAATATCATAAATACTAAAGCTTAAACTTTTGGTTAAATTGTTAAAGCCATGAAGTTTAAGTTTATCGAAGGGTTTGTTCATAATAAACCAACCTATAAATTAGTGGGTTCTGCACCTGCAGAATGAAAAGTTCGCGGATTTTATACGAATTTTCCTCGTGGAAAAAGCGTTATTTTGCTTGATCTTGCACAACTTCGTGGCTATGCGTAATTTCTACTGTTTTATCAAGCATTAATGCAACCGAGCAATACTTTTCAGCAGAGAGTGAAACTGCACGTGCAAGGTGCTTTTCAGACACATTATTGCCTTTAACAACAAAGTGTAAGTTGATTTTGGTAAACACGCGCGGTGCTGTTTCGGCGCGTTCTGCACTGAGTTGCACTTGTACGTCTGAAAAATCTTGTTTAGCTTTTTTTAAAATACTAACCACATCAACTGATGAGCAACAGCCAACTGACATTAAAACCATTTCCATTGGGCTTGGTGCTGCGCTATCGCTACCGCCATCAAACACAACATTGTGGTTAGAATTAGAACGGCCAATAAACGTATCGCCTTCAACCCATTTTACATTTGCTTGCATTGTTATATCTCAAAAAAATATTTTCTTGATTGTAAGCAACTTAGCCGTAGTTGCAAATGAAAATGCAACGCAGGGCTATAAAATGGCTAAGATTGTTGTGCTAATGCGCTATCAAAGAGGTTTTTCACTAAACCTGCAAATTCATCTATAAAGGCATGCTGTTCAACCGTGACAGGCTGTGAGGTGATGCTGCTGAGGACTTCTTCTAAATCGTAAACTATGCCATCAACTTCACGTACAATTTGACTACGCTGCTCTGTGTTGAGGTCTGTGTGCTGCTCGCAAATAAGCATCACATTTTGTGCAATGACGTCTTCGATTAATTCCATTACTGTTGGAGCGCCTGGTTTTATTTCGCCTGGCTTCTCAAACAATGCTAAATTTTGAGTTAGATACATGATCAAATCATCGTACCCTTGCCTATCTAAAACCATTATGCGAACCACCTAAATATATTTAATTATGCTGATTTAAGCAGAAAGAGTCGATAATTACTAGCCTTGTACGATAGCAATACAAAAAAAGCAGCCGAAGCTGCTTTTGTAATGATTAAGTAGTATTACTGCTTAATCTATTTTTAAGCCTGGGCTTAGTGTTGCTGGCATCGCTACTTTTTCAAGCTCTACTGAAGCAACTGGGTATGCACAGTAATCAGCTGCGTAATACGCGCTTGCTCTGTGATTGCCCGATGCGCCAATACCACCAAATGGTGCTGCGCTTGACGCGCCAGTAATTGGGCGGTTCCAGTTAACAATACCAGCGCGAATACGACGTAAAAAATGGTCGTAATCTGCTGCACTATCACTTAATAAACCAGCCGATAAACCAAAGGTTGTATCGTTTGCTTTATCAATGGCTTGGTCAAAGTCGTCAAAGCGGAATACTTTTAAAAGTGGTCCAAAATGCTCTTCATCTGGGAAGTCACTAATATTTGTACACTCAATAATACCTGGTGTTACAAAGCCAGTATTAGCTGTGTGCTCAAGCTCTACTAATACTTGAGCGCCAAGCTCAACAAGCTCGTTTTGCGCTTTAACCATGCCCGCTGCTGCCGCTGATGAGATCATAGAGCCCATAAATGGCTGGTCTGCATCATCGTAGTTACCTACTTTAATCGCTTTAGTTGCAGTGATAAGGCGCTCTAAAATTACATCGCCTTTGCTACCTTTAGGTAAAAACAGTTTACGTGCACATGTACAACGCTGGCCGCTTGAGATAAACGCTGATTGAATAATATCGTGAACAACCGCTTTAGTGTCTTCAACGTCAGTAATAATAAGTGGATTATTACCACCCATTTCTAGCGCTAAAATTTTACCCGGTTGACCCGCAAACTGTTCATGTAAAATATGACCAGTACGCGAAGAACCCGTAAAGAACAAGCCATCAATCCCTTTGTGAGCAGCAAGGGCTTTACCCGTTTCTACTTCACCTTGAACGAGGTTGATTACACCGGCTGGTAAGCCTGCTTTTTCCCACAGTTTAAGCGTAAGCTCGGCAACTTTAGGAGTCAGTTCAGACGGTTTAAATACAACCGTGTTACCTGCTAAAAGCGCTGGCACAATGTGGCCATTAGGTAAGTGACCCGGAAAGTTATACGGACCAAATACGGCTACAACCCCATGTGGCTTATGACGAATCATCGCGCGGCCAAGTGGCATTGCGTTTTCTACGTCGCCAGTGCGCTCTAAAAATGCTTTTTCAGAAATGACAATTTTACCAACCATAGCACCCGCTTCTGTGCGCGTTTCCCACAGTGGCTTACCTGTTTCTTGTGCGATAGTAATAGCGAGCTCTTCGCTGTTTTCTTTTAATTGCGCTGCGAATGCTTTAATTATTTCTAAACGCTCAGTAAAGCTTTTATCAGCCCATGCATAAAACGCTTCGCGCGCTGCATTTACTGCGGTGTCTACTTGCGCCGCAGTTGCTGATGATGCCTGCCAAATAACGTCGTTATTTGCAGGGTTTACTGAATTAAATTCTGTGCCTTGGCCTTGTGACCATTGACCATTAATAAATTGTGCAGGATGAGTCATATACTTTCTCCTAAATTAAATCGTGGTTGCACTAACAATATCGCCAGTTTGCAAATGCAATGCATCTGCTACTTCTTGCGATAAAATAAGGCTTTTTGCGCGCTCGTCAAATGTCATTGGTGCAACGGTTGCTCTAAAATCTTCAAGCTTTTCGTTAGCTAGTAACACCATGGTGTCGCCAGTCATTTCGCCAATTTCAACGTTAAAGTTATTTGCATTACGAATCGTCGCAATGTTATCTACTTTTGCTTCAACCGTTGGGCCGCCGTCAAAAATGTCTACATAGCCATTAAACGTAAAGCCTTCGCTTTTTAATAACTCGATTGCTGGGCGTGTGTTGTCGTGTACTTTACCTATTACGGCTTGCGCATCTTTACTTAGCAAATTTACATAAATTGGGTATTTAGGCATTAGTTCAGCAATGAAAACCTTTTGGCCAATACCTGTTAGGTAGTCGGCTGTTGGAAAATCCATTGAGAAAAAGTGCTCTTCAAGCCACTGCCAAAAAGGGCTACTGCCGTTTTCGTCAGACACACCGCGCATTTCTGCAATCACTGTTTGTGCAAAACGCTCTTGATGCTGCTTTATAAACATAAAGCGCGCTTTTGAAAGTAGCTTACCGTTACAATTTTTACGATAGCCATCTTTTAAAAACAATGTGCAAAGCTCTGTAGCGCCTGTGTAGTCGTTACATAGCGTTAAAATATCAACCGCTTTGTATACGTTTAATGTGCGCGAAGAGTGAATCACTTTACTTAAGTGATAATGATAAAATGCATCATCAAGCCCTACAGCAGCTTCAATTGCAGACGTACCTACAACATCACCGGTTTCGCTATCTTCAAGAACAAACAGGTAGCCTTCGTCACCGGGTTGTGACGTTTGCTTAGCAAATGAACTTACAGAATGGTCTATTTTCTTTTGCAATAGTTCTTCGTTTAATGGCAAAGACGTAAAACCATGCCCAGATTCGTGGGCAATTTTCAGTAATGCTGAGTAATCATTTTGCTGGATTGGGCGAAGGATCATCATGAGTCCGCTTGCTCCCTTATAAATAACGGTAAATAGGAATTGCAGGGCAAGCGGTGCTTGCCCTTAATTGGTTGGCTTAAGTCGCTTATGCGTTTACTACGCTTGCTACTGCTTTTTCAAAGCGTGCCATACCTTCGCGAATGTCCGCTTCAGGAATTACTAAAGATGGAGTGAAACGTACTACGTCTGCACCGGCAACTAGTGACATAAGGCCTTGCTCAGTACCTGCCACTAAAAACTCTTTTGCACGACCTTTGTATTGCTCGTTCACTACTGCACCAATTAATAAACCTTGGCCACGGATTTCGCTAAATACGTTGTATTTTTCGTTAACCGCGCTAAGTAGTTCATTAAATAATGCGGCTTTTTCTTTTACGCCAGCCAGTACGTCTGGGGTATTTACTGTATCAAATGCCGCTTCTGCAACAGCACACGCAAGCGGGTTACCGCCATAAGTAGAACCATGTGTGCCTACTTTAAGGTGCTGTGCAATTTCAGTTGTTGTGATCATAGCGCCAATAGGAAAACCGCCGCCAAGTGCTTTAGCCGAAGTTAAAATATCAGGTACTACGTTTAAGCCTTGGTATGCATATAAATCGCCAGTACGACCAACACCTGTTTGAACTTCATCAAAAATAAGCAGTGCGTTATGTTTAGTACATAAATCGCGAACGCCTTGAGCAAACTCATCAGTTGGTGAAACAATACCGCCTTCACCTTGTAGAGGTTCCATCATTACGGCACATGTTTTATCGCTGATAAGTGCTTCAAATGCAGCAAGGTCATTGTAATCACAATGTACAATGTCGCCAGGCTTAGGACCAAAACCATCTGAATATGCAGCTTGGCCGCCAACAGTTACGGTAAAGAATGTACGACCGTGGAAACCTTTGTTGAACGCGATGATTTGTGATTTTTCTGCGCCAAACTTATCAAGTGCAAAACGACGCGCTAATTTAAGCGCGGCTTCGTTTGCTTCTGCGCCAGAGTTGGCAAAGTAAACTTTTTCAGCAAATGTCGCATCAACCATTTTTTTAGCTAGGCGAAGTGCCGGCTCATTGGTCATTACGTTAGATAGATGCCAGATTTTTTCGCCTTGCTCTTTTAATGCGCCTACTAATGCAGGGTGGCAATGGCCAAGACAGTTAACTGCAATACCACCAGCAAAGTCGATAAACTCTCGACCTTGTTGATCCCATACGCGAGAGCCTTCGCCTCGAACAGGAATTACGCTTGAAGGTGCGTAGTTAGGAACCATTACGTGATCAAATAATTCGCGATTGACTGTCATTTTATTTCCTCTTAATTGTGAGCAACACAAAACATCAAAATAGGTGTTTGGTTAATATTTGTAACCAACTTTATAGGCAAGATCAGTAACCTGATAATTGCGCAAAATTGCTTTGTGGTTCAATTTTCAGACGCACATTATTTCAGAATTACTGATATCTGTCTCGTTAAAAACTTTCATGTATCCCTTGAAAATAAAGGGCTAAAGATATTATTTCATAGATAGTGAATAACTATTTGCATAGCTATTTATGCTTATTTTTAGGCAACTAACCGCATGAGTACAGAGGCGCACACGCTTTAATCGGCAAATATGTAATATAACAATAAGATGAGAATGAATGGTTAGTCGCAAAAAAAATTAACAAAAAATTCAGATTTTAGTCAATTTGAATAGCTAAATTGGTAAAATTACTCGATTGGAGGGTTTTTAGTTCCGTTTTAGTGAACTTAAAGTGCGAAAACCAGCTTAGAGCTTCATCAGGTTCAATAAGTTGATGTTCTTTTAAATTAAGATATTGAGAATAGCACCGTGCCTTTAGCATTACTTCTGTTAATGGCAGTAATGTATCGCCCTTATCTACCCCATTTACTAGCTGCTGCATTACCCCTTTAAACGGTAAATATTTAAAAGCCATTTTGTCTATTACCTTAGCGCTTACTTCTATCGATTTATTGCTAAGTAGAGTAGTTAAAAATAGCGGGTCGGGCTGAAGCTCTAATAATGCGGTGTGTAAATCTTTTTGGTTTTCATTTCGGGCTAGCTGTACTTTACGTTGCCATATTTGCTCAAACGTTTTTAAGTACAAGCGCACTAATGCAATTCGCCCTACATCTAAAAGCATACCAAGAGTAAATGCATGTACGTCATTTACATTATTAATTTGTGCAATTTTTTGCGCAGCAATGGCGTTTGCCATGGCACTGTCACGTAAACGACGCTTTAATAACGAAAATGGTTCGGTGCTATGTGGCATCCAATGGCGGGCAGCAAATGTAGGAATAACTAGCTGTAAGTTATCAAGGCCAATATAACGAAGGGCAAGCGATGGTTTATCTACTTTTACAGACGTGTTTTTACTACGTTGATTACGATAGTAAGGTAAATTAACGAGCGTTACTAACTCCCTACCCAACCAGCTTATATCATTAACCAATGGCTCTAAACGCCCTACCGACGCTGACTTTACCGCTAATATATCGAGTATATTGGCAATACCATCTTCAATACCTATGGTGCTATGAATTACGCCATCTATATCTTCGAGCTGCTTATATATAGCTGTTTCAATTGTTTTGTGCAGTTGCTCACTGGCTTGAGCGCGGTACTTATGATGTGCAGTACTGCTTTGCTGGCGTTTATTCTGTGCGGCCACTTCAACCTGCAGCAAGGTACGCTGCTTCATGGGTTCGCCGTAATCTATATCTAATGTATGAATGAAACCAATTTGCTGATGCGCAAAGCTGTGCCCAAGCAATAAGTCATGAGCTCGTTGGCTTAGTATTTTGGCAGTACGCTGCTGGGCTACAAGTTCAGTCATGACATCCATTAATAAAGTATAAAATGCTATGTGTATTATAACATTAGAAGCGAGTTAAAAAGTTATCAAGCAGTTCTAAGCCTTGAGCAGTTAAAATAGCTTCGGGATGAAACTGCACACCTTCGATAGCAAGTTCATTGTGTAACAACCCCATAATTTCGTCAAACTCGCCTTGCTCAGTTTGAGTCCATGCGGTTACTTCAAGCTCTTTAGGCAGAGTTTGCGCTTTAACCACTAAAGAATGATAACGACATACCGTTAACGGATTAGCTAAGCCTTTAAACACCCCTTTATTAGTATGAACTATGGGTGATGTTTTACCGTGCATTACTTTTTTAGCACGTATTACATCTCCACCTAAAGCTTGTGCGATAGTTTGATGCCCCAAGCAAATCCCTAAAATAGGATATTGCCCTTTTAGTTGCTCAACAACATTTAGTGAAATACCCGCTTCGTTAGGGGTGCATGGCCCTGGCGATAACACGATGTGCTGCGGGTTTAACTGTTTTATTTGTGCAATGCTTAGCTCATCATTACGTTTCACTAAAACGTCTTGATCTAAACGCTGAAAATATTGCACTAAGTTGTAAGTAAACGAATCGTAGTTGTCGATCATCAACAGCATTACACAACAGACCTTATAAATTATTGACCACTACTTTACACAAGTGGTACTAAGCGCTGCATTCTACCACTATTAATTAACCAACATAAATTAGCAAAAAGCGTTAAAAATTAACTCTTTTAGCTAAAATGCTTAAAAGCCTTTAGCGGGTATTGGTTTACTAAACTTTAACTCTGGTTAAGAGATTTACTAACGTATTGAATCATGATGATATTTAAATTTATTTTCTCTAGCCAGAGATTCCTTGCACCTTGAGCAATAATATCGAACCCTAAGCTTTTTACGATTAGTTAATACACCTACGTAGGCTGTATACCCCAACAATAAATTATTGACCTCTAAAGTACGTGCATTTATTGATCGCACTATTAAATACTTTGGTGAAATGCCTTACTGAGCAAAATAAACAGATTGTTTGTGCTACATCAAATTAGTGGCTCGATGGTTGAATTATATCTATGTAAGCCCCAGTGTATTATATGAAAGGCAGTAATTCACTTATACAACTCACTTACTTGTGAGCTCATTTATATCCTACTAAGGAGCGAATATGTTAGGCGAAGACCACTCATTAACAAACGACTTTCCAGAGTACTTAAAGACCATTGCCGAGTTAAATGAAAGCGATACTGAATTTGCAAAAAAAGCAGATAAGTACGACAAGCTAGATAAAGAGATTAGAGTGTTAGAGCTCAAAGATGCGCCCATAAGCGATGAGCAAATGCATCTATTAAAACACGAACGTACAGAATTAAAAGATTGGTTATACGAGCGCTTGCAGCAAGAGCAGTAATGCCACTAAAAAAGAGCTCACTGATGAGGTGAGCTCTTTAGATCAATAATGGGTATTTTCTCTAAAACTTTACAAAGCCACCCACAGGTTTCATAAATACACTGCTTGGGCCTGCATAGGCTTGTGCAAACTCTTCTGATAATTGACTAAATACCGTTACTTTATCCATATCAACTACGCTTAAAAATAGTGGGCCACTTTCGCCCCAACCAGCAAGATGCGCTTTAGCAGCATCTTCATCTTGGTAACGCTCGTAAATATGTACATTGCGCTTGTCATCACTTACTGTCCACTCATACACTAAAGTGCCCGCTTCACTTTTAGCCAAAGTAACTAATTGTGCCATTACCAGTAAAAACTCATCGTATTTACCTTCTTTAATTTGGCCTTGTACTGTCCAGGTAACATGCTTTTTCATTATGCTTTACCTAATTTAAGCTGTGCTAAAATACTGTCTAACGTATCTACTAGTTGTTGATTTTTAGCATTATCAAGTGCATCAACATGAGGAGGCGCGAAGCGTCCTGTATCGTTATCAAAATACAGGCCTGCGGCATCTTTAAATTCATCACTAAGCGCTGCGCGACAAAAAATATCTGCGCCAATTTTTAAATCCCCACCATCTATACCGTAAGCGTCTTTTACCATTTTGCTTCCCAGTAAAGATTTAGGGTTTACCGATACAACTAATGGCCCAGTATCTTTAAGCTCAAGCCCTAAATGACGTGACCACATAGTAATAGCCAATTTACTTTGTGCATAAGCCGCACTATCAGAAAGTTCAGTGTTACCCATAAGTGCATTTAAGTTAACGCTTGATTGCGCAGCTGATGACACATTAACCACTCGCGAATCATGACCAAGGACAGGTAATAATAGTTTTGTAAGAAGATATGGCGCAATCGTGTTTACAACAAAGCGAGCATCAAGGCCGTCAATTGTTGTAGCATCAACTAATTGATAAACGCCTGCATTATTAATAAGTACGTCAAGCTGGTTATTATTTTCGGCCAAATCGGCTAATACATTTTTTGCCAAAGTTTGAACTTGGCTCATATCGCTTAAATCAGCAATATAAGTATGTGTACTTGCATTTGGGTATTGCTCGGTTAAAGCTACTTGTAGCGCATTGAGCTTTGCTTGGCTGCGGCCATGTAATAATACGGTATGACCTTGTGCTAATAACATCTTTGCAGTTTCTAGCCCAATGCCATCGGTTGCGCCGGTAAGTAAAATTGTTTTGTTCATGTTGATCTCTCCTTACTTTATTTTCGCTATATTAGCACCCCGACTTACTGCTGATAATTAGGCCAATAGTTGAATCAGTTTATAGAATTAATTGATAAAGCTAAGCCTATGTTAGTTAATATAAAAGCATTCCTTTAAGAGGAAGATGAGTGTTTAAGCTGAATATTTTTTATGCTTTTATTTGAATTACTCAGCAATCATAACTATTGTTTTTAAACCACCTTAATAGTAGTATTTATCATATAAATACACTTTTCGAGAAATAACATGAAAGTTTTAGTCACTGGCGGCATGGGTTACATAGGTAGCCACACATGTATTGCATTGCATGAAGCAGGTATTACGCCTGTTATTTATGATAACTTGTCTAATGCAAGTGCGCGGGTACTTGACCAACTCGAAAAGATTACGGGTACTCGGTTTGAGTTTATTTTGGGCGACATTCAAGACGAGCAACAGTTTAAGCTCGCTCTAAAACACACTAAAGCCGAAGCTGTTTTTCACTTTGCAGCTTTAAAAGCCGTTGGCGAATCTACCGAGCAACCGCTGCGTTATTATCAAAATAACGTGTCGGGCACATTAAGCATGCTACAAAACATGCAAGATGAAGGCGTTAACCATATTATATTTAGCTCATCGGCTACAGTATACGGCGAGCCAGACTACCTCCCTATTGACGAAAAGCACCCTATACGCGCAACGAACCCTTATGGTTGGACTAAAGTCATGGTTGAACAAGCCATGCAAGACGTATGTAATGCCAACAGTCAATTTATGGGTATTGCGCTTCGTTACTTTAACCCAGTAGGTGCACACCCAAGTGGTTTATTAGGTGAAAGTCCTAATGGTATTCCTAATAACTTAATGCCATTTATTGCCCAAACTGCAGTAGGTAAACGTGACGTGGTAAATATTTTTGGTGACGACTAC
Source organism: Pseudoalteromonas sp. SG45-3 (assembly GCF_014164075.1). Taxonomy (NCBI): domain Bacteria; kingdom Pseudomonadati; phylum Pseudomonadota; class Gammaproteobacteria; order Alteromonadales; family Pseudoalteromonadaceae; genus Pseudoalteromonas; species Pseudoalteromonas sp. SG45-3. The sequence continues at coordinate 107,722 of NZ_JACJEN010000009.1, read as the reverse complement.
GACACCGAAGATGGCACAGGTGTGCGCGACTATATTCATGTTTTAGATTTAGCTAAAGGTCATGTTGCGGCATTTATGCAGCATAAAACAGATACCACATTTCATGCTTACAACTTAGGCACAGGGCAAGGTTATTCTGTGCTTGATATGATCAACGCATTTAGCGCATCAGCAAATAAAGATATTCCGTATAAGATTGCACCGCGCCGAGCAGGTGATATTGCCTGTAACTACGCCGATGCTACAAAAGCGCAAAACACACTTAACTGGTACGCAGAACTAACACTTAGCGACATGACAAACGACACATGGCGCTGGCAAACTAATTACCCAAGTGGGTTGGAGAGTTAACATGGCTTTATTAGAAAGTACTCACAGACGTAAAAATCCGCTAACGGGTCGTTGGGTATTAGTGTCACCACATCGTAATAACCGCCCATGGTTAGGCGCAACAGAAGCCGTTAACGAAAACGTATTACCAAAACACGATGAAAACTGCCCACTTTGCCCAAGTAATACCCGTGCAAATGGCGACAGTAACCCAGATTATAAATACACACACGTATTTAGAAATGACTTTGGTGCACTCACACCTAATGCCAGCGAGCAATTACAAAGCTTAGAGTCAGACAGTGATTTATTTATTGCCGACGAAGCCAGTGGCGAATGCCGCGTAATTTGTTTTTCTCCAGAGCATAATAAAACACTACCAGAGCTTAGCCAAAACGCATTGCACGAAGTAGTGAAAACCTGGAAACAAAATTACACAGAGCTTGCACAGCAGTACGAATGCGTACAAGTTTTTGAAAATAAAGGCGAGATAATGGGTTGTTCGCAACCTCATCCTCACGGCCAAGTTTGGGCTCACTCGCATTTATCAACCGAAATAGAAGCCGAAGATACCCAGCAGCTCGCCTATTATAAAAAGCATGGCACAGCTATGCTTGCCGATTACGCGCAAAAAGAGCAAGCAGATCAAACACGTGTTGTATTTGAAAACGAACATTGGCTTGTTGTAGTGCCATTTTGGGCAGCATGGCCGTTTGAAACAATGCTAGTAACTAAAGATAACATTCAAAACTTTAGCCAGCTAAACGATGCGCAAACAGACTCTTTGGCTCAGGCACTTAAAGTATTAACCACTAAGTACGACAACGTATTTAATTGCAGCTTCCCATACTCAATGGGATGGCACAATGCACCGGCTAACAGAGGCTCTGATGAGCAACATTGGCGTTTGCATGCCCATTTTTATCCGCCGCTACTTCGCTCTGCTACTGTTAAAAAACACATGGTAGGCTACGAAATGCTAGGCGAAAGCCAGCGCGATTTAAGCGCAGAAACCGCTGCTTCTATTTTAAAAGCAGCCAGTACAACACACTATAAAGATACAGCAGGACACACAGATGAAGCTTAACGAATTCCAACAACAATTTTTGTCACTGTATGGCGCGCCTGCTCAAGGTATTGCAGCAGCACCGGGGCGTGTAAACCTTATTGGCGAATTTACCGACTACAACGACGGTTTTGTTTTACCCTGTTCGTTAGAGTTTCGTACCCAAGTGATGTTTAAAGAGCGCGACGACAATATTATTACTGTGCATTCTTTAAATTACCCAGGCGAAAAAGACAGCTTTAGTGTTGATGAAGAAATCACTGAAGGCCAGTCGCAATGGGGTAACTACATTCGTGCTGTTACTTATGTTCTTAAAAGAGCGGGCTACACACTGCGTGGCGCCGACCTACTTATTGACAGCAACTTACCGCAAGGTAGTGGCTTGTCGTCATCGGCCGCACTAGAAGTTGCTGTAGGCGGTATGTTTAACCATATTGCACAGCTTGGTTTACCGCCAGAGCAAATTGCGCTATTTGGTCAAGAAGCCGAAAACGACTTTATGCATTGCCAATGCGGCATTATGGATCAGCTTATTTCAGCTAAAGGCGAGAATGGTCATGCACTATTAATCGACTGTGAAAACCTCGCAACCAAATCAGTTAAAGTTCCTGATGATTTAAATATTGTTATTGTTAATTCAAACTACCCGCGTAAGTTGGTTGATAGCGAATACAACCAGCGCCGTATTGACTGCGAACAAGCTGCTGTAAAAATGGGTGTAGAAACACTTCGCCAAGCCACCATGGCTGGCCTGCAAGCAGTAAAAGCGACATTAAGCGAAAACGAATATAAACGTGCACACCACGTAATTAGCGAAAACGACCGTGTAATTGCAGCAACTACTGCACTACAAAATAACGATATGGATGCACTTCGCACGCTAATGGCAGCATCGCATCAATCACTTAAACACGACTTTGAAGTAACCGTACCTGCAACCGATGGCTTAGTAGAAATTTGTAAAGAAGCGATGGGCGAGCGTGGCGCAGTTCGTATGACAGGGGGTGGTTTTGGTGGCGCAATTGTATGTTTATGTCGTGATGCGGAAGTACCACTAATTAAAGCAGCGGTAGAAAAGCATTACTTTGAACGCTTTAATTTAAATGCTGATATTTACGTATGTTCAGCGGGTTCAGGATTACAAATTACGTCTTTTTAAATAAACTTAAGGAATAAGCATGGCAAAGGTTAATTGGGGAATTATTGGGTGTGGCAATATAGCTCACACCTTTGCTACAAGCATTGCGCATTGCAGTGATGCACAGCTTATTGGCGCGGCATCAACGAGTATACAGCGCGCTAAAGAATTTGCCACACTGTACAATATTCAAGGCTATGAAAGCTATCAAGCTCTTATGCAATGCCCAAATATAGATGCTATTTATATTGCCAATACCCACGATCAACACTTTAAAACTATCGCCCAATGCTTAAAACACAATAAGCACGTGCTAAGCGAAAAACCAATTACCGTTAATGCTAAGCAGTTGCAAAGTCTCACTGAGCTTGCAAAACAACAAAACTGCTTTTTAATGGAAGGCGTTTGGATGCGATTTTTACCAGCCATAGTAAAATTACAACAGCTCCTAAATGAAGGTGTTATTGGTAATGTGCACAGTGTAAATGCCAACTTTAGTTTACCCGGCAGCTTTGCCGACAGCCACCGATTAATGAACCCTGTAACAGCGGGTGGCGCCCTACTCGATTTAGGTATTTATCCTATTTCGATTGCTGATGTGGTATTTAATAAAGCCCCTAAACACATCAAATCCTTTGTACATAAAAGCACAACCGGCGTTGATGAGCGAAGCACTGCTATAGTTGATTACGGTAACGGGCAATTTGCATCTCTTGCCAGCGCACTGCAGCAAAATGGCCCAACAGAAGCATGTATTAATGGTGAGCTTGGCTATATTCGAATACCTCAGTTTGTAGGTGCACAAAATCTAGAGCTACACATAAAAGACCAAGACCCTCAGTACTTTGAATACAACTTTAGTGACGATGAAAACTTTAAGTTTGAAATTGCACATGTCACGCAGTGTATATTACAAAAACAAACTCAAAGCAGCGTGTTGCCCCTCAGTACTAGCTTACGAGTTATGAACATAATGGATACCTTACGAGCACAGTGGCAGCTGCAATACAGCAATGCCGTCGAGTCGGCTGAACTGACTAATTAAAAAATAAAAATACACAACAAGGACACACAATGACACACACACTCAAGGCGCTTTCAAAAGCCATATTACTTGCAACGTGCAGTTTATCTGCCAGTGTAGCTGTTGCTGAATCTAATAAACCAGAGCAGCTATACCCGCCAATCACTAGCGAAGTACTGCCAGAGCTTGCAGCTAAAGGTAGCTACAATGTAGGTGTGCAAACACTTGATTTAGTTAACCCTGCGCAATTTGACCCCGCTACACAAGGTCAAAAAGATCGTCCTTTAAAAGTAGAGGTGTGGTATCCGGCTGCAAATACAGCAAAAGCGCCACTTAGCAGCTACACAGATGAAACTCGCTCAGGTAAAGAGTTTACTTTGCAAGCCGATGCAATGCGTGATGTCGCCATTAATAATAAAGAGCACTACCCTGTGATAGTGCTTTCGCACGGTTATACCGGTTACCGTACAATTATGTACTACCTTGGCGAGCATTTAGCGTCGCACGGTTACATTGTGGTAGCTATTGACCATACTGACTCAACCAATGCCGATGTTGATTTTAAAAACGCACCGTTCTCTGGCTTTTTTAGCACGCTTATAAATCGCTCACGCGATCAGCAGTTTGTAATTAATTACTTTAATGAGCAAAACAACTTTGCCAGCAAGCAGGTAGATAACAAAAGCGCAGGTGTAATTGGTTACTCAATGGGTGGCTATGGCGCGGTAAATACGATAGGTGGTTGTTACGCTTTTAATGAGCAAACTACGGCTATGTTTACGGGTATGAAAGACCCAGCTCAAATTAAAAAAGTACAGCAATTACTAAACAGCTGCGCTGGTGGACAATACCAAAACCCAAAAATAGACCCTCGTATAAAAGCGATGGTGGCCTTTGCACCATGGGGCGGACAGCACGCTATATTTGATGCCAAAGCAATGGAAAATATTAAAGTACCTTCGCTTTATGTAGCTGGTGACTTAGATGACATTTCAGGCTATGAAGGCATTAAAAGTCTTTATGAACAAACAGGCAGCAAAGATAAGTACATGCTTACTTACAAAAATGCACGCCATAATATAGCACCACACCCAGCCCCTGCTATTGCACAAAGCAGCAGTGAGCTAGATATAGGCCATTACTATGAGCCTTCGTGGTCTATGCGCACACTAAACGAGACCAACAAACACTTTGTACTTGCCATGATGGATTGCCACGTAAAAGGCATAGCCAGCGAGTGTAAATACTTAGATTTACCACAAAACGGCGACCAAGCTGTTGTTGATGGTAAGCCGCTGCCACAGTGGCGCGGGTTTGATAATCGCTTTTCTACCGGTATGGATTGGCAACAAGCTAAACCTCACACCAAGTAATAATAAGCTTTAAGCGGTTGTTTTAATCAATAGCCGCATACGCCCTTAAAATAATGCAAAAATAAAACGCCTTTTATATAAAAGAGTTACCAGCAAATATTGGCGTGTTTATTTTTTAATCTGCTATTTTAAGAAAAAACCATTGCCATTAACTTCGGTTAAAGGCAATCTAGTCATATATAAGATAAGATAAATAACACAAATATCATGTCCAAATACATACTATCAATTGATCAAGGAACCACAAGCTCTCGGGCCATCTTGTTTACAAAAGATGCAGACGTTTTTGGTACAGCACAACAAGAATTTTCGCAGCATTTTCCACAAAATGGTTGGGTAGAACACGACCCTAACGATATTTGGCAAACAGTGCTTAGCACTAGTCGCGAAGTGTTAACTAAAAACGATGTAAAGCCTGAAGAAATTATTGCCATTGGTATCACCAATCAGCGCGAAACCACTTTGGTATGGAACAAAAAAACAGGCAAAACAATTTATAACGCTATTGTATGGCAAGACCGTCGCACCAGTGACTATTGCGAAAGCCTAACAACTGATGAGCTTTGCCAAACAATAAGCGATAAAACAGGCTTACTGCTCGACCCTTATTTTTCGGCCACTAAAGTTCGTTGGATTTTAGATAACGTTGAAGGCGCACGCGAACAAGCCCTTGCAGGTGAGCTCGCCTTCGGTACGGTTGACACTTACCTACTTTGGCAGCTAACTGGCGGTAAAGAGCACCGCACCGATGCAACCAATGCATCGCGCACCATGTTATTTAATATTCACACCCAGCAGTGGGATCAAGAGCTTTTAGAGTTATTCGATATTCCAGAATCTATGCTGCCAGAAGTAATGGATTCTGCTGACGAGTTTGGTTCAACCAGCGCTGATATTTTTGGCGCGCCAATTCGCGTATGTGGTATTGCAGGCGATCAACAAGCTGCGCTTGTAGGACATGCATGTTTTGAACAAGGCATGGCTAAAAGTACTTACGGTACTGGCTGTTTTTTAATGCTTAACACTGGCGAAAAAGCACTGACCTCAGAAAACCGCTTATTGACCACTGTTGCCTACAGATTAAACGGCAAGCCAACTTACGCCATTGAAGGCAGTATATTTATGGCTGGCGCAACTATGCAGTGGATTGTTGAAGGCTTAAAGCTACTTAGCCATGCTGGCGAAAGTGAGTCGATGGTTAAAGATGTACCGCTCGATCATGGTGTTTTTTTAGTGCCTTCATTTACTGGTTTAGGCGCTCCTTACTGGGACCCTAATGCGCGTGGCGCTATTTTAGGGCTAACACGCGACTCTGGTATTAGCACTATTGTTGCTGCAGCGCTGCAATCAGTTGGCTACCAGACCAAAGATTTACAAAAAGCGATGGAGCGTGATGGCCTTCGCCCAAGTGTGCTTCGTGTAGATGGCGGTATGGTAAAAAATAATTGGGTTATGACCTTTTTATCAAATATTTTAGGTGCAACAGTTGAGCGACCAACAGTGACCGAAACCACCTCTTTAGGGGTCGCTTATTTAGCAGGCTTGCAAGCAGGTGTGTACGAGTCAACTGAACAGTTATCTAAAATGTGGACATGCGACCGTCGCTTTGAGCCCACCATGAGTGCCGACGAGCGTAACGATCTATACGCAAAATGGCAGCACTGCGTAGCTCAAGTCTGCTTAACGAATAAAAACTGCCCGCAGTAAATACTAAGTGGTTAAGGCCAGTACTTTAGCCACTTTGCTTTTTTAACTTAGCTAAATGCTAGATTTAAAAGGCATGTTTTACTGCTTTAAATTGAAAATGGATTGGCGTCAAAATTAACGAATAAAAAACTGGGTTTTCTATTGTCAAATGAAAACAGCAGCTTTATGATGCTTATGTCTTATTTATATTACAAATAAAAAGGTTAGCTCGGTGGAATTAGCAGATAACGAATATGACTTACTAGTCATCGGTGGCGGTGTAAACGGCACTGGAATAGCAGCTGATGCAGCTGGCAGAGGGTTAAAAGTTCTATTGTGCGAACAATCAGACCTTGCCTGTGCAACATCTTCAAACAGTTCTAAGCTGATCCACGGCGGTCTGCGCTACCTTGAGCATTACGAATTTAGATTAGTAAAAGAAGCGCTAGCAGAGCGTGAAGTGCTACTTAAAAACGCACCTCATATTATGTGGCCGCTAACCTTTAGATTGCCGCATCAAAAACACCTCCGCCCTGCGTGGATGATTCGTATTGGCTTGTTTATGTATGACAACCTAGCAAAGCGCGAAACACTAGCGGGTTCTCGAAGCATTAAATTTGGTGAAAATAGCGTTTTAGAACCCTCTATTACTAAAGGTTTTGAATACTCAGATGGCTGGGTTGATGACTCTCGCCTAGTCGTTTTAAACGCCCTAGCAGCGCAACAAAAAGGTGCTGTTATTACCACGCAAACTAAGTGTGTAAATGCTAAACGAGAGCAAGGTAAATGGCAGGTAACCCTTGAGCAGCAAAAGAGCAAAGCTAAATACACCATTTCTGCCAAAGGCATTGTTAATGCTGCGGGTCCTTGGGTAGCTAAATTATTTGACGAAGCACTAACAGAAAAATCACCACAAAATATTCGCCTTGTAAAAGGTAGCCACATTGTAGTGCCTCGCATTCACGATGAAAAACAAGCTTATATTTTACAAAATAAAGATCAGCGTATTGTGTTTGTTATTCCGTTTGAAGATGACTTCTCACTTATTGGCACAACCGATGTAGAACACAAAGGTGAAGCACAAGACGTTAAAATTAGTGATGAAGAAATTGATTACTTAATTGATATTACTAATACCTACTTTAAACAACCGATTAAACGCGAAGACATAGTACATACCTTTTCTGGTGTACGCCCATTACTTGATGACGAATCAGTTAATGCACAAGCCGTTACTCGCGATTATAAATTAGAGCTTTCGAGTGATGCTAAGCAAACACCTCTACTGAGTGTGTTTGGCGGAAAAATTACAACTTATCGCAAACTTGCCGAAGCTGCGGTTAATAAGCTTGAAGATTTTTATCCGCAAATGAGCAATGCGTGGACCAAACATAGTCCGCTCCCTGGTGGTGATTTTAGCTCTGTAGAAGCACTTAAATCAGAGCTAAAAGCAAAATACGCATGGCTACCTGAAATAACACTTAAACGCTTTGTACGCACTTATGGTACTCGTGCTAAACATATTTTAGGTAGTGCAACTGGGCTGAGTGATTTAGGCCAAGATTTTGGCCATGGTTTATTTGCAGCAGAAGTAGATTACTTGCTAAATGAAGAGTGGGCAGAAAACGCATACAATATTTTATGGCGCCGCAGCAAATTAGGACTACGTTTTAATGAGGCGCAAGTTGCTGCGCTTAATGATTATATTGAGCATAACCAAGCAGCTAAAAGCGCTTAACTATCAAGTTATAATAACTTCCTGTTAACCCCTTTATAATTTAACCGTTATAAAGGGGTTTATTTTTTTGACTCTAAATTAAATAAATAATTAAAGCCGCTAAGCGTCGCTGTTTTAATATCAAACTCAACACACTTCACACCTATTTGGTTAAGCGCCGTAGTAAAACACTTATTCAGCTGCTTTGTGCCAATCACCACAACTTGCGTATCACTTAATAATTGCCATTCGCTAGCGTGGCGAGCTGCTCGTACATCGCTGCCAATTAATACACCCGACAAATAGGCTTTAGCTTGTACTGGCGTTAACTCCTTTGAAAGCTGGCGGGTACGCACACTAAAAATACCATGTGCCAAGTTACCGCTATCACTACCTAAAGTTAGCTCACAGCCTTGCTCAAATGCTTTAAAGTCAAACTCACCTTCTGCACAGTCGTTAGGAATTAAAACACTTTGATGACATAACAAATCATATAGCTCGCCGGTCATGGCTGTTTTAAAGCAAATGATTTCGCCATTATTTATAAGCACCCATTTGGTATGTGTGCCAGGCAAACAGAGTAATATTTTACCTTGTTGATACTCTGGGTTTTGCTTTAAAAACCCTAAAATTTGCAGCTCTTCGCCGCGCATTACATCAAACAAGCCATTTTGCAGCGTACACTTTGTGCCAGGTAACGCTTTAATAATATGCCCATCGCAATCAAAGCTAACAGCAGCATTAAGTAACCCTTCGGGATTAATTGGGCATTCTAAATAAGGTGTTTCGTGCCAGCCGATGCTTGAGGTAATTTGTCCTGCAATATATATAGGTAAGCTGCCATACTCTTGCTTCCACACCGCAATGGTGTCGATTAGGGTTTGCTCAAAATTTTGATTTGCCTTAACAACGCCAGGGCCATCACGTTGTGCTAATAGTTTAAGTGTTGATTTCGCTCGTACTTCGCACAAATAAGCGCGTAAATGGCTCGTGCCCCAGTCAACAGCAATAAAAAGAAATGAAGTAGCCAAGCTTTAAAGCCTCCCACCGTCAATTTTAATACTTTGCCCGGTGATCATACTGCTTTCATTGGCGGCTAAAAAGAGTGCCAAATTAGCAACATCTTCAGGAGTTACTAATTTTTTAAGCGCCATGGCTTCCATCCACTTAACTTGCTCTTCTTCGGTAAACCAGCTTGCTAGTTGACGGTCGGTAGCCACCCACCCTGGTAAAATAGCGTTAACGCGAATACCAAACTCGCCGTAATCGCGAGCCAGTGCCTTAGTCATACCAATTAGGCCTGCTTTTGCGGTTACATAGCCTGCCATTTGAGGTTGCCCCATAATAGCGTTAATAGAACTAAAGTTAATGATACTGCCCGCTCCATCGCCCTTCATAAAAGACATAGCAACTTGAGAGGCAAAAAATGCAGGGTTTAAGTTTATTTGTAAGCACTGATCCCAGTCTTGCACTGTAACGTCTTCGCTTGCTTGACGGCGATCGTTCGCTACATTATTAACTAGTACATTAATGGCACCAAAAGCGGCGCATGCATCCACAAGTGATTGCTGAAGTGCATGAGAGTCAGTTACATCAACTTGCCTATACCATAGTTTTGCATTGGGTAAATCACGAATAAGCGATTGCGCTGCCTTATCATCAATATCTATAAATGCTACTTTTGCATTTTGGTTTACAAAGGATTTAACCATTGCTCTACCAATGCCTGATGCACCGCCTGTAATAAAAATAACTTTACCAGAAAGACTATGATATTGAGCTAGGGTGTTCAAATTCAACTCTCCATATAGCGCATTTTCAATTTTATTTAAACCCTTTATAAACTTACATTTACAGTATAAAGAGCCAAACTAAGTCGTTATTGCTGTGTTAAAATATTTAGCTAATTAAAAGTTTATATCATATCCTTGAGTACATTAATATGATATATGATATATAATAAAGCAATATATCAACTCGGAATCCTGCGCAATGAAAAGCCAACCCCGTCAAAATTTAACACAACAATTAACCCACGATTTGGGTTTTGCTATTGTGCGTGGTGTTTACCCTGTAAGCGAAGGCCTGCCTTCTGAAGCCGATTTATGTATAAAGTATGATGTAAGTCGCAGCGCTACCCGCGAAGCGGTAAAAATGCTCTCTGCTAAAGGGTTAATTTCATCGCGTCCTAAGCAAGGTATTCGTGTATTACCTGAAAGTAGCTGGAACATGTTTGATACCGACGTACTACGTTGGATTTTAAGCAGTAAGCCATCACTGTCGTTATTAAAAGAGTTTACTCAAGTACGCGTAGCCCTTGAACCACAAGCGGCCGCTCTTGCAGCACTAAATGCAACTGCTGAACAACTCGCTGATATAGATAGTGCCTTAGCCCGTATGGCTGAAGCAGACGAAGGCTTAGACGACCCATTAGAAGCCGACATTGCTTTTCATACCAGCATATTAGTGGCCAGTAACAATCGCTTTTTTGTGCAGTTAACTGAGTTTATTAGTACAGCCCTTAGAGTAAGTATTCGTTATACAAACCATATTAAAGGTGTACCGGGCGCAGATGTTGCTAAGCACGCTGATATTTTAGAGACCATAAAGTCACGCGATCCTGAGCGCGCTAAAAAAGCAGTAGAAACAATTTTAGAAGAAGCACTACAGTTAATTGAATCTAAATTAGTGTAATGTTAGTTCAACATATTATATAAATATTGAGTCCATCGAATTTACTCTTTGCAGTATATTTTATGGACTTTTTTATTGCCTATAAAACTTAAATTACAGGCATTAAAAAATCCGATATCAGTCTCCTGATATCGGATTTTCAATTATTTAAATCAGCTTAATAACTCGGGTTATTAACTAAGATAAAACGCCTTTTTACAGACTAGAATTACAATCCTAATTTCTTCTCAAGATAGTGGATGTTAGTACCACCATTTTGGAAGTTTTCATCTGCAAGAATTCTCTTATGCAAAGGAGTATTAGTTTTAATTCCGTCAATTACTAGCTCGTTAAGTGCATTGCGCGCGCGGGCAATAGCTACGTCACGGTTTTCACCGTAAGTAATTAACTTACCAATCATTGAATCGTAATGTGGTGGAACCGTATAGTCAGCGTAAATATGGCTGTCCCAACGAATACCTAAGCCACCAGCAGGATGGAAACGTGTAATTTTACCCGGTGAAGGGATAAACGTTTCAGGGTCTTCAGCATTAATACGACACTCAATAGCATGACCACGAATAACAACGTCGTCTTGCGTGAATGATAATGGTTGACCCGCAGCAATTTTTAACTGCTCTTTGATTAAATCAATACCAGTAACCATTTCAGTTACAGGGTGTTCAACCTGAATACGTGTATTCATTTCGATGAAGTAAAACTCGCCGTTTTCGTATAAAAACTCAAACGTACCAGCACCGCGGTAACCGATTTCGATACATGCACGTGTACAGCGTTCACCAATAAATTTACGTGTTTCTGCAGTAATACCTGGCGCTGGTGCTTCTTCAACTACTTTTTGGTGACGACGTTGCATAGAACAATCACGTTCACCTAAATGTACTGCATTACCTTGGCCATCTGCTAATACTTGAACTTCGATATGGCGTGGGTTTTCAAGGAATTTCTCCATGTAAACCATGCTATTACCAAAGAACTGCTTAGCTTCTTGCTGTGTTAATGCAATTGAATCAATAAGTTCAGATTCGCTACGAACAACACGCATACCACGACCACCACCGCCACCAGCGGCTTTGATGATTACCGGGTAACCGATTCGTTTAGCGATTTGCATGTTACGTTCTTTATCATCTGATACCGGACCATCAGACCCTGGTACACATGGAACGCCTGCTTTACGCATTGCTGAAATAGCAGAAACTTTATCACCCATAAGGCGAATAGTGTCACCTTTTGGACCAATAAATACAAAACCACTTTGCTCAACTTGGTCGGCAAAATCAGCGTTTTCTGCAAGGAAACCGTAACCTGGATGAATCGCTACAGCGTCAGTTATTTCAGCCGCAGCAATAATGCGCGGGATATCTAAATAACTTTCAGTTGCTGATGGTCTACCAATACAGATGGTTTCATCTGCAAGCAATACATGCTTAAGATCGCGATCCGCCGTTGAATGCACAGCAACCGTTTTGATCCCAAGCTCTTTGCAGGCGCGCAATATACGAAGTGCAATTTCACCTCGGTTTGCAATGACTACTTTATCTAACATTAGAGTTGGCCTTTTAGGTTACGCTATTATTCAATGATGAATAGAGGTTGATCAAATTCTATTGGCTCGCCATTTTCAGCTAAGATAGCTCTTACTGTACCGGCTTTATCTGACTCAATTTGGTTCATCATTTTCATAGCTTCGATAATACAAAGCGTATCGCCAACTTTAACTTGCTGACCAACTTCTACATACGCTGGAGCTTCAGGAGACGCTGCTGCATAGAAAGATCCAACCATTGGTGATTTAACTTGATGGCCAGTAGGTTCTGCTGGAGCTGCTGCTTCAACTGCTACAGGAGCTGCTGCAACTGGAGCTGGGGCTGCTGGCGCCGGTGCATATTGCTGTGGAGCAAATTGCGGGTAACCAGGGCCTGCGCTCATGTTGTTACGGTTAATACGTACTGATTCTTCACCTTCAGTGATTTCTAGCTCAGCAATACCTGATTCTTCTACTAATTCGATAAGCTTCTTTATCTTGCGAATATCCATTACACGACCCGCCTGTTTGTTTGTGTGTTAATTTAAAATTAAATCGAGTTTTTCAACCGGCTCACAGCGGCATTTAATGCTGCGTGGTAACCCATTGCACCTAATCCACATATCACGCCTTGTGCCACATCAGAAAAATACGAATGATGACGAAAGGCTTCACGTGCGTGCACATTACTTAAGTGCACTTCAAAAAACGGAATATCAACACTTAGCAATGCATCACGTAATGCAACGCTTGTATGCGTAAATGCAGCAGGGTTAATTATTATGTAATCAACCGCTTGCCAAGCACTGTGTATTCGCTCAATGAGGGCTTGCTCACTATTACTTTGAAAATGTGCTAACTCAACATCTAGACTATCAGCGGCACTGGTTAGTTCGCTCATAATTTCACTTAGCGTTTGAAAACCGTATTTATCCGGTTCACGCTTGCCAAGCATGTTCAAATTTGGACCATTTATAACTAAAAGGTTAAATTTTGCAGCCATAATACGCGATATATCCTATAAGTAATGAGTTAAGCGGTTGCTAAGTAGTTTTTCGCTTTTAAGTAAGCAGAAAAAAGTAATGTAGCAACAAATTCTCACGTTAACCAACTATTATAGTGATTTCGATGTAAATAGCAGCAAAATACTGGTCCAATCTCTATTTTGGGAACGAAGAACTAGGAGGGAGTCGTAAGCCACTTGGTATATCCAAGTGGCTCTATTGCACTATTATTGTGCGCTGGCGCGCACTGTAGCAAGGTGTTTAGCAAAATCTTCTGCGTTTAAAAAGCCGGTTACACGTTGTGTAGTTAGCTCTTTACCTTGGCTGTTAAAAAACAAAATACTAGGTAAACCAAACACGGTGTACTCTTCCATTAACTCAATTGTTTTATTGTCACTGTTTGTTAAATCAACTTGAATTAGCTGATAATGGCTAAATTCACTTTGCACTTTGGCATCTGGAAACGTGTAATGCTCAAACTCTTTACACGCCACACACCAGTCAGCATATAAGTCGACCATAACCATTCGACCTTCATTACTCGCTTGCGCTACGGCTTCTTTTAGCTCAGCTAAATCCGCCACCTTTTTAAACTCATTACTTTGTGAGCTAACTTGCACAGCTTGTACTGGCCAAAAGTAGTTTTTAGTTAACGTAAACCCTGTCATAACTAATAGCGTTGCAGCAAACCATAATGCAGTTTTTAACTTGCTTTGTGTTTGGCTACTTTGCCAGTGATGTAGGTAAAGTGCCGTTGCTAATGCAAGCACACCTGCCATTAATAATATAATGTCGGCGCTTACTAGTCGCTCAAGTAATATAAGCGGCACAACGAGCATCACAAAACCAAACAAGGTTTTAACTTGCTCCATCCAACCACCTGCTTTAGGCAGCAATTTACCGCCAGATGTACCAAGTAATAAAAGTGGTAACCCCATACCTAAACTAAGCACGTATAGTGTTAAACCACCTACTAAGTAATCACCACTTTGCGCAACAAATAAGAGCGCCGCCGACAGTGGCGCTGTAGTACACGGTGATGCAATTAGCCCCGACAGTACGCCCATTAAAAATACGCCAACGTAGTTGCCGCCTTTTTGATTGTTACTTACTTGGGTTAGCTTGCTCATCATACTGCTTGGCAGTTTAATTTCGTACCAACCAAACATCGACATAGCCAATAATACAAATAGTAAACTAAAGCTAACTAATACAAATGGATGCTGTAAATACCCCTGCACTTGCCCACCAAGCGCCGCAACAACTAAACCAAGCGCTGCATAGGTAACTGCCATACCTTGTATATATACAAACGACAACGCAAACGCTTTTTTAGTTGAAAGGTTTTGCTGACCCGCAATTAAGCTCGACAAAATAGGAAACATAGGGAATACGCACGGCGTAAAAGCAAGGCCTACACCAACAACAAAAAATATAAGTAAATTAGTTATTAAGCCCTGACTTGCTAATTGTTCAGTAAAAGTAAGTTCTTTTTCGGTATCATCCGAATTTGTTGTAGGTTCAGTAGCTGGCTCGTTTAGTGCTGCAAATGTACTTTGCGCTGTTGCCGCTTCATCGGTAGCGCTATTTTGATCTACATTTTTAACCTGTGCACCACTAATAACACTAAGTGGGATGCTGATTACTTCTGGTGGATAGCAAAGCCCTGCTTTTGCACAGCCTTGGTAACGAACCTTAACCACGGCGCCTTCGGTTACATTACTTAGCTTACTAATAACACTCGCGGAATTAAAAAAAACCTCTGTTTTGCCAAAAAATTCATCTTCAATAATTTCGCCACGGCCAGAGTCGCCTACTTGAACGTTTGCACCTTTGGCGATAATTTCTATTTTCTTTTTATATAAATAATAGTCTGGCGCTATATCCCAACCTACAAACAAGGTACTGCCTTGTTGGTCAAAATCAAAAACAAACGCTTGGTCTACTGGTAAAAAAGTCTGTTGAGGAGGCCCAAGTAGATCACCAAGCACATTATTAGTCGCAGCCTTTACGGGTACGGTTAATAATGTAACCAACAATAAAAAGAAAAAACGCATTAATTCAGTACCTCGTCCATCCAATTAAAATACGCCAAATTACCAGTTGAAACTTCTACAACCTGAATCTCTGGCACTTCGTAGCTATGTAGCTCTTTTATTGTTAAAAACACATCGTTCATTTTATCTGCTTTTGTTTTTATAAGTAGCTTGGCTTCAGTTGCTTCTGCTACTTCGCCCTCCCACATATAAATAGAGCCCATGTTAGGTAAAATATTTACACAAGCTGCTAGCTTTTTTTCTACCAACGCCCTTGCTAGGCTGCGTGCTTCTGCTTCGTCTTTGCAAGTCGTAAAAATCATTTTAAAATGCGTAGTCATTATGAACCTATTCTTATTGGACAGTGTCTAGCTTCATAGTATCTGATAGCCGATACAATGTGTAGACGCTTAAATATCAGTAAAATGACTATACCTATGCCCTAACCTTGAAAAGAGACCTAGTCACCCTCATTTATATTTCATCAACTCTTTTGAGTGTCATTATTTAGAGAGCGCTATGTTTAGATTTTTATTTGTGTTGTTTATCATCATCCCTATTATCGAAATCGCCTTACTGATTCAAGTAAGCGATGTGATTGGCGGATTTGCAACAATTGCACTTGTTGTTATTACCGCGATTTTAGGTGCCAAAATGGTTAAAACACAAGGTATGGGTGCGCTGCAAAACGTACAAGCGCAAATGGCGCAAGGGCAAATGCCAGCCAAAGAATTATTTACCGGAATATGCGTTGTAATTGCAGGGGTATTATTACTTACTCCTGGCATTATGACCGACGTGTTTGGGTTACTATTATTAACGCCTGCAATTCGTAACAAACTGGCCGCAGGCCTTGCTAGCCAAGCAACTGTTAGAATGAGCGCAGGTAGGCAACAAGGGCCATCGCCGTTTGCTGGGCAGCAACATGCTGAACGAGAGCAAGGGCAAATGGAACGACCAACGACTATTGATGGCGAATATGAGCGAAAAGATTAAAAATTTATCATTTTTTCTCTTGGAATTTTACACTCTACCCCCATTAATGAATGCAAATTAGAAAAGCTTTTTTCTGTACTGTTCAGAAACTGTTAGGAGAACTAAAAAACATGAACATTCGTCCTTTACAAGATCGCGTAATCGTTAAACGTCTAGAAGAAGAAACAAAATCTGCTGGCGGTATTGTATTAACTGGCTCTGCAGCTGAAAAATCAACTCGCGGAGAAGTTGTAGCCGTAGGTAATGGTCGCGTTTTAGATAACGGTGACGTGAGAGCGTTAGAAGTTAAAGCCGGTGACACTGTGTTATTTGGCTCATATGTTGAAAAAGTTGAAAAGATCGAAGGTCAAGAGTACCTGATCATGCGTGAAGATAATATTTTAGGCATTGTAGGCTAAACCTACTTTTCGTTTATAAACATTTAAGAATTTAGAGGAATTTAAAACATGGCAGCAAAAGAAGTACTTTTTGCAGGTGACGCACGCGCTAAAATGCTAACTGGCGTAAACATCCTGGCAAACGCAGTAAAAGTTACATTAGGTCCTAAAGGCCGTAACGTTGTACTAGACAAATCATTTGGCTCTCCAGTTATCACTAAAGATGGTGTATCTGTAGCAAAAGAAATCGAACTTGAAGACAAGTTTGAGAACATGGGCGCACAAATGGTTAAAGAAGTTGCATCTAAAGCAAATGATGCAGCCGGCGATGGTACAACTACCGCTACAGTACTTGCACAGTCTATTGTTAATGAAGGCCTTAAAGCTGTTGCAGCAGGCATGAATCCAATGGATCTTAAGCGCGGCATCGACAAAGCAGTTATTGCTGCTGTTGCAGAGCTTAAAGCGTTATCTGTTCCTTGTTCTGATACTAAAGCAATTGCACAAGTAGGTACTATTTCAGCTAACTCTGATCAAGAGATTGGTAATATCATTGCTCAAGCAATGGAAAAAGTAGGCCGCAACAGTGGTGTTATTACTGTAGAAGAAGGTCAATCACTTGAAAACGAACTAGATGTTGTTGAAGGCATGCAGTTTGACCGTGGTTACTTATCTCCTTACTTTATCAACAGCCCAGAAAAAGGCACTGTTGAACTAGATAACCCATTTATTCTACTTGTAGATAAAAAAATATCTAACATCCGTGAATTATTGCCAACATTAGAAGCGGTTGCTAAAGCAAGTAAACCACTACTAATCATTGCAGAAGACCTTGAAGGCGAAGCACTAGCTACATTAGTAGTTAATAACATGCGCGGTATTGTTAAAGTATCAGCTGTTAAAGCACCTGGCTTTGGCGATCGTCGTAAAGCAATGCTACAAGATATTGCTGTATTAACTGGCGGTACTGTTATTTCTGAAGAAATCGGCTTAGAGCTTGAAAAAGCAACAGTTGAAGACCTAGGTACAGCTAAGCGCGTAATTATCACTAAAGATGATACAACTATCATTGACGGTGCTGGCGAAGAAGCGGGTATTACTGGTCGTGTTTCTCAAATTAAAGCACAAATTGAAGAAGCTACATCAGACTACGATAAAGAAAAACTTCAAGAGCGCATGGCTAAACTAGCTGGCGGTGTTGCAGTTATCAAAGTAGGTGCTGCTACTGAAATCGAAATGAAAGAGAAAAAAGACCGCGTTGAAGATGCATTAAATGCAACTCGTGCAGCGGTTGAAGAAGGCGTAGTACCTGGCGGCGGTGTTGCACTTGTACGTGCTGCTAGCAAGCTAGTTGATTTAGTTGGCGACAACGAAGATCAAAACCACGGTATTAAAGTTGCACTTCGTGCGATGGAAGCACCACTTCGTCAAATCGTAACTAACGCAGGCGACGAAGCATCAGTTGTAATTAACGCAGTTAAAGGCGGCGATGGTAACTACGGTTACAACGCAGCAACTGGCGAATACAACGACATGATTGAAATGGGTATCCTAGATCCAACTAAAGTAACACGCTCTGCGCTACAGTTTGCAGGGTCTATTGCGGGTCTAATGATCACTACTGAAGCAATGGTAGCTGAAATCCCTAAAGACGAATCTGCTGGTGCACCTGATATGGGTGGCATGGGCGGAATGGGTGGTATGGGCGGAATGATGTGATAAACATCACCGTTTAAGCACCTCGCTTATATAAAAAACCAGCTTCGGCTGGTTTTTTGCTTTTTAGAATAAAAATCATTGATATTGTTTAATTTATACCCATACCTAAGTTGCGTATAACTAAGATTTATATTAAATGGATTTATTAAATAATAACGAAATATTCATCTTCTTTGTTTTTGTTGCTCTTGTGACTGGGTTATTTTCATTCGTAGTTTGGGCTATGCTCAAAATGGTCACGTGGGGTAAAAGTATGTCTAAGGGGGCTTATTTATTTTTAGCATTCTTTCCGCTTATTTCTATTATTCCTATCCCACCACCTACATACGAAAATGTACAAAAAGCAAAATAAGAACAAAGAAAACGCAAAGAAGACTCAGGTGATCCACCCGATGATGAAGACGAACTCGTAAGTTAATTCATATTACATACTGCGGGCATATACCCTACTTGATCGTTTGCTAAATATGATAAAAAGCACATTTATTTAATAGTACGGAGTAAACCAAACATGACTAACGTTCAACAGCATATCGGCAGCATTGCATTAGTTGTTAAGGACTACGGCGATGCCATTGAGTTTTATACTCAAAAGCTCAACTTTGAGTTAGTAGAGGATACTGATTTAGGTGATAGTAAACGTTGGGTATTAATTTCACCTCCAAATTCAAACGGAGCTAATTCGAGCAGAACTAATCTACTGCTTGCTAAAGCCACAACGCCCGAACAAATTAGCGCTATTGGTAATCAAACGGGTGGTCGCGTGTTTTTATTTTTGCATACTAATGATTTCTGGCGAGATTATAATTTAATGCTTTCTAAAGGCGTTACATTTAACGAAGAGCCTAGAGTAGAACCCTATGGCACCGTAGTGGTTTTTGAAGACCTATATGGTACAAAATGGGATTTATTACAGCTTAATAATCAGTGAGATAAAGTGACGCTTAAACTCACGTCACTTTATTAACTAACTCTCTTACAACTGGGAATAAATCACTGGGTAGCATTCCCCTTTGTCCATCTCGCTCACTTGCGATATCACCGGCTTTAGCGTGCAGTGTTACACCATAGCGTGCTGCTTCATCAATAGTTAAACCTTGAGCAAGTAATGCCCCAATAATACCAGTGAGTACGTCGCCACTGCCGCCAACTGCCAGTGCTGGGTTGCCATCTTCACACACCCACGTGTGCTGGGCATTATCTATTAATGTTCCAGCGCCTTTTAATACACAAGTCGCGTTATAGCGCTTGGCGCAAAGGCGGACATAATTAAAGCGGTCTGATTCTATGTCGCTAGTACTAACACTTAGCAGTCGCGAAGCTTCGCCTGGATGTGGCGTAAGTACGCATTGCTCTAACATATACGATGAAGCTTGCTTAGCCAGTAAATTAAGGGCGTCTGCATCTATAACCAATGGCATTTTATTGTTTTGGCAATATTGCATTACTTCATCGAATGTTTGTTGTGCCCACTCGTCTTGCCCAAGCCCTGGGCCAATAACAACGCAGCTTGCCCACTCTAGCGCTTGATGTAAGTTATTACTGCTTACCATAAGCTCTGGTCTGCCAATACTAATAGGCGTTATTGAGCTTTCGTGTGTATACACCCTTACCATGCCAGCACCCGTTCTAAGAGCTGCTTCACTACTTAACCTAATTGCACCTGCAGTACCTTGATTGCCACCAACACATAAAAGCTTGCCATGGCTGCCTTTGTGACTATTGATTGCCCGCGTGGCAATTCCTTTAAAGCTATTAATATTTATCAAGGTTCCTGATGATTGAGCTATACTAGTAAACGCATCGCCAATTGCTAAATCATCAAAAACTAACTTACCGCTATATTGTTTACCTGCCGTCGTTGTGAGCCCTTGCTTTATACCTACAAAAGTAACGGTTGAAGTCGCTTGTACTGCGCACCCTAAAGGCTGTCCTGTATTTGCTTCAATGCCTGATGGAATATCAATGCTTATTACGGGCTTACCACTGTTATTTACAGCGTTAATTATATTCGCAAAATTATCGCGCACGGCGCTATTAAGCCCAGTACCAAGGAGCGCATCAATAACGATATCGCACTCATTAAGAGCATCTTTTGTAAAATGAGAAACCACCCCACCCGCTTCTATCCATAGCTGCTGCGCTTTTGCAGCATCACCTTTTAATGTTTTTTCGGGTTCAGCAGCGCATACTGTTACCTTTTTACCTGATTGCATAATAAGCCTAGCTACAACGTAACCGTCTCCAGCGTTGTTACCATGGCCAACAATGACTAATGTATGCTGCGCATCAAATAACTGCCATTGCTTATATACAGCCTCTCCTGCACGCTGCATTAGTGTAAATAAATCACAATGACTGTTTTTAGCCGCTAAAGCTTCATTGTCTCTTACTTGTTGTGCGGTAAATAAGGTTTTATTAAGCATAAAGGCTCCTTTACTAGGTGATACTTCACCTTATCAAATACTTATATCTAGCGGCTAGTTCTGTTGATAAATTTAAACTGCAATTTTATTTAAAGTCTAACACTCCCGCTTCAACTTGGGCATAGCTCACTTGAGCACGCCTAACTTGAGCAAGGTGAGCTAATTAAAGTATAATGCAGTTAATTAAAGGCTTGGTTTACTTGTAATCCAAGCCTGTTTATTTTTAGGTAGAGAAAAGCATGGCACAAACTCGCGGTAACTTATTTATTTTATCAGCCCCTTCAGGTGCTGGTAAATCAAGCTTAATCAATGCGTTATTAAAAAAACACGCTGACATGAAAGTATCTGTATCACATACAACTCGCGCCCCTCGCCCAGGTGAAAAAAATGGCGTGCATTATCACTTTGTATCTACAGACGAATTTAAAGCGCTTATTGCCAAAGATGACTTTTTTGAATGGGCTCAAGTATTCGATAATTACTACGGCACATCAAAGCAGGCTATTGAGTCGCAACTTGATGCGGGTATTGATGTGTTTTTAGATATTGATTGGCAAGGCGCGCAACAAGTGCGCGAAATAATGCCAAGCGTGAAAACTATTTTTATACTACCTCCTTCAAAAGAAGAGTTAGAGCAACGCTTAAATAATCGTGGCCAAGATTCAGCTGAGGTTATTGCCTCTCGTATGGCAAAAGCACAATCTGAAACATCACATTATAACGAATACGACTATGTAATTGTTAATGATGACTTTGAGAGCGCGCTTGGCGACATAGAAATGATTGTAATGGCTCAGCGCTTAACCCTAAAAGCGCAAGAAGAACGCCATCAAGTTTTACTAAATAGCCTGCTTAAATAATTTAAGTCTATTTAAATCAGGCTTAGACAAGTAAAACTGATAAAAATTGAACACTGGCTATTGGCGAAAGTGGCTGCTTGCAGTAAACTACGTCTTTGATTTAAATTATTTTTGGAGTGCTGTGATGGCCCGCGTAACAGTTGAAGATGCAGTAGATGCAGTTGGTAATCGTTTTGACTTAATTTTAGTTGCGGCTCGTCGTGCCCGCCAAATTGCTGTTGGTGGTAAAACTCCACTAGTAGACCCTGAAAACGATAAGCCAACGGTAGTTGCTTTACGTGAAATTGAACTAGGTTTAGTTGATAGCTCTTCAATGGACTTAATTGACCGTGAAGAACAACAACACCAAGAAGCAGCTGAATTAGCTGCTGTTGCTGCTATTGTTGGTGGCAACCAATAATCGACCTCCCGGTCTGATTTAGCCAACGGCGCAGTATTTCTACTATAGCCGTTGGCAATCCTCTCTTTTCATCGTATATTCGTAGCTTACCTAATTTGCTTCACTAGGGCTGTTTATCTTTCGAGGTTAAATTTGCAGTAGTATGTTTGGTATTTAGGCAAGGCAGAGCCTATGTAGTGTGGTTATTCCCCATAAATAGGCGATAACGCAGCATAAATGCAAAACATGCGCTGCCTAAAGGGTTCTGCCTAGGGGCACTTTACTCTTTGTTGCTCGATTTTTACTTAGCCCGCTAGGCTAAAAACCTCGCGCCGCGATTAAATCGCCCCTAGATTGAACAAATTTTAATCCTGAAAGGTCAACAGGCCCTAGAACATTGGAGTGTGAATGTATCTTTTTGAAGGTCTTAAAAAGAAAATCTCAGAATACTTGCCCGCTGCTGATGTAGAGCTGGTTCAAAAATCTTACGTGGTAGCCCGAGAGGCCCATGAAGGACAAACTCGCTCAAGTGGCGAACCTTACATAACGCACCCAGTAGAAGTAACCCAAATTCTTGCAGGCATGCATCTTGACCATGAAACGCTCATGGCCGCGCTAATGCATGATGTAATTGAAGATACTGATTTTAGTCAACAAGATTTAGCCGAGATATTTGGCGAAACTGTTGCAGAGCTAGTTGAAGGTGTGAGTAAGCTCGATAAGCTTAGCTTTAAAGATAAAAAAGAATTCCAAGCTGAAAACTACCGCAAAATGATTATGGCAATGACTCAGGATATTCGAGTCATTTTAATCAAGCTTGCTGATAGAACACACAATATGCGTACTTTAGGCGCATTGCGCCCAGATAAGCGCCGCAGAATAGCGCGTGAAACACTAGAAATTTACGCACCAATTGCAAACCGCTTAGGTATTCACGATATTAAAAATGAACTTGAAGACTTAGGTTTTCAAGCTTTATATCCTATGCGTCATCGCGCACTTAAATCGGAAGTTGCTAAAGCACGCGGTAATCGCAAAGAAGTTATTACTAATATCCAACATGAAATAGAAGCACGTCTTGAAGAATCAGGCATTAAAGCAACTGTGTCAGGCCGTGAAAAACATTTATATAGTATTTATAAAAAAATGCTTAATAAAGAACTGCTATTTAACGAAGTTATGGATATTTACGCGTTTAGAATTGCAGTTGACTCTATGGATACGTGTTATCGTGTATTAGGTGTAGCTCATAGTCTTTATAAACCTATTGAAACACGCTTTAAAGATTATATTGCAGTACCAAAAACAAATGGTTACCAATCGCTTCATACTTCATTAGTTGGTCCTCACGGTATACCTGTTGAAATTCAAATTCGTACTCATGATATGGATCATATGGCCGACAAAGGTGTAGCGGCGCATTGGATGTATAAAAAAGCAGGTGATGGCGCAGGTAATACTTCGCAGCAACGTGCTCGCCAGTGGATGCAGAGCTTATTAGAGCTTCAGCAAAGTGCGGGTTCATCATTTGAATTTATTGAAAATGTAAAAACTGAGCTATTCCCAGAAGAAATTTACGTATTTACACCAGATGGGCGTATTGTTGAGCTACCAATGGGTGCTACCGCAGTCGATTTTGCTTATGCCGTGCATACAGATGTAGGCAACACCTGCGTAGGCGCTCGCGTTAATCGCAAGCCGCACCCTTTAAGTAGGCCCTTAGATACAGGGCAAACTATAGAAATAATAACAAGCTCAGGCGCTCACCCTAATGCAACATGGCTAAACTTTATTGTTACTGGTAAAGCGCGTTTGGGCGTTCGTAACTACCTTAGAAGCCAGCATCATGAAGAAGCTATGCTTTTAGGGCGCCGCTTACTTGATTCAGCATTAGGTGAAAACAAACTAGATAGCATTGCTGATGAAAATATAGCGAGAGTACTTGAGGAGCACGAACTAACAACGCTTCTTGAATTACTTGTAGAAATTGGCTCTGGTAACCTAATGAGCATGTTAATTGCCAAACGCCTATTACAAAATGACAGTGACGACTTAACTGATATTACCAGCCAAGCCAAAGCGACCATTATTGGTACTGAGGGCATGCTAGTTAATTACTCTAAGTGTTGCCGACCTGTACCTGGCGATGCTATTACAGCTCATGTAAGCCAAGGTAAGGGCCTGACCGTTCACCGCCAAGAATGTAAAAACATCCGTGGCTGGGAAAATGAGCGCTCTAAATACTTAGTTGTAAAATGGGACGATAACCCAGAGAAAGAATATATTGCAGCTCTGAGAGTTGAAATTATTAATCATCAGGGGGCTCTGGCTAAATTAACCAATGTTGTTACTACAACCCAAGCCAATATTGTAGAAATAACCACCGATGAAAAAGAAAGTAATTTATACGTGATAGATTTAGGGGTTACCGTTAAAAACCGTATCCACGTTGCTAACATTATGCGCCGCATTCGCGTTATGCCTGATGTACAAAAAGTCTATCGTAAAAAGTAAAATAGGAAACACATGAATAAAGCATTTATCTCTACCGACAAAGCACCTGCTGCCATTGGCACTTACAGCCAAGCAGTTAAAGTAGGCACCGCTGTTTATTTATCTGGTCAAATTCCATTAGTGCCAGAAACGATGGAAATGATTTCAGAAGACTTTAGTGAGCAAACGCATCAGGTATTTAAAAATATCACTGCGGTATGTGAAGAAGCTGGCGGGCAAATTCAAGATTTAGTGAAAATAAATATTTATCTAACTGATTTATCTAACTTCGCGACTGTAAATGAAGTTATGAGCCAATACTTTAAGCAACCTTACCCAGCGAGAGCTGCATTAGGTGTTCGTGCACTTCCAAAAGGTGCACAAGTTGAAATAGATGGAATAATGGAACTTCCTTCTACCAATTAAGTATTACAGGCTATAGAGCCTCTCTATAGCCTTTTTTTCCCTCTTAGCACTTCGTTCTCTGTGACTTCTTGACTCAAATGTAAATTTCTAGCAATCTGTAGATGTGTTTTAAAAAAACAAACTTAACTTAAGTAGTAAAAAAGGATTAACTCGTGTTTAAGCTTGCCAACAATGGAAATGTTTTACTTGATGTAAAAGAACATATTCCTCCCAGCGCTGCATTTATTTTAGAGGCTCTCGAAAAGTCAGCTTTTTGCGACTGCAAAATAGATCATGACGCTATTAATGATTTTTTTAAAAACGAAAACACACAACACACTCTGGTTGTAGCAACAAAACACAATGCCACTTTAAATGTAACAATTAGCGACGATAAAATGCTGGCCATTGGCGAGCTAACCCTTGCCCAAGGCGGAAAATTATTAAGTTTAGAAGATGCAAAAAAACAACTCGTTAAAGCAGGAATTGTGCGTGGCTATAAGCAAGCATTTTTAGAGTTGCTACTGCAAAAACAGTTTGAGCATACAGCGGGTTCTGTCGTTAAGGGAGTATTAGCTAAAGGTAGGCTACCAAGTGATGGTTTGGCCACTAAACTAATAACAACCGTAGAGACTTTAAAAGACCGTTTAAAAACCCCCAAGCTCAAAGAAGATGGCAGCGTGGATATGCGCGACTTTGGCAAGCTTGCAAGCGTAGAGCCAGGCTCTGTGCTTATTCGCCAACAACCAGCAACCCCTGGTAAAGAAGGCTTCACCGTAATAGGTGACATACTGCCCGCAAAACCCGGAGAAAATAAACAATTAGTAGCAGGCGAAGGCACCGAAATATCAAAGCTAAATCCGCTTGAACTAGTCTCTACTATTGCAGGTGTTCCGGTTGAAATTAATAATGGTATGCGTGTCGACGATATTTTTACCATTTCAGATGTAAACGTAAAAAGCGGCCACATTGACTTTCAAGGCAGTGTTATTGTTACCCGCAATATAGACCCTGGAATGAAAGTAACAGCCAAAGGCGATATTACTATATTTGGCACTGTTGAATCAGGAGAGCTTACCGCAGGCGGAAACATCACCGTTAAACAAGGCATTATTGGCCATCAAAAAGCCGACGAACAATCACTGTCTTGTAAGCTTATTGCGCAAGGTGATATTCACGTCTCTCATTCACAGTATTGCTACCTAGAAGCAAATAATATTTTTATTGATCGCCAAACAAGCCACTGTGTAATGAAAGCTAAACGCTTACTGCAAGTTGGTCAATCCGACTTACCTAAGGGTAAAATATTTGGTGGCGAAATACTCGATGCAACGACCCTCATTGCTGGCGAAATAGGGAATGAATCAGGCGCTAAAATGATTATTAACCTAGCGGCTTCTGGCGCCGAAATAACCGCTGATACTGATAATTGCTTTAAAGACTTAGCTAAAACAGATGCACAGCTAGACACGTTGCAAGCAGCACTAGAAAAAACTGATTTAGTGAAGGATGCCGAAAAGAAAAAACTATTAATTACTAAAATTGGTGCTACTCAAAAGCATTATTGTGAGCAGGCAGAGCAATTAGAAAAACGTCTTTCAAACTTAGATCACGACTTACACGATTTACTTAACGACGCTAATTTAGCGGTAAATTCTGTTTTGCATTCAGGTGTAGAGATTCATATTTTTGATAAAGTACTCAAAACAATCCGCAATTACCCTCCGTGCAACGTTAAACTTTTGAATAACAAAATTGAAATAGAGTTTAAAACAAGCTAAGAACAGAGTGCTCTATTGAGCACTCAAATTAATTCATATTTTAAAGTAAACCGCTTACCTCAGCATGTGTTTGCTGCGGCCATACACCCACTTGTACTTGACCAATATGCTGCTTTTGTAGCAAGAGCATAGCCAAGCGCGACTGCCCTATTCCACCGCCAATTGTTTGCGGAAATTTACTTTGTAGTAGCGCTTTATGCCAATCAAACTCTAAGCGGTCTTCATCTCCAGTTGTACTTAACTGCGCTTTTAAAACCTCAGGACTTACACGTATACCCATTGATGAAATTTCAAATGCGTCTTCAAGTACTGGGTTCCATACTAAAATATCACCATTTAAACCCATATATTGATCGCACGTTGGCGTAGACCAATCATCGTAATCTGGGGCTCTTACATCATGGATTTTGCCATCTCCAAGCACGCCACCAATACCAATTAAAAATACAGCACCATATTCTTGTGCAATGGCTTTTTCGCGCTGTTTAGCGCTAAAGTCAGGGTACATTTTACGTAGCTCTTCACTGTGCACAAACTTAATGTCGTCCGGTAAAAAAGGCGTCAAACCATAAGACTCTCTTACAAAAGCTTCCGTCTCTTTTATCCCTTTATAAATAGATTGAACAGTTTGCTTTAGTGTTGCCAGCGAACGCTCTGTGGTTTCGTTAATTACTTTTTCCCAATCCCATTGATCTACATATACAGAATGAATAGGACTTAATGAATCTTCATCTGGGCGCAAAGCTTTCATTTGAGTGTAAATACCCTCACCAACACCAAAGCCATAAGTTGCGAGTGTTTTACGTTTCCACTTAGCCAATGAATGCACCACTTCGTAGCGGCTATCTGTAATCGCTTTTACATTTACAGCAACTGCGTTTTCATGGCCGCTTAAGTTATCTTGCGTGCCGTCACCTACTTTAGCCAAAATAGGGGCTTGAACCTCAACCAGCCCAAGTTGGGTTTCTAGTTGCTGTGAAAAAAATTGCTTAACTTTACTTATTTGCTGCTGTTGCTGCACATAGTGTGAACTCATAATAATTGGCCTCATTCCCAGTTATTGTTACTTGCTTAATTGATAAAAAGCGCCCTAATGAGCGCCTTTAATGAGGTTAATGTAACGATTTGATGAATTAATTCAATATCCCATAATAAAAATAGCTTTAACATATTAAAACCATCAATTAAGTGGTATAAAAATCATATATTCGATAATTTTATGAGAAAAATATAATGGAAAATTATTTAATCGATAATCTCGATAAACAGATACTTCATGCATTAATGGAAAATGCCCGTACTGCGTACGCCGAATTAGCAAAAAGATTTAATGTAAGCGCTGGGACAATTCACGTAAGAATTGAAAAAATGAAGCAAGCAGGGATCATTACAGGCACCCAATTAACGATTAATACTAAACAGCTAGGCTACGATGTGTGTTGCTTTATAGGTATTAATTTAAATAACGCACGTGATTACCCACAAACACTTATAAAGCTAGAAGCATTGGAGGAAGTGGTAGAGGCTTATTACACAACAGGTAACTACAGTATATTTATAAAGGTAATGACAAAGTCCATTGATCACTTACAAGATGTGCTGATTAATAAAATACAGGCAATAGAAGCTATTCAGTCAACAGAAACTCTTATTTCTCTACAAAATCCAATTAGCCGTACGGTAATGCCTTAACTGCAAAAATCTCGTATAATTGCCGAAAAAAGAGGATAACCATGCAGCAAACTCGCTACCAAAGAATCGAAGACGTACTTTCGCGCCGTCAAACAGACTTAACCGTGTGCTTAGAAGACGTGCACAAACACCATAACTTATCTGCAATAGTACGAAGTGCTGATGCGGTTGGTTGTCATCACGTACATGCTGTATGGCCTGAAAAGCAAAAATGGCTAACTAATAACACCTCAGGCGGCAGTAAAAACTGGCTAGAGACGCACTTACATAGAAATATTGATGATGCTGTTACTGCAATGCGTGAACGCAATCCAGAAATACAAATATTAGCAACTCACTTATCAGAAGATGCCGTTGATTTTAGAGAAGTAGATTACACCAAGCCAACGGCTATTATTGTTGGACAAGAAAAAACAGGGATATCAGAAAAAGCCCTAGAATATGCCGATCAAAATATTATTATTCCAATGCAAGGCATGGTGCAATCACTAAATGTTTCAGTTGCTGCTGCGCTAATATTGTTTGAAGCACAGCGCCAACGCGAGCTGGCTGGTTTATATAATAGAGATATGTTGAGCGCCGAAGTTAAACATCCACTTTACTTTGAAGGCTGCCACCCTATTATCGCAAGGCAGTGTAAACAAAAAAAATTACCTTATCCTGCACTTGATGAAAACGGCGAAATAGTCGCTGACGAGCAATTTTGGCAAGCTTTAAAACATACTTGATGGACTAAAGCTCTGTAAGTACACTTAACTTATTCACAAATAATAAGATTGATATAATTTGTCTAAACCTAGCTTAAATCAATACCCAATTACAGAGCTCAAAGGGGTCGGCCCAAAAATGGCTGAGCGTTTGTTAAAGCTAGGTATTTTAACTGTGCAAGATATGCTTTTTCATTTGCCACTTCGCTATGAAGATCGCACTCGCTTATACGCGATTAATGAGTTGTCACTACATAGCCACGTGAGTGTTGAAGCAACAATTGAAACAAGCCAAATCACGTTTGGAAAAAGGCGCATGCTTGTTTGCCAAATCAATGATGGTACTGGCAGGCTAACACTACGATTTTTTAATTTTACCGCTGCACAAAAAAACGCATTTAGCGCTGGTAAAATAATACGTTGTTTTGGTGAAGTGCGCCGTGGCCGTGTTGGCTTTGAAATGAGTCATCCTGAATACAGCATCAGCGATACCTCTAACGAGCAGCCGGTAGCGACAACATTAACGCCCGTTTATTCAACAACCGAAGGCTTAAAGCAACTATCGATTAGAGCTTTAAGCGAACAGGCTATTGATTTACTAAATAAATACTCAGTAGAAGAACTACTGCCTTCACAGTGGCAGCCATCAAATATGCCGCTAAGTGACGCCCTATTATTACTGCACCGCCCACCAAATAATGTTGATGTAGCTGCATTAGAGCAAGGTACTCACCCTGCTCAACAGCGCCTTGTATTTGAGGAGTTACTTGCTCAAAACCTCAGCTTATTAAAAGTGCGAGAGCAAGGGCAACAAGTTAAAGCCGTGGCATTAAATCCGGTAAACACATTAGAAAGCCAATTTTTAGAGCAACTTCCTTTTGCACCCACAAATGCGCAAAGCCGCGTAGTTGCTGAGATTAAAGGTGACATGCAACACGCGTATCCCATGATGCGTTTAGTACAAGGCGATGTAGGCTCTGGTAAAACCCTAGTAGCAGCACTTAGTGCACTAACAGCCATTGCGCAGGGCTTTCAAGTCGCTTTAATGGCTCCTACTGAAATTTTATCAGAGCAACATGGTGTTAATTTTACAACGTGGTTTAATCAACTAGGTATAACAGTTGCTTGGCTTGGCGGTAAAACAAAAGGCAAAGAGCGCGTAGCAACACTTGAAAAAATAGCCTCTGGTGAAGCGCAAATGATTGTAGGTACTCACGCTTTATTTCAAGATGAAGTTAAGTTTAATAACTTAGTGCTTATCGTTATTGACGAGCAACACCGCTTTGGTGTCCACCAGCGTTTATCACTGCGTGAAAAAGGTAAGTTTGGTGATTGTTACCCTCATCAACTAGTCATGACCGCAACACCCATTCCACGTACACTCGCCATGACCGCCTATGCCGACTTAGAAACCTCTGTGATTGACGAGCTGCCACCTGGGCGTACGCCAATCACAACAGTGGCACTTCCTGATACTCGCAGAGACGATATTATTGCCCGCGTTAAATTAGCGTGTAACGAGCAAGGCCGCCAAGTTTATTGGGTGTGTACACTTATTGATGAATCTGAAGTACTGCAATGCCAAGCAGCGGAGGACAGCGCACTGCAGTTAAAAGAAGCATTACCAGAGCTAAACGTAGGCTTAGTACATGGGCGAATGAAATCAGCTGAAAAACAAGCCATTATGAGCGAGTTTAAGGCAGGTAATATACATGTTTTAGTTGCCACGACGGTTATTGAAGTTGGTGTAGATGTCCCTAATGCGAGCTTAATCATTATAGAAAACCCTGAGCGCTTAGGCTTAGCACAGCTGCATCAGTTACGTGGGCGAGTTGGCCGTGGCGCTACTGCATCGCATTGCGTGCTTTTATACCACGCACCACTGTCTCATACCGCTCAAAAGCGATTAGGTGTACTACGCGATAGTAACGATGGCTTTGTGATAGCAGAGCGCGATTTAGAAATTCGTGGCCCTGGTGAAGTACTCGGTACAAAACAAACAGGGTTAGCCGAGTTTAAAATTGCCGATCTTACCCGCGATAAGCACATCCTCAACCAAGTTAGACCGATTGCACAGCAAATGCTTAAGCAACACCCAGAGGTTGTTGACCCGCTAATTCAACGTTGGTTGGGTAATAAGCAAAATTACGCGCAAGCGTAACCACTCTATTTTCGATATTTTTGAGTTTACTAAGTTAATTTACTAAATTAGCTTACTAAGGATATAAAAAAGTCAGCTCTAAACAATATAGAGCTGACTTCTGATATCTCAATAGAGCAGCATAAAAGCGATTTTCGCCCTTTACTGCTCTTAGTTAAATTTAAGCTTTATTAAGCTCAAATATAAGCGATGTTTGCGGGAATGAAATTGGCATTTGTAAACCAAACTGCATTAGCGCTTCACCTGTAAATGTTTGACCATTTACCGCAGCAATAGAAGATGGGCGATACTCTTCAAATTTTACCGGCCACACTAAATTAAGTGTGTACTGCGCATCGGCATCTAGGCCAACAAAACGAAGCTTATTAGGCGCTGTACGCGGTGTTTCGCGAACGCTGTTATAGGCAAATAACGCTTTTGTTTTTTGCGCATCAATTAAACCAAAGTTAATTGATAAATCGTCGCTATCTAGGCGGTATAAATCGGCAGCATGAATAAACTCACGATGCTCTTTGTGTAGTGCTATTGCCGCTTTAAGTGCATTGTATTCGTGATCGGTCAGCTCACGTGGGTCCATTTCAATGCCCATGTGGCCAAACATTGATACCGCAGCACGCATTTCAATACTTACATTACGCCCTGTGATATGACAATCGCGTGGCCCTACGTGTGCACCCATAACCGACGATGGGAAAAAGAACGAACATCCACGCTGTATTTCAAGGCGATCAAGCGCATCGTTTGAATCTGACGTCCATACACGGTCTGTGTGTGCAAGTACGCCGTAATCTACACGTGCACCACCTGACGAACAGCTTTCTATTTCAAGCCCTGGGTGCGCCGCTTTAATACGGTCAATTAAACGATAAAGTGCTAATGTTTGCTGGTGCACTGCTGGCTTACCATCAAAATTACCCGCATGGTTAATATCGCGGTTCATATCCCATTTAATGTACTTAATAGTTGGGTATTCAACTAAAATATCGTCGATGGCTTTGTATAGGTACTCAACAACCTCAGAGCGCGTTAAATCAAGTACTAGCTGATTTCTAAAGCTTAACTGTTCGTTGTTTTGGGAGCCTAAAACCCAATCAGGATGCGCGCGGTATAAATCACTATCTGGGTTGACCATTTCTGGTTCAAACCAAATACCAAACTCCATACCTAAGCTATTCACATGATCTATAACGGGTGATAAACCATCGGGGTAAATTTTGTAATCTACTGTCCAATCACCTAAACCAGCGTTATCGCCACGGCGGCCTTTAAACCAACCATCATCAAGTACAAAACGCTCAATACCTAACGGCGCTACTTTGTCGGCTAGCTGCTTAAGCGTGTCTACGTCGTGATCAAAGTATATGCCTTCCCATGTGTTGTAATGCACAGGACGTGTTTTTTCACGCTGTGCTTGGCTAAGTAAATTAGCTTTAACAAAACGATGAAAATTACGAGAAAGCGCACTAAAACCTTCACTCGAAAACGAGCCATAAATGCTCGGGCTTTGATATGTTTGACCTTTAGCAAGCATAAGCTCACCAGGAAGTAATAGCTCACCCATTTGTACATAACGACGACCTTCAGCTAAAAGCTCTGCGCGTAGTTTATTGTTACCACTCCACCCTAAATGAAAGCCGTAACATTCGCCGTGTTGCTCGCCTGCATTTTCGTTATGCACTAATAAACCAGGAAATACATCGTGTGATGTTTTGCCTTTACGGTTTTCGCGAACAAAACTACCTAAAACTAAATCAACCGATTGACGTTGAAATTCATTTGACCAACGACCTTCAAAGCTCACTATTTTGCTTACGCTATCTGGTAGCTGAAATGTTGGTGCTGCGCAAAAATTAACGCCCAGTGGTGAGTCACCTAAATTAGTTAATACAGTATGTGCGCTTAGTACATCAGTGTTTTTATCAAGTGTAATGCTGTGCACTACTTCAATACCACGAAGCTTATCTACGCTTACAAATTCAAGTGTTGCGGCTGAAGGCTGACGCACTTCTTGAAGCTCTGGCCCTACTGACCATGCGATTGAGTCGTTTACTAGCTCAAGCCCTGGCGCACCAGTAAAGCCCTCACCGAGTAGTGGAGATAGAGAAATAGGCGCTTCTTCAACCACGGCACATTTTACTTCTTGACGCGTAGCAAGCTGAGTTAGCATTGTTTCTGTTGTTTGCTCAGATAGGCGTTTACCAAAGTACAGTAACGCCGGTGTTTTGCTCTGGCAGTCGAAAATAACGGTGCTGTTTACACTGTCTAATCGATAAAATGATTTAGTGTCGGCCATGATTTTCCTATCCTCTTGTTCATTGTGTGAGTTATAAATATAACGAAAATTAGTAAGCTACACTATTTACTAAATGTATCTCTTTGCTTGAGCCACAATCTATCAGATGGTGACACTCAATAATAATAGTATATATCATACAAATTAGGTTTTGATAGTCTTTACATCGCAAATAGTCAGATAAACTCACTGGAAGTACCACTGTAATAAAAGGTATTAAACTAACCTTTACTTTAAAGCTCTGTTATTGCTTTTAATATATATAAAAAATCGGCCAGAGTTGCCCCATGACCGATTTTGTCAGCTTAAACTATTTACAATCTATTTTTGTACTTGTACTTGTCCTGCGTCATCAAGTGCTGGTGTTTTACCTGCCCACTGCGCATTCAAACCAAATACCACTTTATTTACTATCAATGCAAAAGCTACACATACAATCAGTGTAATTGGCATTAAATGAATGTAATGAATGTCAGTATGTAGTGGTGAGTTTGCAAACGTAAGCATGCCGTACATTACAACACCTAAAATTACTGCTGCAATACCTGCACGTGCATCAACATTTTTAAATAATAAGCCCACTACAAAAATTGAGAATATAGGCATACTTAATAAGCCGTTTAATTGCTGTAGTAAGTTAATAATACTGTCGGCTTGCTGGTAAATTGGTACAAGTACCAGTGTTAAGCTTGTTAGTAGCAATGTTACGTAACCACTTAGCTTTACAACACTTGGCTCTTTATTAAAGTAAGCTTCGTGAATGTCACACACGTATAGTGCTGTAGCTGAATTTAATAAGCTGTTGTAAGTAGAGAGTACAGCGGCTGCCATTGCCGCTGCAAACACACCGGTTAACCATGCTGGCATTACATCACCTACAATTCGACCATAAGCAGCGTCGCCAATATCGCCGTAAAGTTTAAACGAAATAATACCCGGTAATACCACAATGGCAGGGACGATTAAAAAACGAATTCCCGCTGCGGCAAATATACCTTTTTGCGCTTCTTTAACATTAGGAGCAGCCATGGCTCGTTGCGTAATTGTTTGGTTAGTACCCCAGTAATACATTTGAATAAAGATCATACCGGTTAAAAGTGTTGGCCATGGAATAGGTGAATCAGCATCGCCGATGAGTGTTAAGCGCTCCTCAGGAATACCCGTAAAGTCATAATCAATCGCATTTAGTGCTAAAAACACCACTAAAACAGCCATACCCAGTACCAGTAAGCCGTTATAAGTATCAGACACTGCAACTGCACGTAGACCACCAAAAAACGCATAAATAGCACCTACAATGGCAAATGCGGTGGCAATATACATTAGCGGAATATCAACCTTAAACATGGTTTGCATAAACAGCGCACCTGAGTAAATTACCGCTGGCATGTAAATAAGTGCATTACCTAAAAAGAATAATCCCCCAATAACAGCGCGAATATGTTTGTTGTTATAGCGCTTTTCTAAAAGCTCTGTGGTCGTTGTACAGTTGTATTTATAATAAACAGGAATAAACACTTTGGCTAAAATAATTAAGCCAATAATCGCCGCAAGCTCCCACCAAACAAGCAAAGCCATTTGGTTACCATTCATACCCACTAGTTGGTCGGTACTTAAGTTAGTAAGTGTTATTGAACCTGCAACAAACATCCAAGTAAGGCCACCGCCCGCTAAAAAATACTCTTTGGTTTGGCTTTGTCCGTTATTACGATTTTGGCCTCGGCATTTCCAATAAGTAAGGCCACCAATTAAAGCGGTGACAAAAACAAAAACCACCAGCTGTAAAATGTTATCTGACATGTGTGTGTCTCCTACGCGTTACGCGCAATGTCTGTGTAATAAAAAAGTGCACGCTACAGCGCGTGCGCATCTCGACTTAGTTCTAACTTAATTTGCTTTAAAGGCATAAGTTCGGGACGTTGGTTGTGCAGCTTTACCAATGCATTTAACTGAAACAGTGAAATAAGCATACTGTTAAGCACACTTAGGTAACCTTGCTTGTGTAAGTTTGCAACGGTATCGCTATCTAAAGTTTGCAGTTTGTCTTCATCAACGGTGCTCAAACCTTGAATAGTTTGGGTTTCGCCTTGTTCAAACTGCAATACAATATCTATGTTTTTAATAAGCCCTAAGCGCGCTACTTCTTGGGTAAATTGATACGTTTGATAATCATTTTTTAAATCGCTCTCAAGTAGCTTTTGCTGTGAATTTAAAAATAAGCTTGGCTTACCTTTAGCATCAAATAGTGCCTCGCCTTGCTGCGTATTTACGGCTGAGCTTTGATCATCAATCGCAATAAAGTAGTCGCTGCTATTTGCTTCACGGGTCATTAAATAAAGAGGGTGAGTTTGTATACATACCGGTGTGTAAAGTGCCTGCCATTGGTTGTTATTAACCAATAAACTTTGACCTGCACTAAAGCTGGTTAACGCTGATACGGTATAACTACCATTTTGTGTATTACGTGCTAAAAAAATAGGTAAGTCGCAGGCTGCTTTTGCCACTTCGTTAGCTCTTAAATTAACTAAATGCTGCGTTTTTGCATATTCAACACCTGCATTAGGGTTAATTTTTAATGTTTGGTGTTTGGTGTTTACTAGTTCACTAATAGCCATAGTTACACATCCTTAAACTGGGTTAGCCGCTAACCACTGCTCAATATAAGCGCGGTGTGACGGCAAAGTTTGCAACATCTGCTGTGTAAGCTGGCTGTTACGTTCAATTATTTGTTTGGCTTGCGCGTCTTGTGAATACAAATAAGCCTGTTTAGTAAAGTCTGGTTTGAAGCCCATACCATATAAAACGTACTGGTAGCTGGCGGCTGGGAATAACTCTAATGCGCCATGAAAATCTTGAATAAGCGGGCCACGGCTTCCCCAAAGAAGTAAATCTTCTTGCAGGGTTTGTGGAATAGTATTGGGCTGTACATGTGCTTGCCAGTAAGGTTCTGGGCGCTTGGTTAGCATGTAATGCAGCTTTAAAAAGTCGATAATACGCTGCCAGCGGTAATCCATCTGCTCGTTAAAGCGTTTAGCTACTATAGGCATTACTTGTGTATCTGCTGGCATGTGCTCTGCTACAAAGCGTGCTGAAATTTCAACAAGCATAATAGCGGTTGCTTCAAGCGGCTCTACAAACCCTGCTGACATACCCACTGCAACACAGTTTTTATGCCAAAACTTCTCACGGTAGCCCGACTCAAAGCTAATTTTACGGGCAGTTAAACCGTTTGCTGCATCGCCTAAATAGTTTCGTAAGTTTTGCTCTGCTTCATCGTCTGATAAAAATTTGCTTGAATATACATGCCCTACACCACGGCGATGCGTTAAACCTATATCCCAAATCCATCCAGCGTTTTGCGCTGTTGCTATGGTATGGCTGGCTAAGGAGTCATCGTTTTCATCGTAAGGGACTTGCATCGCCAGTGCGCTGTCGTTAAATAGCACGTGGTCCATTTTTTTAAACGGTACGTTGAGCGCTTGGCCTAATAACAATGATGAAAAACCAGTACAGTCTATAAATAAATCGGCGCTTATAATGCGGGTTTGATCTTTTAGAGTAAGCTCATTTATTGCACCATCGTCATCAAGTTTTACCTGATCAACAGTACCAATAATATGCTCTACACCAAGCTTACTTTTACAATGTTGTTTAAGCATTTCTGCAAAAGCGCCGGCATCTAAGTGATAAGCGTAATTACAGTTACCTTGATATTCACCTTGCGCTATACCTCTTGGGGCTAAGCTTGCTTCGCAAATATCATGTTGAAAATTAGTTTGCTGTGCAAAGTCTTCAACATTATCTAAATAAGGGGCTAAATCTATGCGGCCGTAGCCTAGCGGTACAGTAAATGGATGGTAGTAAAAGTCGTTGTTGCCGTGCGTCCAATTTACAAATTTACCACCTTGCTTAAAGGTAGCGTTACAGGCTTTAAATACATCAACTTCACGCAAACCTATTTGCTGAAGTGTGTTTTTCATCGTGGGCCAGGTACCTTCACCTACACCAATTGTTGGAATATCTGACGATTCAACCAACATCACTTTTAAGCCATCACCATTTTTACCTTGGTGATACGAAGCTATAATTGCAGCGCTCAACCATCCTGCTGTGCCGCCACCAATTACTGCGATTGTTTTTATTGTTTTATTCATAATGGACTACTCTTTGAGTATCTTTGATAACGTTTTATACAACAAATGCCCGGTAGGGCATTTGGATTTAATGTGGCTTCATTTTAGCCAATTAGGTTAACTAATATACATTACTGTTAAATTAACCTAATTGGTATTAGCACTAATGTGCTGCAATGAAACAAGAGGCGAGAAGTTCGCCTCAAACATTAATTAAAACGATCCGCGAATACCAAACGCGTAACGTGAGCCATTATCTTCCACTGAATAAATTTGGTTAGCAAAACGACCTGTTTGTACTAACTCTTCTTCAGTGATATTGATGCCTTCTGCAAAAATAGTGAAGTTTTCGTTAATATCGTAGCTTGCACTAATATCCCACTGGCCGTACGTTTCTACGTTCACTGGTTCACCATTGAAGCCGTTATCAACTAAGCGTAAAAAGCCTTCACGGTTGTTAAATGCAACACGTGCTTGCCAGTTGTCTTGCTCATAAAACAATACTAAGTTTTGTGAATCGCCCAAACCTTCAAGTGCAAATGTTTGAGTTGTATCATCACCTACACTAATGTCGCTATTCACAACAGTCGCATTAGCGATAAAACCAAAACCATTTTCAAACATGTGAGTAACACCCACTTCGAAGCCGGTTACAGTTGCAGACTCACCATTTTGAGGACGGCTTACAGTGTAAACTTCTGAGCTACCAATAAGTTCGTCATCTGTTTGGTCTGTACATGTAGTACACGCAAAATCAGGACCTGAACGGTCAGACATTTCGTATGTTTCTGCACCCGTTAATGTAACAATAAAGTCGTCAACTTCTTTACTAAATACTGCAAAGCTAAATAAGTTAGCATCGTTGTAGTACCACTCGTAAGAGATATCCCAGTTTTCTGATTGGAATGGTTTAAGTGCTGGATTGCCACCACTTGCCGTTAAGTTTTGACGACGTGGCTCGTTAAAGTTTGTCGCAGGAGATAACTGAGACATAGTTGGACGAGTAATACTATCGTACGCGGCAAAACGTAAAATCATATTATCTTGTAGCTCAAGCTTAACGTTGAAAGACGGTAGTAAGTTTGAGTAGCTAGTACCTTGTTCAATATTAGTCGCAGGGCCAAATACGTTAGCAAACAATGTCGCATCTGAAGTTGGAACTACATCGCTAATAAAGCTTTGTATTGCAGCAACTTCAATATCAGTTTCTGAGTAACGAGCACCCATATTAACGGTTACTGGCATATCAGCTAAATCAAAACCAAGCGTAAAGTCCATGTATAAACTAGTGATGTCTTCGTTAATTGTGTAACGGTTATTTTGTAGCGTTGGCTCTACTGGGAAACCTTGATCGGCTAAGTAATCAAGCATTTTATCGCCATCGTAGCTATAAAATGTATCGATCAAACCAGGGAAGTAATTACTCGCTGTGTATGCTTCAAAATCAATTTCATCAAGCGGTGCTTGTGTACCGTAACCACAAAATTGACATTGGCTACCAAAAATTTGGAAGCTAGATTTTTCACGCTCTTGGCGATAAGCACCAAAGTTAATACGCTCTACTGGGCCTTTATCTGGCACGTATTCAAAATCGGCTTTTACTTCAGTGATTTCATCTTCATCAGTAAATTGGTTACCAATTTCGTTGTAGTGAAGACGCGCTAGGCTTGGATCTGGCAATGAACCATTTTCAAAGCCATCATGCTGTACGGTAGGAATGCTGCCTGTACCATCAAAAGTATAGCTGTTAATAATACCCACTACGTTAAAACGATCATTACCTGCACGGTCGTTTTCAGCTGTTGAGCGAGATACATCAAATTTTGCTTTTAGTGACTCGTTTACTTGCCAGTCAACATTAATACCAAATGCTTTATTAGTTACATCACGTGAGTTACGTGTATGTGATACAAAGTCACTTGCAGGGTCGCCACTTGGCGCGCCTAAGCCAACTTCTTGAGAGAAAGTTAAAAGCGTACCCGTTTCAGCATCAATTGTTGCGCTGCCTACACGGTCTGGTTCGAACCAAGATGCTAAATCACGCACTGACGAATCAACTTCAAATTTTGAAATCATTCCATCAACCGTAATCGTAACATCGTCAGATGGTGCATATTGAAGTACTAAACTTGCGTTTGTACGTTCACGGTCTTGCTCATCAACTACTTGGTCCCAGTTACGTGGAATGTAGGCATTTTCAAACAATACACCATCAGTTGGGTTAGATATTGTTTGGCCACCGCGCCAACCTGCCGTTAAAATTTGGTTATTTTGAAGTTTACGTTGTTGATTAGTGATGGCAAAAAGCACACCTAGCTTGTCATCGTTAAACGTATTACTTATTAAGAATGATGTTGATGGAGATACTTCTTCAGAAAGGCTTTCGTACATACCTTTAACTGAACCTAAAATATGTAAACCACCAAAATCAAAAGGGCGTGCTGTAGTTACGTTAACCGTACCACCAATGCCGCCTTCTTGAAGCGTTGCAGTATTACTTTTATAAATATCAGCACCGGTGATTTGATCTGCTGCTAATACATCAAAATTGAATTCACGACCTGCACTGTCTGTCGCAATTTGACGACCATTAACAAGTACAGTATTAAATTGTGGACCAAAACCACGAATAGTTACCGCTTGGCCTTCACCACCACTACGGTCAATTGCTACACCTGTAATACGTTGCAGAGACTCTGCTACGTTTAAATCAGGAAATTTACCAAGATCTTCTGCTTTAATCCCGTCTGTAACAACATTAGATGCTTTTTTATCTAACATTGATGAACGTAAGCTGCTGCGGATACCCGTTACTGCGATAACTTCAACATCTTCATTTACTACTGTAGGCGTATTGCCTTCAGCGCCTTGAGCTGCAACGCTTCCGCTTGCCAATATACCAGTGATAGCAATACTGAGCGCGGTTTTCTTGTTGAACGATAACTTATTGTTAATTACCATTTTTTAAAAACTCCTGATTGTGTGTAATCGTTGTGTCGTTGTGGTAGTGCGTATAGTTTCAAATACTATTTATATTATAAATACTTTAAAGCGGCAAAAAGTGCAACCTTTTCCTTAATTATGGATAGCATTCAATTACCGTATACTTTCTTTTAGTTTTCTTTTCATTAACATTAAAGAACTGTATTCACTCAGAAAAAGCGTAAATAATAACCTGTTCGTATTTCTCTGCTGGCAATAAATTAGCCTTTGGGAAATTTTCACGATTTGGCGCATCTGGCCAATTTTGCGCTTCAAAACACAAAGCTTGCCGTGCTTTAAAAGGCGAACCAACAAAGTTTGCGGTATAAAGCTGCATGCCTGGCTGCGTACTTTTAAGGGTTAAACTAACGTTCGTGTGTGGCGAAGTTAATGTAGCCATCGTCTTTAAACTGCTGTCATCATTAAAAATATAGCAGTGATCAAAGCCATTTCCAGCTTCTAGCTGAGGATGAACGGCGCTTAAGGCCTCACCAACTTGAGCTGGCTTAGTAAAGTCAAAGCAGGTACCGAAAACTAAAGCGGCTTCATTAAGTGGAATACTAGTTGTATCAATAGGAAGGTAACGATCGGTATTAATTTGAACAAGATGCTCATTAATTGATTCACTGCCATCAAGATTAAAATAGCAATGGTTGGTAAAGTTAACGAGCGTTTCTTTATTGGTTAGCGCTTTAAAGTGCAGAGTAAGCTCGCCGTTTTTAGCGCTAATAGTTTGCCAAACCTGCAACTCACCGGGGAAACCTTGTTCGCCGTCGGGCGAGCAATAATAAAGCTCAACTTCACTTTCAGTTTGTTTGGTTACTTGCCAAAGTACTTTATTAAAACCTTTAACACCGCCATGTAGGCTATTAGGACCGTTATTTGCCTCTAGTTGATACTGCGTACCAGATAAGTTAAAACGCCCCTTTGCAATACGATTAGCGTATCGACCTACTGTAGCGCCTAAGTAAAATGGGTTTTCAAGATAGTATTGAGGGTCATCGACGCTAAGCGTCATTTCTTGTTTTTTAAATTTAATGCTTTTTATTATTGCGCCAAACGGCAAAATTTCAGCTGCTAAATTCTCACCATCACTGAGCTGAATAACTTGTAAAGGCTGGTTACTGGTAATAGATGTCACACGCATACTCCAATCAAATTACCGAATTAACATTTCCTGTTATAACGGCGCAACAATATATAATATAAATAGTATATAATTGAAGCCTGCAACTCAATCTAAATACGTTAAAATTTCTCGACAAAAATTTATACCTCTTCACTTAATTAAGTGATCTATTTTGAGGAAAGAAAATCGTGTTGATAACAAGGCAAAAATTTCGTTATTTAGTTGTTCTATATCAGAAATTTTTAACGCAGTTATCGTCAGATTTAATCCCTCAAATTGATTAAGTATTATTGAGGAT
Source organism: Pseudoalteromonas sp. SG45-3 (assembly GCF_014164075.1). Classification (NCBI taxonomy): domain Bacteria; kingdom Pseudomonadati; phylum Pseudomonadota; class Gammaproteobacteria; order Alteromonadales; family Pseudoalteromonadaceae; genus Pseudoalteromonas; species Pseudoalteromonas sp. SG45-3. Next base: position 65,295 of record NZ_JACJEN010000009.1, on the reverse strand, counting down.
AGGTATTACAGCTGCCATTATTTATTTACACTAATCCAGCTCAGCATGAGCTTATATAAAATATAAGCTTTGTAAGGTTAACTGCCTTGGTAAATATGCTCGTTAAGCGCCGCTTTTTCGTCAATGCTAAGCGCTTGCTTTGATTTAGCAATAAAATCGTACCTCACCATCACAGCTTTTCCTATTGCGCAGCATTTATCGTGTTGCCATGCTTCTTGCCTAAGTGTAAAAGAGCTAGTGCCTATATGCTCTACAGAGGTTTTTACGGTCACTTTGTGGCCATAAAATAATTCGCCCACAAACGACACTTCAACTTTGGCGATAATCAATTTCCAATCATGTGGATTTAAGTCCGGTGTAAAAAACTTAAAAATAGGTCCACGCGCGACTTCAAACCATACAGGGAGTACGGTATTGTTGATGTGTCCGAGTGCATCTGTTTCGCTAAAGCGCGGCATCACTTTTTCAATAAACATAAAAATCCAATAATAATTATATAAAGGTAAACCATGACGGACTTTATACGCGTTATTAATAACGCATTAAGCGATGAGTTTTGCGATGAATTTATTTCCACATTCGCGCAAAGCCCGCATGTAAGACAAGGGGTAACATCGGGCGGTGTCGACTTAAAGAAAAAAGACAGCCACGACCTACACTTAAATAATCACCCCGAATATGCACAACAATTAAAACATATACAACAAACGACTGCACAGCATGTTTTTAAGTATGTTGAAGAGCATATTTTTATGATGATTGGGGCATTTGGCTTAAAGGTTTATCATCCAAAAACAGGCGAAGTAGTCGATTTAACCCAAGAGAATTTTGAAGAAGTGGGTAAACCGCAATTACCCGTTTTAGTTCAGCAAATTTTTAGACTCGGTAACATTCAAGCGCAAAAATACGAAGTAAACAAAGGTGGCTACCCTTACTGGCACAGTGAAGTTTATCCGCAGCTACAGCACAATGAAGCTTTGCATCGCGTGTTGTTATTTATGTTTTACTTAAACGATGTAGAAGAAGGTGGTGAAACAGAGTTTTATTATCAAAACCGTAAAATCGCCCCTCAAAAAGGCACTATGGTAATAGCACCTGGCTACTTTACACATACTCATAGAGGCAATAAGCCAGTATCAAACGATAAGTATATTTTAACCTCGTGGGTATTGTTTAACCGTGCAGAACAAATATATGGTGCGCCTAAGAGTTAGCGCACCAAAATCAGTATTATTTAACCGAGCAGTTCATCAAATAAATTAAACAACTGATCTAGCTCTTCAATGGTGTTGTAGTGCATACAACCAATGCGCACTACGCCGCCTTTATCAAGCACATCTAATTGCTTGCACAACCCTTGCGCGTAAAAATTACCATCCCACACACAAATATGCTGTTTACCTAGAAATTCTGAAACGGCGCGTGGCTCAAGCCCTTCAAAAATTAAAGCAAAAGTAGGTGTACGCTCATTAAGGCGATCAAAATCATCAATACCAAATAACTTAATACGTGGATAATTAACTAAGCGCGTTAAAAAGTGTTCGCTAAGCGCCATTTCGTGCTGCTTAGTTTTAGCAAAAGCAACGCTTAACTTTTCGCGGCGTGAATGGCTATCGTCAAGTTCGCTAATCGCCGCAATGTAATCAACAGCTGCGATAAAACCAGCCATTGCTTCAAAGCTTTGCGTGCCGGTTTCCCAGCGACCTGGTGCTACGTCTTTAGCTGGCTCAACCTTGTAAGGCGTAAACCCGTCTAAATGTTCTTTTTTACCGTAAACCATACCTAAATGCGGACCAAAAAACTTATACGCAGAGCACGCTAAGAAGTCGCAATCAAGTGCTTGCACGTCAACAAGTTCGTGCGGTGCATAATGTACGGCATCAACATAAACAAGTGCACCTACAGCGTGAGCAAGCTCAACAATACGTTTAATATTATTAATTGAACCTGTGGTATTTGAAGCGTAAGTGACCGCTACAAGCTTAGTGTTGCTGTTTAATAAGCTTTCAAATTGCGCCATATCTAAGCTGCAATCAGCTTCGTTAATTAAAGCCGTATTAACTTTAACGTCTTTATCTTCTGCAGCTTGTTGCCACGACGATACATTCGAGAAGTGATCGGCATTGGTTACAACTATTTCATCGCCAGCCTGCCAGTCGCGTGAAATTGCACGGCTAAAACTAAACGTAAGGCTGGTCATGTTTGGACCAAACACAATTTGTTGTGAGCTAGGTGCATTAAGTAAGTCAGCGGCGGCTTGGCGCGCATTCGCCATCAACTCAACCGTTTTATCACTTGAAAAAAACGCGCCACCTAAGTTCGAATTATAATGACCTAAATAAGCTGTCATCGCAGTAAGCACCGATGTTGGTACCTGCGAGCCACCTGGTCCGTCTAAAAATATTGGCGATTTACCATCAACGTTCTGCATTAATGCTGGAAACTGCTCACGTAATTGCGTTATGTTCATGCCTAACTTCCTTAAGACGTTAATACAAAACAATCCAGGTAACCTGGTTTGCTAGCATCAATTTTGTTCATAGGTGTTGCGTTATGCCACACTTGACGGTCGTTTATTAATGCAAACATGCCGTCTTTTATTTCCATTTTAAAACAAGGCTCAGCTTGCTTGTTTTCGTATACAAGCAGTTCGCCACCTTCTAAGTTCTCGTGAGAAACACCGCATATACATACATGGTCAAAACCATCTTGATGCACGCCTTCTGGCGCTGCAGGTGTATCGCTATCAATGGCAAGCATGCGGAACTGATGAATTTCAATATCACGCTGCTCATCAATACCGGTAAGTTGGCGAAACTCATTTACAATGCTTTTCATGCCCTCTGACTCAAGTAAACTTTGCTCTAAATTTTCGTAAGTACGCTCTACATTGCCTTGAAAAGTATTAATTGAATCATCTTGAACAAATGCTTTGGCTTGCTGTAGCTTTATTTCACCATTTTGCATTTTTACTACTGAATAACGACGTTTACGAAAGGCACCATCTGCATAAAGGTTTGCAGGAAGGTTATCAAAAGAAGGTTTAACCAAATCAATATTTGCTTGGTTAACAAAACGTAGTTGCAATAAATTCTGGTTGTTTAATGCTGTCATAAAATCTCGCCTAAAATAATGAGAATATTGATAAGGATTTTAATGCATTTTGATAGGAATTTTTGCGCGATTAATTACTTTAAAAGCAATTTAAGACTAGAGTTAATACAATAATATAAAAAAATAAGCATGAACTATCTAATATTTGTTTTAGCCAATAAAAAACCCGCCGAAGCGGGTTTTTAAACAAACTCTAAAAGTTATACAGCTTGTTGAATAATCACGTTGTCTGCTTTTTTAGTGTAAGCAGGCATACGGTGGAAGTTTAAGTAACGGTAAGTATCTGCAGCCGTTGCATTAATCTTCGCTGCGTATTCTTGGTACTCAGCTGGAGTAGGTAGTTTACCTAAAATAGCCGCTACTGCAGCAAGTTCTGCTGAAGCTAAGAATACGTTCGCGCCATTACCTAAACGGTTAGGGAAGTTACGTGTAGAGGTAGACACAACCGTTGCTTTGTCTGCAACGCGTGCTTGGTTACCCATACATAGTGAACAACCTGGAGTTTCGATACGTGCACCTACACGACCAAAGATACCGTAGTAACCTTCGTCTGTAAGCTGATCTTTATCCATCTTAGTTGGCGGGGCAACCCAAAGCTGAGTTGGGATACGACCTTTAAAGCCATCTAGTAACTTACCTGCTGCGCGGAAGTGACCGATGTTAGTCATACAAGAACCGATGAATACTTCGTCGATTTTCTCGCCAGTAACATCAGATAATAAACGTGCATCATCTGGGTCATTTGGAGCACAAAGGATTGGCTCTTTAATATCTGCTAAATCGATTTCAAGTACATGTTTGTACTCTGCATCAGCGTCAGCTTCCATTAGTTCTGGGTTAGCTAACCAATCTTGCATTGCAGTAATACGACGCTCAATAGTACGTACATCGCCGTAACCTTCAGAGATCATCCATTTAAGCATAACAATGTTTGATTCTAGGTATTCTGCGATAGACTCTTTAGAAAGTTTAACCGCACAACCTGCTGCAGAACGCTCTGCAGATGCATCTGATAGTTCGAACGCTTGCTCAACAGTTAGGTGTTCAACGCCTTCAATTTCTAGTACACGACCAGAGAATTCGTTAATTTTACCTTTTTTCTCAACTGTTAATAAACCTTCTTTAATACCGAAGTAAGGGATTGCATGTACAAGGTCACGTAAAGTGATACCTGGTTGCATTTCACCTTTAAAGCGAATCAAAATTGACTCAGGCATATCAAGAGGCATAACACCTGTAGCTGCTGCGAATGCTACTGCACCCGAACCTGCTGGGAATGAAATACCTAATGGGAAACGTGTATGTGAATCACCACCAGTACCTACAGTATCTGGTAATAACATACGGTTTAACCATGAGTGAATTACACCATCACCTGGGCGAAGTGACACACCGCCACGGTTCATGATGAAATCAGGAAGCGTATGGTGAGTGTTTACATCGATTGGTTTAGGGTAAGCCGACGTATGACAGAAAGACTGCATTGTTAAATCTGCAGAAAAACCTAAACATGCTAAGTCTTTAAGTTCGTCACGTGTCATAGGACCTGTTGTATCTTGCGAGCCAACAGTTGTCATTTTAGGTTCACAGTATTGGCCTGGGCGAATACCTGGAACGTTACACGCTTTACCAACCATTTTTTGCGCTAGTGTGAAGCCTTTTTCAGACACTTCTGTCACTGTTGGTACTTTAAATACATCAGTTGGACCTAGGCCAAGTGATGTACGTGCTTTATCAGTTAAACCACGACCAATGATAAGTGGTATACGACCACCAGCACGAACTTCATCTAAAATTACATCAGATTTAAGTTCAAAAGTTGAGATTACTTTGTCAGTACCGTGGCTCTTAACAACACCTTCGTACGGGTAAATATCGATTTGCTCACCCATGTTAAGCTCATCAACATTTAATTCGATTGGTAATGCACCTGAATCTTCCATTGTATTGAAGAAGATTGGAGCAATTTTATTACCTAGACATACACCGCCAACACGCTTGTTTGGTACGAATGGGATATCATCGCCCATGAACCAAAGTACAGAGTTAGTTGCAGACTTACGAGAAGAACCAGTACCAACAACATCACCTACATATGCAAGTGGTAAGCCTTTAGTTTTTAATTCTTCAAGCTGAGAGATTGGACCTACTTCGCCTGGCTTGTCTGGTGTAATTCCATCACGTTCAATTTTTAGCATTGCTAAAGCATGAAGTGGGATATCTGGACGAGACCATGCATCTGGTGCTGGTGATAAGTCATCAGTATTTGTCTCGCCAGTTACTTTAAATACAGTAACTGAGATCTTTTCAGCAACAGCTGGCTTATTAGTAAACCATTCTGCATTTGCCCAAGACTCAATAATTTGCTTAGCGAATGTATTACCCGCTTTTGCTTTTTCTTCAACATCGTAGAACGCATCAAACATAAGTAATGTATTTGAAAGGCCTTTAACTACGATTGGTGCAAGTGTTTCGTCATCAAGTAGGTCAATCATTGGCGCGATATTGTAACCGCCCAGCATTGTACCTAATAATTCTGCCGCTTTTTCTTTAGAAACAAGTGGAGAATTAGCTTCACCTTTAGCTACAGCTGCTAAAAATCCCGCTTTAATATAAGCAGCATCATCAACACCAGCTGGTATACGCTGAATGAACAAATCTAAAATGAATTCTTCTTCACCTGCAGGTGGGTTTTTTATTAATTCAATAAGATCAGCAGTTTGCTGAGCATCTAATGGCGCTGGTACGATACCTAACGCGGCACGTTCTTCTACGTGTTTACGATATTCTTGTAGCACAATATTGCCCTCTTGGTGACGTGAAAGTATCCGGTAGCGCTTTGGGCGCAAATAAGTTACCCAATACTTATAGTATTCTAACGCGTAATTATAAAGCTTTTATGGATAGATGAAAATCCATCCAGTTGCGCAACTGATTATACCGATTATAAATACTATGAATAGTGGTTGTAGTAAAAACTATTTTCATGAATACTTATTAAGTAAGAATCATTACCATTAACTAATATTAATTTATTACAGGCATAAAAAAACCCAGCACTTGGCTGGGTTTTTATTACAAACTATTTAATTAACGTAAAACTTTAACGTTTTTGATAGTTTTAATATGCGCTTCTACACGACGGTTTTCTGCGTTTGCAGCTTTAGTGTTTGCATCATTTTTAAGACGCTCTTCACCTAAACCAACTGTAGTAATACGGTCTTCAGCAATACCATCAGCAACAAGTTGCTTAGCTACAGCATCAGCACGTTTTTTAGATAACCATTTGTTGTAAGTTGCTTTACCTACAGCAGAAGTGTGACCTTCTAATAGTACTGTTGTATCTGGGTACTCTTTTAAGAATGCAGATACTTTTTCAATATCATTTAAGTATTGAGTAGATACTGCAGAAGCATTGTTAGGGAAAGTCACTAATAAGCTTACTGTTACTTCTTTATCTTCATATAAAGTACAACCAGTACCATCCACAGCATCAGTCATAGGTGTGTTAGCACACTTATCATCTGCATCAGGAATGTTATCGTTATCGCTGTCTACAGGAGCTACAGCTACTTCAACTACTTTAGGCTCTGGAGCTGGTTTTACTGGCTCTACAGGAGCAGAGTTTTGGCCAAATAAGTAGTTAATACCAATTTTAGCACCAACATCTGTGTAACCACGGTCAAGACCTTGGTATACAGCTGTTTCAGCATTTACAAATAAGCCATCTGTAATGAAATGTTGGTAACCAACACCTGCATTTAAGAATGTGTTGTCATCAACTACGTCAATTTCTTTAATACCGAAAAGACCATAGAAAGGACCGCCGTCTAAATGGTAAAGAGCATCAATACCGTAACGCTCGCCATCAATATTGTTACGGTTGCCAGCAACTTTATCAAAAGCATTAAAATCCATGTCTGCATATTCAAGACGTGCGCTCCAGTAATCACTGAAACGGTAACCAGCTTCAACACCCCAGCCAGTTGATTCGTTTACGTCAAGACCGGCTTGGTCACGCATGTTTTTCCAAGATGCGTCATAGTAGTCGCCAAATGCGCCAATGTAGAAACCTTCTTCTTTATCAGCAGCGAATGTAGATGCGCTAGTTGCAGCCAACGCGATTGCAATTGTAAGTGATTTTAATTTCATTGTTTTCTTCCCATTTGAACAATTTTAAATTGTAGCTAATCGATACTAGCTCAATCAGTTTTATATAGACTAACTGAGCCTTTGTTAATCAATACTTAACGAAAAATAAAGTTTATTACTTTTTTCTATGCCTTGTCGCAACACACATCCACTTACTATAGGCGAAATTAAAACTTTATTGAAAAATAAATATAGTAGTTTTTTGTAAATTAGTACTTAGCAAGGAATGTAAGAGCAATTAAATTAAATGCACTTATAAATGCAAAGAAATATTGCTTGGTTTTAATTGTGCGCATAATACCACCAGAATTAGCATTCCCCTAGGTATATGCGCATGTTTGATTAAAAAATGACTCTTTTTAATCATGTGGTTATATTTAAAGTTAAGTATTAAGTACCACAAAAAGTCTGGTAGTCATTATCATTCGTCGGTGGAGAGCAAAACTCTGATAACTCTTCACTGTTAGAATATGGATTGCTGGCTATTTTTATAAAGCGCTGTAGCAACTCGCTGGATCCTGTAGCGTTATATTGTGCAATTATTTCTTCGATCACATGATTTCGCGGTATAACACGAGGATTTGCCGCTCTCATTACTTCATAACTATTATCGTCAGTTAAACTTACCCACCTAGCTCTCCATTCAATTAGCGACTCAGGTACGCTTTTTTCTCCTTTTAAGGATTCAGTAAGCGCATCAAAGGTATTGGTGTAGTCGAGCTGATTATCTTTTAATAGCGTTAACAACTCTGCTATTAACTCGCCACTACTATCGCTAGATTCATTTAAACCCAGTTTTTGTGCCCACATAGCCGTAAACTCAGTATTAAACTGCTCAGCAAAACTATTAATAAATGGCGTCATTAATGAAACAGCTTGCTCGTCATCATCGCTAATGAGTGGTATTAAGCTCTCAGCTAAGCGTGCGCAGTTCCAGTTAGCTATATTAGGTTGATTACCGAATGCATAGCGGCCTTGTTTGTCTATAGAGCTAAATACGGTATCAAAATCAAAGCTATTCATCATGGCACACGGGCCGTAATCAATAGTCTCTCCGCTAACTAGCGTATTATCTGTATTCATTACTCCGTGAATAAAGCCAACACGCATCCAGCTCACAACTAGCTTAACTTGGTTTTTAATCACAGCGCCTAAAAATGCTAAGTATCGCTGCGAACCTGTATCGGTTATTTCTGGGTAGTGTCGCTCTATAGCTAAATCGGCTAAATTTTTAAGCCCTTCAACATCGCCTTGCGTCGCTAAATATTGAAATGAACCAACACGAATATGGCTCGTTGCTACACGCGTAACGATAGCCCCTGCTTGTGGCGGATTACGATAAACCGTTTCGCCACTGCCAACAACCGCTAAGCAGCGTGTGGTTTTAACTCCCAGTGCATGCATTGCTTCGCTCATTACGTATTCACGAATAGCAGGGCCAAGTGCGCAACGTCCATCCCCACCTCTTGAGTAAGGAGTAGCACCAGAGCCTTTTAATTGAATATCCCATAACTGGTTTTCATCATCACTAATAGCGCCCAGTAAGTGCGCTCGTCCATCGCCTAAGCGTGGTGAAAAATGTCCAAATTGGTGCCCAGAGTAACCAAGTGCTACTGCAGGAATCGCCTGTTTTTCGTTACCGCTAAAAGTGCTGGCACGCAAATCAGCCGCAACGTTAATATTAAACTCTTTTGCTAAGCTCTCATTCCACAGTAATAACTGAGGAGAGGCGACACTTGCAGGGAAATCTTCTATTGCGAAGTTTTCTGCAACACCTGTGTATCTTGGCACTAATTTCATTGTAATTCCTATTATTGCTGACTTATACCAACACGGTTGTCACCTACGCCATAAGCAACAATTAAGCTTAACTCTTGCATACTTAAGCCACTTTGCTCTTGCATTTCGTTAAAAAAAGCTTGGGCTGCATTTAGTGACTTTTTAGTTTGTAAGCCGCCGTCTATAATTTTATGGGCACGCAAATAATTCTCTACATCGCGTGATAGCAAAAATGTATCTTTACCAAGTGCACGCAGCGCATAAGGCCCTGTATTTCCGCCTAAACGTGAACCATGTTTTTTTAAATACGCCCACAAACCAATAATATCGTCTGTTGGCCAATTAGCGACAAACTGACTAAAACTGCCATGTTCCCCTGCTATTTCGTGGATCATGTAAGCATTTTCGGTAATTGTTTTTACTTTTTTATAGTTACGAACAATGCGCTCATCCGTTGCTTTTTGTTCCAGCATATCGGGTGGCATCATTAATAACTTATCAACGCTAAAATCCCAAAAAACCTCTCTAAAGCCTGCCCACTTATTATTTATGACTGACCAATAAAAGCCGCTTTGAAATACTTTTCGAGTAAATTCTTCAAGCCAATCGTCGTCACTTAACGTGCTTAGTTGTTTTTTAGATAGCGGTTTTGCAAGTAATAACTTAAGCATTTTTTCAGAGCCTTTTCGCTCTACCGCTCGCTTATAAATATCGCTAAATTTTTCCATACTAATTAAATACCTCACTACTTATATTGCTAGTGTACGAGAAAAGCACCTAATACGTAACCACCCCTCTTTTCGATGAATTAATCTGTATTTAGTCGCTTGACACCTAGACGGCTAAAATGCTTTAATCGCCGTAATTACCCTATTAAAATTGCACAGGTTTGTAAGTTTTACTCTACAAACAGGTGCAAAGGGCTAGAAGAGGTGCGTTATTCAGGTAGCGTATGTTAGGAGCGCAAACTCCAGTGAGCATACGTGAGGGGAATTAACGCCGAGAAGTAACCACTTTTGCGAGGTGTTTATTTCGGGCGACTAGGTTGAACCCTAGCGACTGTCACCAATAGCTGTTTATAAAAAGCAGCTTGTTAGTTTGGTGGAGAGCTTCTGGTCTTAAATATTAAGGCCGTGCGCCCTATTATTTTAAGCCCATTCGCTCTTCGAATTATTAGTTCGAACGACGTTAATGCGGCTCCTTCCATAAAGCTTTTTAACTCTTCGAATAATACCAATTGCATTAAATTAGTTATCGCTAAAATGATCACGTTTTTAATAAAATTGGTACAAATTATAAGTTCGTGAGAGATGATCAACAACTTCAATTTAAACGACTACTCACTGTGGACCGCGCTCGTTACGCCATTTGATCAACACGGCAATGTTGACTACAACACGTTAACTAAGCTGGTTAGCGATCAAGAAGCGGCACATAACGGTATTTTGCTACTTGGCAGTACGGGCGAAGGTTTAGCACTAACGCTAAAAGAGCAAAAAGCCATTGTTGAACACGTATGCCAGCTAAAACCAACAGTACCACTCATGGTTGCTGTGGGCGGTAGTAACTTAAAGCAACAAATTGAGTGGGTTAACTACTGTAATACACTACCAATTCATAGCTTTTTACTTGGCTCACCGCTTTATGCAAAGCCTGGTGCTATAGGTCAAACTCATTGGTTTGAAAGCCTACTAAATGCAAGCGCTCACCCATGTATGCTTTATAACGTACCGGGTCGAAGTGCTGTTAGCATCCCAGTGGCAACAATTCAAAACTTACAAAAAAATAAAAATTTATGGGCGTTAAAAGAAGCGAGCGGCAGTATTGCTCAGTTTGAAGCTTACCGCCAAGCGGCGCCTAATTTAGCTATTTTTAGTGGCGACGATGCGCTAATGCCTTATTTTGCTCAAGCTGGCGCAAAAGGTTTGGTGTCGGTAGCTGCAAACGCATGGCCTGAACAAACTCACGAGTTTGTTAAGCGCAGTTTAAGTGGTCAACACCCTAATTTATTTGCCCAGTGGTCAAGCGCTATTAATAGCCTATTTGCTGTCGCAAACCCTATTCCCGTAAAGGTACTGATGCATTTGCAAGGCCGCTTAAGCAGCCCGCAACTTCGTCCACCTTTAACACACCTTGAGTTAACTCATACCGATTGCATCACAACTGCAAACAACACCATTTTATCTTGGCATTAAATACAGGTTTTTATAATGAGCTGGTTAGAACTATTAAATAATTTAGAATCGGGCGCAGTACGCGCAGCATCGCAAAACGAAAGCGGCCAATGGCAGGCTAACGTAGAAGTAAAGCAAGGCATTTTGGATGCCTTCAAAAATGGCACTAATACTGAGTTTGCAGGTGGTTTTGTTGATAAACATAACTTAGCTCCACAAGAATTTAGTACTGATGATGGCGTACGTATGGTGCCGGGTGGCTCTAGTGTTCGCCGTGGTGCTTATGTTGCTAAAGGCACGATTATTATGCCACCAGCGTATGTAAACATTGGTGCATATATCGACGAAGGCACAATGGTAGATAGCCACGCATTAGTTGGCTCGTGTGCACAAGTAGGTAAAAACGTACATTTAAGTGCTGCAGTTCAGCTTGGTGGTGTACTTGAGCCTATTGGTGCAAGCCCAGTAGTTGTAGAAGACGACGCATTTATTGGCGCTGGCTGTATTATTGTTGAAGGTGTAGTTATTAAAAAAGGTGCAGTACTTGCCCCTGGCGTGCGTTTATCAGCAACTATTCCGGTATACGACTGCGTAAACGAGCGCCAACTAGATAAAGGCGAGCCAATCCCTGAGTACGCTATTGTAATACCAGGCTCTCGCCCTGCGTCAAACGAGTGGGCGCGCGAGCAAGGCCTAAGCATGTCGTGTGCGTTAATAGTTAAATACCGCGACGAAAAAAGCGATGCATCATTATTACTTGAAGAGGTTTTACGATAATGAGCTTTTTGAGCACGCCTATCAAAACCGCTGTAAATACAATTACACAACAACTTGATACACCTTTTTTTGTTTACGATTTAGATCAACTAAACGCGCATCTTGCACGTTTAGTTGCGCAAACCGATGTAAAACTGTGGTACGCGGTAAAAGCAAATCCACTGTCTAAAATTATTCAAAGCTTAGACAGTGCTGGCTTTAATTTTGACGTAGCAAGTAAAGGTGAGCTTGAGCAAGTACTAGCACAAGGTATTAGCTCGCAGCGCGTGCTCAACACAGGGCCTGCAAAAAGCCCTAAACAAATAAAACACTTTATTGAGCGCGGCGTGCGTATATTCGTAGCAGAAAGCCTCAATCAAGTACGTTGGTTAAACCAACAAGCACAACTACAAAACACGCAGTTACAAGTATTACTGCGTGTACAATTACGCTGGCCTGAAGGTGAAAAAAACCCACTGGGCGGCGACAGCCTTACGCCGTTTGGTTTGGGTTGTAATGAATGGCAAGCACTCAATGTAGCTGACTACCCTGCACTTAAGTTCGACGGCCTGCATATTTTTCAGTGGGGCAACATGCTTAGCACGCAAAAACTAAGCGACTTGTGGTCACAAATGATTGCACCTCTTAGCCAACTTGCCAGCGATTTAAATATTAGCCTTAAGATTTTAGATTTAGGTGGCGGTTTAGGTATTCCTTATACACAAAACGAAGCAACACTTGATTGGGATGACTTAATTGCTGCGCTCGCTAAAATTAAAAATGATGCGGGTGTAGAAGAGCTATGGATGGAACTTGGTCGCTATGCCGTGGGCGAATGCGGTCATTACGCAAACCCAGTAGTAGAGCGCAAACAAAACTATAATCAACAGCAAGTAATTTTAAGCGGCGGTATAAATCACTTATTACGCCCTGCTGTTACCAGCCAAGACTTTCCTGCTGCATTACTGCGTGAATCCAGTGCTAAAACTCAAGCGGTCACTTTATACGGCCCACTTTGTACAGCGCTTGATTGCTTGGGTGAACATAACTTACCAAGCGATTTAAATGAGCACGACTGGCTAGTGTTTAGCCAATGCGGTGCTTACGGCTTTACCGAAAGTATGCCGTATTTTTTATGCCATGAGCTAGCTGCTGAGTACACCTTGCAAAACGGTACACTTACCTGTGTTCGCCAAGCCGAAAATGCCAGCCATTATTTAAGGTAACAAGTATGAGTAATACAACACACATTAGCCAAGAGAACATTGTAGTAGGGGAAGTTGCAAACGGCTTACCGCTTACAATTCCTGTGTATCGTTTAAAAGGTGATGGCACAGGGCCAAGTGTTTACATTCAGGCCAATATGCATGGCGCTGAAGTGCAAGGTAACGCAGTTATTTTTCAGCTGCTTGAGCAATTAAAACACCTTAAACTTAGTGGCGATATTACCCTTGTACCTTATGCAAATCCGATTGGCTGTAATCAAAAATCTGGCGAGTTTACCCTTGGCAGGTTCGATCCGATTACGGGCACTAATTGGAATCGCATGTATCACTACAATAAAAATTTAGTGGCACAGTTTGCACAAAATCATACTCAGTATGACGACGCTACATTAAAAAGTAACTTCAAACAGGCACTTATTGACGAAGTAGACAGCAAACTTAACGGCCCTGCTTATTTACTCAATACGGGTAAACGCATTGCGCTTAACTTACAAAAGCTCGCTCATCAAGCTGATATAGTACTCGATTTACACACAGGCCCTATTTCAAGCAAGCATCTGTACTGCCCAACCTATGCAACCGACAGCGCACGTTACTTTAATATTGAACATGTATTGCTTATTCCTAGTGATTTTGACGGCGCTATGGATGAAGCTAACTTTTGCCCATGGTGGCATTTAAGTGATGCGCTTAGCGGACAAGGCCGCGAATTATCAATACCTGTAGAAGCATTTACTGTAGAGCTAGGCAGCCAAGAAAAAATAGACTTAAAAGAAGCATTAAACGATGCAAACAGCATTTTAAGTTACTTAAATCACAAAGGCGTATTACAAAACGCACCGCATACGCCAGCTAATATGACCCGTTATGCATGTAATTTAGATGACTACTTTGCCTATTACGCCCCTATTGGCGGCATGGTTGAATACTTAGCCCCACTTGGCGGGCACATTAAAGCTGGTGAGCCTATTGCCAATATTTTACGCATGGAGCGCTACTTAAGTGAGCAACCATTGCAAACACTTACTCTTGATTGCGATGCAATTGCTATTTTGCACTTTGCCTCAGCGAGTGTTAATCAAGGTACCGAGCTTTATAAGTTTTTTACTAACATATTTGAGCTTTAGCTCACCCTTCTCATTGCGTGAGAGTAATACCAATTGCATTAAATTAGTGATCTATTATAGCGATAAGGAAATAGCTTAATAACAAGGCTAAAATTATGGTACATAGTTGTTCTATATAAATAATTTTTAACGTAGTTAGTGAGCTATTTAATACGCTAGAATGATCATGTTTTTAATAAAATTGGTATAAATTAACTAAAATAGTTAATTTGCATTAGAAAAGCGGCTTAGGCCGCTTTTCTTTTGATCTATACTTACTTTGTATACGTATAGACCTTGTTATAAATACAAATTCAGTAAAAGTTCACCGTTACATATGTAAAAAGACGTTATAATTAAATTAACGCATACAACAACCCAAACTCACAAGGAATTACAATGAGCTGGCGCCACTGGATAACTCTTTCTGCTTTAATTAGTACCGCTACCTTCGCACAAGAAGAAGTTGCTACAAACGAGCAAGATAACGACATCGAGCTTGTAAAACAGTGTATTTTAAATGAGGTAATTGGCGGAGATGGTAAACAGACATTAGACGATCTTCGTAAAAAGTGTTCAGCTCTTGAAGAAAATAAACAACTTACCGCGCTTGATAAACGCCAAGCCCGTGAAGAAGTAGGTAAAAAAAATAGAAATGTAATTACGCCACATAAGCGTAACTATATTTTACCGCTTTCGTACGTATCACACCCAAACGATCGCCCTTTTGATGGTTTTGATGCACTAACAGATGATAACGACGGCGAACCGCTCGACAACCTAGAAGCCAAATATCAGCTATCGATAAAAGTGCCTCTTTACGATGATTTTTCGGATAAAGACCAAGCCATATTTTTTGGCTTTACACTGCAATCATATTGGCAAATTTATAACTCAGAAATTTCGTCTCCATTTCGTGAGACCAACTACGAACCAGAAATATTTTGGATAAATTACCTCGACCCAGAAAACGTATTATGGGGCGACGAAATGGCAATCGCATTAGGTATTTCGCATCAATCAAATGGTCGAAGCCAACCAAACTCACGTTCGTGGAACCGTATTTACGCAGACTTCATTTGGGAAAACAGAGGCTTTGTTTTTAGCTTTAAACCTTGGTACCGAATAGCTGAGGACGAAAAAGAAGATATTTTAGAAGCCAATGGCGACGACAACCCAGACATATACAAATACATGGGTTACTTCGAATTTAGCGGCGCGTATCGTTTTCATGACCATGAATTTAGCTTTATGACGCGTAACAATTTAAATTCAGATAATCGTGGTGCAATTCAACTCGACTGGTCGTTTCCTTTATGGGGTCGCGTTCGTGGTTATGCACAATACTTTAACGGTTATGGCGAAAGCTTAATTGATTACAATGCGGATGTAGAACGTATTGGTGTCGGTATATTATTAACCGATTTGCTGTAATACTCCCTAAGTTTTACGCACAAAAAAGCCAAGCATTGCTTGGCTTTTTTGTGTTTTGAACAGCTAAACAGTTATTTTTTTACTACAAACTGCCCTTCAAATTCTGCAACCACGTTATCACCATCGTAAATAGTTACTGGCACTACGTAACTTGCTTTACCGTCGGTTTCTAAATCGCTTAACTTGCCCTTACAGGTTTGTATATCAACACAACCACGTGGGTCGGTAGTAAGCGGTTTTAAGTACTTAATGTTAGCATCGGCTAATACAATATTACCTTCAAGCCCAGCTTCTTTAAGTGCTAAGTACGTAGCGCCCCAACCTGTTAGCGTGGCCAAGCTATAAATAGAACCTGCAAACATAGTGTTATGTAGGTTTAAGTTAGCGTCTAGGTCGGCGCTGGTTGTAAATTGCCAATCGGTATAGCTTTCTACCTTAATCCCCATCGCGTCACTAATTGGAATAGACTCACGCCACGTATTTTGTAGTACTTGCGTCCAATTAGGGTGACGAAACCAACCTGGCTCAGACGGTTTTTGCTTTACCATTTTAAAGTGTTGTACATCGCCATAAGCTAAGTGCGCTTTTTCTTTTAATTCGTAACCGTGGCGTTTATAAAATTCAAGCGCTCGTTCGCGTGCAAACAATACAAGCTCACCTGCGTTTTGAACCCATGCAATTTTTTCAAGCTCGTGCAGTAAGCGACTACCAATATGCTGGTTACGATTACCCTCTGCAACCGCCATATAGCGCACTTGTGCTTGCTCATGATTGTTAAAGTGCAAACGTGCTACACCTAGCACTTCGCCTTCTTTATTTTTTATAAAGCGGTGCTCAGAGTCTTGTTCCATATCGTCTTGTTCAGAGCCACGTGGCTCGCCCCAAGGCGCGCGTAATACCTGCCAACGCAACTGGTAATACGCTTGCCAATCTTCGCTACTTTGTGGGGTGCTTACCTGAAACATACATACTCCTGTTGTTATATAAGCCGTAAATAAAAGTCAAAAAAGGCTACGGCGCTATACTAATAGTATTGATTATCTACCAAACTAAAAAGCTTAAATAATTAAGTCCGTTGGTATTATTGATGGCAAATACCATACTCCATCTTAAAAAAACTGCAAATACGACTTTGGTGATGGCTGTAAAATAACGTAAAAAATAATGGCAAAGGCCATTGCGCTTTAACGTTGCTAGTTTATGCTGAGAATATGATGGAAAAAATCAATTATATAAATTCACTGACGGGTTTGCTGGGCGATCAATTTATTGAAAATAGCCACAGCATTGGTCAGTTAATCTATTGGCATAAATGCAGTGGCGATCACATTCAAGTACGTGAGCACGAGCAGTTACGCTGGTTACTGATTAACGACACTCTTCAATCTGTTATTGATTTAAATAACCCGGATTTATTACTTTTTCCACACTTATTATGCCTAGGTAAGCATTGGCAGGCGCTTAAGCCGCCACAAAGAGTGTTAGAACTCGGCCTCGGCGGCGGAGCAATTCGTAATTATTTACAACACAAATACCCTAAAGCACAAATAACATCGGTTGAAAAAAACGCCGATATTATTGATTGCTATACCCAATTTTTTTCGTCAAATAAGAATGAGCAATTGCTGTGCGCCGATGCGCAACAGATTTTAAAAAGTGCGCAAAATATTGATTGGATTATTTTAGATTTGTTTAGCCAAATAGATGCACCTCGATTTTTATTTGAAGAGGCATTTTATAAAAAAATTTACTCGGCTTTAAATAACAACGGTGTGCTATTTATTAACTTTTTATCGCAGCATGAGTCGCAATTAAAACAACTTCAACAGCTATTACTCGATGTATTTGGTTGTAACATTAGCCCGCAGAAAATTACGGGCTATGTAAATCATATTGTCGTGGTTACTAAAAAAGTTTAAACAGATAAGTTAAACGTCACGGGCCCATCGTTACACAAGCTTACTTGCATATCGGCACCAAACTCACCGGTGGCTATTGTAAGTCCCAACTCTTTAGCTTGAGCAACAAAGTACTCGTAAAGCTCATTAGCTTGGCTTGGCGTTGCCGCAGATGAAAAGCTAGGGCGCATACCCTTTTTAGTATCAGCCGCTAGCGTAAATTGCGAAACCACCAGTAACTCACCTTTAATATCTTTAAGGCTTAAGTTCATTTTGTCGTTTTCGTCAGTAAAAATACGATAATTACTTACCTTGTGTAAAAGCTTATCGGCCGTTTGCGTATCGTCGTGCTTTTCAACGCCCAGCAACAACAATATACCTTGGCTAATTTCGCCTACCACGTGGTTGTTAATTTCTACTTTGGCATGCTTTACGCGTTGTATTAAACCTTGCATTTAAACTGTGTCCTTTACTGCTGGTTCATCATCTTCTAGTTCAAGTTCTGGTGTTTCTGGAATATCATTTGGGCTAATACATGCTGTAAATTCAGCGCCAAGCAAAACAACTACCCACGATAAATACACCCATACAAACAAAATAGGAATGGTTGCTACTGCCCCGTAAATAACTTCGTACGAAGGAAAATGGCTAATATAAAGTGCAAACCCTTTTTTAGTCAGCTCAAATAAAAGTGCCGCAAAAAAAGCGCCAGGTATTGCTGCTCTGAAAGATACACGCGTATTAGGCACTAAGGTGTAGAGCATAATAAAGCCCACCATCGAAATCCCATACGGCAATAACTTTAACAAAAACCCGCTAAACCCAGGAATACCCTGATCAGCAAACGATACCAAAGATACAATATAAGAGGTAACCCCAATACTCGCTCCGAGTAATACAGGCCCTAAGCTCAAAACCATCCAATACACAGCAAATGAGATCATCATCGGGCGTTTTTTCTTAATTCGCCAAATTCGATTTAGTGTGGCATCTACATTACGTATTAACAGCAAGGCTATTGCAGCTAAAAAGCCAATACCTACCGCCGTCATTTGATTAGCGTTACCGGCAAAGGAGCTAATGTGCTCTCTAATAACATCGGTAGAGGTAGGGACAAAGTTGGTAAACAAAAAGCTCTCAATTTCCATGCGAGTAGATTCAAAGCCCGGAAAAGCTGAAAATATAGCAACACCCACCGCAATTAATGGCACTAACGAAAGAAGGGTTACGTAAGCAAGGTAACCTGCATTAACCGTTATTTGATCGTCTATACACCGATTAAAATACTGCATCCACCAACCAGGCTGCTGGCGTATAAAGGACTTAACTTGCTGTTTGTAATGTGAGAGCTTATCATTCATACAATTGACTTGTGCTTATTTAGTTTTGATTATAATAACAATCAGCGCCATAATTTACAGCACTAACGCTCGTAAACAGGAATTCAAATGAAAAAACAAACATTACTCAGTGTTTCAATGCTTGTAGTAACACTTACTTTAACTGGCTGCCAATCAGCTTATTATTCTGCGATGGAAAAAGTGGGTGTTCACAAACGCGATATTCTTATTGACCGCGTAGAAGAAACCAAAGACTCTCAGCAAGAGTCACAAGAAGAATTTAAATCGGCACTAGAGCGCTTAACGACTCTAATCGATTTTAATGGTGGCGAACTACAAGACACTTATAATCAGTTAAACGACGATTACGAGTCGAGCTTAAATGCCGCTAACGAAGTGTCAACTAACATCAATAAAGTAGAAGACGTGGCAGAAGCCCTGTTTGATGAGTGGGGCGATGAGCTAGAGCAATACAAAAGCGCGTCACTTAAGCGTGAAAGCAGCAAAAAGCTAACCGCGACTAAGCGTCAATTTGATCAGCTATTACGCTCAATGCGCAGCGCAGAGAGTAAAATGGAGCCAGTATTAACCTCGCTTCATGATAACGTTTTATACTTAAAGCATAACTTAAATGCACAAGCGGTATCGGCTATTAAAGGTGAATTCACTAACCTTAAGCGCGATATTCAATTGTTGATGAACGACATGAACAAATCGATTGCCGATTCAAATAAATTTATTGAGCAAATGAATAGCGCTGGCTAATCATTTGTTACTTTAACAAGCCTGCTTAATTGCAGGCTTTTTTATGTTAAAGGGAATACTAAAAGGGATTTACAATGAAACGCTTTTTAATCGCAGCAATGCTCTTATGTATATTAACGGCCTGCGGTGCACCTAATAATATTAATCGTATTACCAGCTCTGACTCAGTTGTTGTTATTAATGATAAGAACGGCCGTTATAAAAATTTATACACAGGTGAAAAAACATATCCCACTACCTGTACTGAAAACTGCTACCCAGCTCACCCAGACTTACTATGCAAAACCGGCAGCGAAAACTGCCAGTACCAAGGTCTGCAAACTAAACCACAACTTAGCACTGGCTATACCGTACGCTGGCTTGGTCACGCTAGTTTTGTTATTAACACTCCAAATGGTCAATGTGTGCTGTTTGATCCGGTAAAAAATCAGTTTGATTCTCCAGTCGCACTTGGCTTTAAACTCGGCGGTGGTATTTATCGTAAAGCAGGCGCTTGGCCTAGTGAGCAAGAACTCGAAAATATTGATGCGGTAATGTATTCGCATATTCATTACGATCATTTTAATAAAGCCGACATACAAAGTATTGGCAATAAACCTCGCTATTTAACACCACTCGGGATGGCCGATAACTTCCCTGCCGGCGGTTTTAACATTACCGAAATGCCGTGGTACTCAACAACCAACATTGACGACTTAGTTATTAGCGCCGTGCCAGCTCATCATTTTAGCGCTCGCGTATTAGTGCCCTTTATTTACGAAGATCACGATAAAGACCTATGGAATGGCTGGTTACTTGAACAAAACGGTAGCACTTTATTTTTTGCAGGCGATACAGGCTACTCAAAACATTTTAAAGACATACAGCAAAAATACGGCGATATCGATATTTGCTTAATGCCAATCGCTTCTTACTACAGTAAAGACGATCCTAACTGGTACCGTTACGTGCACACCACACCTGAAGACGCGCTCAACGCAGCACAAGAGCTTAATTGTAAAGTAATGATACCGTGGGGATACGGTAACTCAAGTTGGAAAATGGGCGACCACAGCAGTCATTCAGCCTTACTTCGCTTATTGCATATGTACAATAAAATGGATTCAAAAGTACCGCTGTATATTTTAAACGAAGGCGAAAGTATTTCACTGTAACTATTTACTTAGCTGTTTTAAGATTGTTATTACATTAAGACAAATCGACAATAAAATTGAGAGATTAATGAAGAAATTAGCACTCGCCTTAAGCTTTTTATTAAGCACGCCAGCAATGGCTATTGATGTTGAACATACATCAACTCCAATTACTATTGATGGCGTATCAGAAAGCGCATGGGATAAAGCCGCTTGGCACGACATGCCTTATCTAATGGATGGCACACTGCCATCAAACGATGCCGACTTTAAAGGGCGTTATCGCTTATTGTGGGATCAAAACTATTTATACCTACAAGCCGATATTGTGGATGACGTTTTAATAGATACACACGCTGATCCAACCTATAAATATTGGGATGACGATGCGCTTGAAGTATTTATTGATAGCGATGCATCGGGCGGTAATCATCAATTTAATCACACCGCTTTGGCGTACCATATTGGCCTTGATAACCAAGCTGCCGATTACGGACCTGATAAAAAAGCTCATTTGTATACTGACCACCTAGTTAGTAACTGGAAGCGCAACACCACCGCGCCCTTTAACATTACCTGGGAAGTAGCAATAAAACTCTACCCTAATGATTATAAAGAAGGGGCTAAAAACACGCCACTTACACTTAGCGAAAAGCAAATAATCGGGTTTATGTTAGCGTATTGCGATAACGATGGCAGTGACGTGCGCGAGCACTTTATGGGCTCACATGAAGTACAACCAGTAAATGGCGACAGAAATCGTGGTTTTATAGATGCCGACGTATTTGGCAAAATAACCTTACTTCCTAAAAAGTAAGTTACTACCAATAAAATAATTGAACATGTATGTTGGGTTGAGCGAAGCGAGACCCAACATACACAGATACTTTGCATTATCGGCTGTTTCAGCTTTCTCTTTCTCTTCTCATTCCCTTCTCCTTGTGCAAAAGATCTTTAAGTAAATTATTCACAAAGAGGTTAAGAGACGCTGCGCTTTTAGAGGTAAATATATTATGGAAATTTCATCTCAAAACAGTAGTCATATAATTTTGAACTAAATACTTTCAACTGACGACTATAGCTAACAGCTCTTATTTTCATCCACAAAAAAGCCGCTGTATTTTGCAATACAGCGGCTTTTAAAATCATTATTCTAAATTAATAGATTATGACTTAGGTGCACGACCCGCACGTTTACGTTCGTTTTCTGTAAGGTGTTTCTTACGGATACGAATGTTTAGTGGAGTAACTTCAACTAGCTCGTCATCATCGATGAACTCAAGCGCTTGCTCAAGTGAGTAGTTAAGGTGCGGAGAAAGCGTTTGCGCTTCATCAGTACCAGATGCACGTACGTTAGTTAACTGCTTGCCTTTAAGGGCGTTAACTGTAAGGTCGTTATCACGGTTATGAATACCGATAACCATACCTTCGTATACTTCAACACCGTGACCGATGAATAAACGGCCGCGCTCTTGTAAGTTGAATAATGCGTTAGTAAGTGCTTTACCAGTTGCGTTTGCAATCATTACGCCGTTCTTACGAACACCGATAGCGCCACCTTTATGAGGACCATAATGATCGAACGTATGGTACATAAGACCAGAACCCGAAGTAAGCGTCATGAAATCAGTTTGGAAACCAATTAAACCACGGCTTGGGATCATGAAGTCTAAACGCATACGGCCTTTGCCATCTGGAGTCATGTTAGTAAGTTCACCTTTACGTAGGCCAACTTGTTCCATAACAGAACCTTGATGCTCTTCTTGACAGTCAATAGTCACTGTTTCAAACGGTTCTTCTAGAACGCCATCTACAGTACGTAAGATAACTTCTGGACGAGAAACTGAAAGCTCGTAACCTTCACGACGCATGTTTTCGATTAAGATACCTAGGTGTAATTCACCACGACCAGAAACACGGAAGCTATCTGGGCTTGCAGTATCTTCAACGCGAAGTGCTACGTTGTGTACTAATTCTTTGTCTAAACGCTCACGGATATTACGTGACGTTACAAACTTACCTTCTTTACCACAGAAAGGTGAGTTATTTACAGAGAATGTCATTGTTACAGTTGGCTCATCAACACTTAGTGGTGGTAATGCTTCAACGTTTCCTGGGAAACAAACTGTGTCAGAAATCTTAAGCTCACCAATACCAGTTACAGTTACGATGTTACCAGCGTAAGCTCTATCAGTGTCGATACGCTCAAGACCTAGGTAGCTTTGTACTGCACCAATTTTACCATTACGTGTAGTGCCATCAGCACTGATAATAGTAACTTGTTGGTTAGGAGCAACAGAACCACGTTTAATACGACCAATACCAACTACACCAACATAAGAGTTGTAATCTAGTTGAGAAATTTGCATTTGGAAGTCACCTTCAGGATCTGCATCCGGTGGTGATACTTCTTCAACGATCATCTTGAACATAGGTTCCATGTTGTCTGATGGTTCGTCTAAATCTAGTGTTGCCCAACCGTTGATTGCTGAAGCGTAGATTACTTTAAAGTCTAACTGTTCGTCAGTCGCGCCAAGGTTGTCGAATAAATCAAAGATTTGATCCATAACCCAATCTGGACGAGCGCCTGGCTTATCAATTTTATTGATAACGACGATTGGCTTTAAGCCTTGCGCGAATGCTTTTTGCGTAACGAAACGCGTTTGCGGCATTGGACCTTCTTGAGCATCAACAAGTAATAATACTGAGTCAGCCATCGAAAGTACGCGTTCAACTTCACCACCGAAATCGGCGTGTCCCGGGGTATCTACGATATTGATATGGTAGTCATTCCAAGAAATGGCTGTGTTTTTAGCCAAAATGGTAATACCACGTTCTTTCTCAATGTCGTTTGAGTCCATCACGCGCTCTTCGTTACCGCCGCGTGTTTCTAATGTACCTGATTGCTCAAGTAGTTTGTCAACCAGTGTTGTTTTACCATGGTCAACGTGCGCGATAATCGCTATATTTCTTAACTGTTCGATGCTCATATATTTACTCAGAGAAATTAAATTCTCATTGATCCTGCAAGATCTACGCACTCATCCACGCTTTCGCGAGATGTCCCAGCATAGGATTTAAAAGGGCGCATATTATCCCTCATTAATGACATGGATGAAAGTTTATCCAATATAAATTTCAAAACTTTCTCAATACTTTTACTAAGTATCTGTTTTATATATGACAATTATATGAATTAAATTTCAAATTTTTTTTGAAAAACAGCCTTTTTGGCTATTTTGCTGATCTTTTTGGTACTCTTTTGCATTTAGGTTATGCTATTTCCGAGCGATTAAATTAGCAGCAAATTGTGCCCTGTAAATTTTGCACCAAAAAGGAAAATTTACGCACCAACATAGTGCGTTTGTACATTCCATTTTGATGCAACGATATTTTTTTAATTTATAAACAGCTAGTTATAAAAATGGCACAAAATCAGCTTAGTAAATCCCAAAGCAATTATGCAGCAATAACAAAACCCAATAGTTGGAGGACACATGTCACAATCGGTTTTAGATTTTATTAAAGAAAATGACGTTAAGTTCATTGATTTACGCTTTACTGACACTAAGGGTAAAGAACAACATGTATCTATTCCTCATCACCAAGTTGATGAAGACTTTTTTGAAGACGGTAAAATGTTTGACGGTTCTTCAATTGCAGGCTGGAAAGGCATAAACGAATCAGACATGGTATTAATGCCAGTTGCTGAATCAATCAAACTAGACCCTTTCACTGAAGAGTCAACATTAATCGTACGTTGTGACGTAGTAGAGCCTTCAACGCTTCAAGGTTATGAGCGCGACCCGCGTTCTGTTGCTAAGCGTGCTGAAGATTACATGCGCTCTACAGGTATTGCAGATACAGTTTTATTTGGCCCTGAGCCAGAGTTTTTCGTATTTGACGACGTTAAATACAAATCAGATATGTCTGGTTCTATGTACAAAATCGATTCTAAGCAAGCTGCTTGGAACTCAGATAAAGAGTATGCAGATGGCAACACAGGTCACCGTCCAGGTATTAAAGGCGGTTACTTCCCAGTTGCTCCTGTTGATGACTTCCAAGATTGGCGTTCAGCTACGTGTCTAGTTCTAGAAGAAATGGGCCAAGTAGTAGAAGCACATCACCACGAAGTTGCAACAGCAGGTCAAAACGAGATTGCTACTCGCTTTAATACAATGGTATTAAAAGCGGATGAAATCCAAGAAATGAAATATGTTATCCATAACATGGCTCACTTATACGGTAAAACAGCAACGTTTATGCCTAAGCCAGTTGTTGGTGATAACGGTTCTGGTATGCATTGTCACCAATCACTTGCTAAAGATGGTGTAAACCTTTTTGCTGGTGATAAGTACGGCGGCCTTTCTGAAGATGCGCTTTACTACATTGGCGGTATCATCAAGCATGCTAAAGCAATTAACGCTTTTGCAAATGCTTCTACAAACTCGTACAAGCGTTTAGTACCAGGTTTTGAAGCACCAGTTATGCTTGCATACTCTGCACGTAACCGTTCTGCATCAATTCGTATCCCAGTGGTTCCATCTGAAAAAGGTCGTCGTATTGAAGTACGCTTCCCAGATCCAACAGCTAACCCATACCTTGCTTTCTCAGCAATGCTTATGGCTGGCCTTGATGGTATCAAAAACAAGATCCACCCTGGCGATGCTATGGATAAAGATTTATATGACTTACCAGCTGAAGAAGCAGCAGAAATCCCAACTGTTGCAGCATCACTTGACGAAGCACTATCTGCACTTAGCGCAGACCGTGAATTCTTAACTCAAGGTGGTGTATTCACTGACGACTTAATCGATGCTTACATCGAACTTAAATCTAAAGAAGTTGAAAAGCTTAACATGACAACTCACCCAGTTGAGTTTGAAATGTACTACAGCTGTTAATTTAGCTGTATAAAATATGTGTGTTCTCAAGCCCGCTTTGCGGGCTTTTTTAATGGTAAAATTAATCAATCTCCACTAAAGTTAAGTTACCGACAAAAATGCAGGGCTGCAGAGTGAACAACAAGATTTTATTACTATTAATTGCTTTAGGATTAAGCAATTATGGTTACGCTGGTGAAACAAAGATATACGCTTGGAAAGATAAAAATGGCGTATTAGTGTTCTCTGACACCCCTCATAAAGGTGCTAAAGAGGTAAAGCTTACCAGCCAAGATCTTAATATGCCTGCAACAAATACTGACATTTTTGACGAGCAACCCCAGCCTCAACAAGCGGGCTTTAGTATTGCCATTTCCTCACCTGATCATAACCAGACTATTCGTGAAAATACCGGCACTGTTTATGTTACTAGCCGAATAAAACCACGCTTTGAAACTGGTTTTACTATACAACTTTTTATTGATGGCAAAGCACATGGCCCAGCCAGTGACAGTTCAACCTTTGCAATAAGAGATGTAGAACGTGGTGAGCACACACTACAATTAAAGCTTTTTAATAGTAAAAACCAAGTTATTGCTATAAGTGAGCCCTGCATATTTTTTATGCACCGAAAAGAGCTAAACCTAAGTAACTAAATTGGGGCATTACTAAACGTGCAGCAGTGTATTTTACTATATAACTTGCTTGTAAATATCCACGCACTAAAATGGTGCAGCTATGATTAATAATAAAAACTTTAGCCCTGAGCTACTCGATGCTATTTGGCAAAATCAAACAACCGCTATCATGTTGCTTGATAAAAACTTCACCGTTGTCTATGCCAATACCAGTACTAGCGAACTGCTTGGCCTTGGTAACAAGCGCCTATTAGATCAGCCTTTCGACAGTCTTTTTAATTACCATTCAATCGATTTGCAGCGTATAGAACAAT
Source organism: Pseudoalteromonas sp. SG45-3 (assembly GCF_014164075.1). Lineage (NCBI taxonomy): Bacteria > Pseudomonadati > Pseudomonadota > Gammaproteobacteria > Alteromonadales > Pseudoalteromonadaceae > Pseudoalteromonas > Pseudoalteromonas sp. SG45-3. The sequence continues at coordinate 38,583 of NZ_JACJEN010000009.1, read as the reverse complement.
ACTCATTAGTTGAAGGTGTAGATTGCCAGCAGCACAGAGCTGACGTGGTTTTTAGCGATTCTCGCCATGCAAAAGTAGCCGTAAGTACACGACAAATTAAGTTTGATGGCTCACTTTATATTTTATTTGAGTGGCGCCAAACTGATGACGAAATTAAGCACGACCAAGCGTCTAATCAAATGCATCAATATCAAGCAGCCCGAAATCTAATTAGAGGCTTAGCTCACGAAATTAAAAATCCTTTAGGTGGAATTCGCGGAGCGGCGCAGTTATTGCAGTATGAGGTTGATCAACAAGAAAGAGACCAATGTGCTGAACTTATCATTGAGCAAGCTGACCGATTACGCGAATTAGTAGATAGGCTTTTGGGGCCAAATCAGCTTCCGCAAAAATCGTATGGCAATATACATCAATCACTTGAATCGGTTGCACGACTAAGTACGTTAGATAATTGTTCTAACATTAGCTTGGTTAAGGATTACGACCCAAGCATTCCTGATGTATACATTGATCAAGGTAAAATTCAGCAAGTCGTATTAAACATTGTTCGAAATGCTCAGCAGGCGCTTGTAGATGGCGGTGAAATAACAATAAAAACCCGCATTAATCATCAACATCGTCGCCCAGGTAAAGCACCTAAAAAAGCCTTGTTGATTCAAATATCTGATAACGGACCAGGTATTGATCCCAGTATACGTGAAACACTGTTCTACCCTATGATCACCAATAAAGAAGATGGCTCAGGGTTAGGACTCTCAATAGCGCAAACGCTGATAGATCAACATGATGGCTATATAGAGTGTGATAGCTGGCCTGGACATACTGAATTTAATATCTATCTGCCCTTTGCAGATTAATGTTTGGAGTTTGCATGAAAACAGTTTGGCTTGTAGATGATGATGCTTCTATTCGATTTGTACTTGAAAAAGCACTAACCCGTGCAGGGTTTAACGCAGAAAGCTTCGCTAATGCGCAAGATGTATTAAGCGCATTAAAGTTTAGTCAACCTACTGTTTTAGTTTCGGACGTACGAATGCCTGGTATGGACGGTATGGCTTTGCTTGAACTTATTGCAGAGCAAAACCCTGGGCTGCCAGTTATTATAATGACTGCCCACTCAGATTTGGACTCTGCAGTTAATGCATTCCAAAAAGGTGCTTTTGAATACCTAGCTAAGCCGTTTGATTTAAACGAAGCAGTGGCGCTAGTCGAAAGCGCATGCAGAGCAAACTCCACTAAAAAAACTAAGCGAAAGCAAACACCACCAAAAAGTGCGCACATAATTGGTGAAGCACCCGCTATGCAAGAAGTGTTTAGAGCGATAGGTAAACTATCGGCCTCTAGCATGAGCGTATTAATAAATGGCGAATCTGGCACAGGTAAAGAACTTGTCGCCAGCGCCCTGCACAATCATAGCCCACGTAAAGAAAATCAATTTATTGCACTTAACATGGCGGCCATTCCAAAAGAGCTTGTTGAGTCAGAGTTATTTGGCCACGAAAAAGGTGCGTTTACAGGCGCCGATAGCGTACGTAAAGGCCGCTTTGAGCAAGCCAATGGCGGTACACTATTTTTAGATGAAATTGGTGATATGCCACTTGATGTGCAAACACGTTTATTACGCGTACTTGCCGATGGTGAGTTTTATCGCGTTGGTGGCCACCAAAGTATAAAAGTAGATGTGCGTATTATTGCAGCTACGCACCAAAACCTTGAAGATTTAGTTAAACAGGGCAAGTTTAGGGATGATTTATTTCATCGTCTAAATGTAGTACGCCTACGTTTACCGGCTCTTCGAGAGCGTACTGAAGATATAGAAAGCTTATCGCAACACTTTTTACATAAAAGCGCTAAAGAGCTACAAGTAGAAAGCAAAGTACTGAGCCCTAAAGCGACTGATCAATTACGCTTATTTAATTGGCCTGGCAATGTACGCCAATTAGAAAACACGTGTCGCTGGCTAACAGTTATGGCACCGGGGGAACTTGTAAGCGAGCAAGATTTACCGCCGGAGATTCTAGATGCTACACCAACCCAAGAAGAAGGTGATTGGTTAGATGCGTTTCAGCAATGGCTTAATCAAGAGCTAAAACAAGGCAAAGAAAATATTTGGCCTGACATTCAAGCTCAACTAGAAACTCGCTTAATAAAAACAGCCCTGGCTAATTGTTCTGGTCATAAGCAAGATGCTGCTATAAAAATTGGTTGGGGACGCAACACGTTGACCCGAAAATTAAAAGAGCGCAATATTAGCTGATTAAACGCTTTTAACACATTTGGTTATTGATGAAGCTAATCGAACATATTCCATTATTCAAACAAATGGAAATTATAAACAGGCTGCACTTTTTTAAAGAATTTACGCTCAGCGAGCGCCAAGTCTTATTGGAGTCGTTCGGCCTGTTATATTTAGTAAGTCAGCATCAATTTTTATTTAAGCAATACGATAACGACAAGCGTTTGTACATTGTACTTAGCGGCGCATTATTAGTATTTAAGCATAACCATTTACTAGAACTTGGCACTATAGAGCCCGGTGAATTTATAGGTGAAGGTGCCTTTATAAATAACCGAGAGCGCAGTACCAGTGCTCGCGCTAAAACCGACACCATAGTACTTGCCATTACCCCTGAAGCACTCACCCGCTTACCTAATGTTATCCGCGAAAAAATTAAAGACCGAATTATTGAAGGTATGAGCCTGCGTATTGCAAAACTTAGCGAGCATATAGAAATCCACGGTTAGTTCAATCCATATAAACAATTTGCAATGAGCAATCAAGCCAACTGGGCTTATTAACGTGCGCAGTAAAAGTGTAAGTATCTGAAGGCTTGGCACCAAAGGAGGTATTTACAAACGGCTGTGAATGACGATATGTTTGCGAATAGGTTTTATAATAAATAACAACGTAACCGTATAAAAACTCCCAACCTAACCTTACAACAGCGCCACTGGGTAAACTAAAGTCAGCATATTTATCTGTAAATGTGACAAGTAAATCATTGTACTTCTCTTCGCTGCATTGGGTTGTTCGTAACTTTTTAGGCATAACAAAGGTAGTACCCGCCACTATATTCTTTAAATAAAAGCCTATATTGCCATCACCATAAAAGTGATTTGAACGAGTCGTGTAGTTAACTTGTGGCTTGTAACCTAGCTCTTGCATTATAGCCGCAAGTTGCTCAGTTTCTTTAGGATAAATCTTATCACTTGATAAGAGTAATGTGGCTTCACCAAAATCAGGTGGGATTGCCAGCTCTACATATTCATAAGGGAGCGATTGTACTTTTAGCGCAGCATCGAGCTGGTTGCGCTGTTCATCTTGCAAGTTTTCACTAAATACATACACGGTAGGTTGTTGGCACGCAGCTAATAGTAATGCCAACACACATATTAAAATTCCACTTTTCATAGTTACCCCTTTTTGATTACAATTGTAGTCTATTAAAGGTAACTATTTATCGCAATTTAATTTGTTTGGCTATCTAACCAAGCATCAACACTTTTGCGAGTATATAAAACTTCTTTAAACAAACGATGACGTTCAAATTCAAGTTTTGTTTTTCTCGTGGCATCACCACTAACTAAACGGCTATGGGTATCATTGAATTTTGAAATTACAGAAAAACCGCGCTCATCTTGATCAGCTTGCTTTTTTACAGAATTAGCAAGGTGCTCTCTAACATCGTCAGCAGTTAACATACCTGAATTATCTAATCCCATTAGCTCTTTTTTCATTGCTAATCTTACGCCCATTTCCTACTCCATTTAATGAAAAATATTTATTCCGCCAAAGTTTTAGCAATTAGCAGGCCATACGTAAAACTAACTGCAGCAAAGATTACTCTTCAATTGCTTCAGTTTTTTTAAAGACAGATAAAATACATAAAAACTTTCGTCGTTATTTCCCTATTACAATTAGCTAAAGTTACTTGCTTTGGTGCAAAAGTAGCTGCAAGCCTTTATACTACAGCTTGTGCGTTACCCCACCGAGAGCAAATATGAACGAAGAATACATAGAAATAGAATTAGAAGAAGAGCCGATTGAGCTCTGTAAATTATTAAAAGTACTAAACTTAGTTGAAGGTGGCGGCCAAGCTAAAAACCTAATTACTGAAGGCTATGTGGGTGTTAACCATGAAATTTGTACAATTAAACGGAAAAAATTATACAGTGGTGATGTACTAGAGTTTGATGGTGAGTTTTTTAAACTCTCACTAAGTGAAGATGCAATACCTGTAGAAAAACCTGCGGTACAAACTCAAGCAGAGTCAAAGCTAGCTGTACCACAACCAACAAATCAACCAGCTAAAAGTAAGCGTAAGCGAACTAAAAAACCAAAAGTAGATGATAAAACAGGTCGTCGTCCTATTTCATTTGGTTAAGCATTTAAAAGCACTCTTTTTATATAAAAAGGCCAACTTGTATAGTTGGCCTTTTTACTCTTTAATAACCTAATTAATAATAAAAACAAGGTTATAAAATGTCTGTAAACACACCTAAAAATTGGTTTAAACCCGTTCTATGGGCGGCACTCGTATGGAACTTACTTGGCGTTATTGCATTTGCTATGCACATGATGATGACACCCGAAATGATAGGTAAACTTCCGTTAGATCAACAAGCTGCCTACTCTGACATCCCTCTTTGGTCAACCATTGCATTTGCTGTAGCTGTATTTGGAAGCACTTTGGGTTGTCTGTTTTTACTTGCTAAAAACGCGCTGGCAACACCTACTTTTGCGCTATCGCTCGGCGCTATTTTAATTCAGCAATATTATAATTTTGTGGTCATAAATAGTATTGAGCTACTTGGCGCAAGTGCGGTATTTATGCCTATTTTTGTAATCATTATTGCCATCGCTTTACTTTGCTTGAGTATTAAAGGTAAGCAACAAGGCTGGTTACAGTAATTAATAAGGGTCGAAATAACTTTTGACCCTATCTCTTCTTTTAAATCATCTCTTGAAATTAAATTTTTCAGCATCATCTCTACTATAATAACTGTATAAAATTCGTTCTCTAAACGCGATTTTTTACACTGGTATGTACTTTGCAACTCGAACACTACAGAGGTCACTCTTCAAAACATTTTTATAATTCATAAAGGGGCAAATAATGAATAATAGTTTCGATACCCAACATCAGCTCACAATAAATGGTGAGCAATATCATATTCATTCTCTAAAAGGACTTGGCGACAAAGCGAAACGATTGCCCTTTTCCTTAAAAGTACTACTTGAAAACCTTCTTCGTAACGAAGATGGCGTAAATATAAAAGAACAAGACATTCAAGCCCTTCTTAATTGGGATCCTCAAGCAAAGCCTGCATCTGAAGTTGCCTTTACTCCCGCCCGTGTTGTTATGCAAGATTTTACCGGCGTACCCGCTATTGTAGATTTAGCCGCGATGCGTGACGCAATGGAAAAGCTAGGTGGAGATCCTGCAAAAATAAACCCGTTATCGCCTGCTGAACTTGTGATTGACCATTCGGTACAAGTAGATGGCTACGGAGACGATGGTGCATTTGATTTAAATGCAAAACTTGAGTACGACCGAAATAAAGAACGTTATGAATTTTTACGTTGGGGACAAACCGCTTTTGATAATTTAAAAGTAGTGCCACCAGCAACCGGCATTGTTCACCAAGTAAACCTAGAATACTTAGCGCGCGTTGTTTTTAATGAAGAGCGCGACGGAAAAAAATTTGCTTACCCAGATACGCTTGTAGGGACTGACTCTCACACCACCATGATTAATGGCTTAGGCGTGCTTGGTTGGGGTGTAGGCGGCATTGAAGCTGAAGCAGCCATGCTTGGTCAGCCAATTAGCTTACTCATTCCACAAGTAGTAGGTATGAAGCTAAGCGGACGTTTACCTGAAGGTACTACCGCAACCGATTTAGTGTTAACAGTAACCGAAATACTGCGTAATCATGGCGTAGTGGGTAAATTTGTAGAATTTTATGGTGACGGCCTTGCCGACCTACCACTTGCCGATAGAGCAACCATAGCCAATATGGCACCAGAATACGGCGCTACATGTGGTATTTTCCCAATTGATGATGAAACCATTAACTACCTTCGCTTAACAAACCGCGACGAAAAACACTTAAAAGTAATTGAAGATTATGCTAAGCATCAAGGCTTATGGCGTAACGATGGCGACGAAGCTAGCTACACCGATACACTTGAACTTAAATTAGATGATGTTGTACCGAGCCTTGCAGGCCCTAAACGTCCACAAGATAGAATTGCCCTAAACGAAGCTGGCAAAGTTATTGGCGATCATTTAAAAGGCTTCCAAGACGAACGTATGGCTCGTCGCGATAAAAGCGATGAAGAACAAGCTCGCATTGAAAGTGAAGGCCCAACAACAAATCCAGACGAACCAGTTAACGAAGCGCAGTTTATGGGTGCAGCTAAGGTTAAATTTAAAGGCCAAGAGTTTGAGCTAAACGATGGCGCTTGTGTTATTGCCGCAATTACCAGCTGTACCAACACCTCTAACCCAAGTGTTATTTTAGCTGCTGGTTTGGTTGCTAAAAAAGCAAAACAGTTAGGCATTAATGTAAAACCTTGGGTTAAAACATCACTTGCTCCAGGCTCAAAAGTAGTTACCGACTACCTAGAAAAAGCAGGCCTGATGGATGACCTAGAAAGCCTAGGCTTTAACTTAGTTGGCTACGGCTGTACTACGTGTATTGGTAATTCAGGGCCACTTGCAAGTGAAATATCAGACGCGATTCAAAAACATAAATTAGTAGTGAGCTCTATTTTATCGGGTAACCGTAACTTTGAAGGGCGTATTCACCAAGATGTTAAAATGAACTTTTTAGCCTCTCCTCCGCTTGTTGTAGCTTATGCCATTGCAGGTAGAACCGATATTGACGTATACAACGAACCCCTTGCTCAAGATGCTAACGGTAACGATATTTACCTTAAAAACATTTGGCCAAGCGTTAAAGAAGTAAGTGACTTAGTTAAAGAAACCGTAACTAAAGAAATGTTTGAAAAAAGCTACGCTAACGTTTACGAAGGCGATAGCCGTTGGCAGCAAATTAAAATACCGGATGGCAAACTTTACGATTGGGATGATGCATCTACCTACATTAAAAAAGCACCATTTTTTGATGGTATGAAAGTAGAACCACCGGGCATTCCTTCTATTGAAGGTGCACGTTGTTTAGCTAAACTTGGGGATTCAGTAACCACTGACCATATTTCTCCAGCGGGTGCTATTAAAGCAGAAGCGCCAGCAGGTTTATACTTGCAAGATAAAGGTGTAGATAAAGCGCAATTTAACTCGTACGGCTCACGCCGTGGTAATCACGAAGTAATGATGCGTGGAACGTTCGCTAATGTGCGTCTTAAAAACTTACTAGCTCCTGGTACTGAAGGCGGAGTAACACGTACTCAGCCTGGCGATACGCTAGAGAGCATTTATGATGCAGCAATGGAGTATCAAAAAAATAATACTCCACTTATTATTTTAGCGGGCAAAGAATATGGCACGGGTTCATCTCGTGACTGGGCTGCTAAAGGCTCACTTTTATTAGGCGTTAAAGCCGTTGTAGCACAAAGCTACGAACGTATTCATCGCTCTAACTTAATTGGTATGGGTGTACTACCTCTGCAATTTAAAGAAGGTGAAAGCTACGAGTCACACGGGTTAACAGGGCAAGAACAATTTGATATTGATGGCCTGTACGATAAAACCGATGAAGTTACCGTTATTGCTACAAATGCCGAAGGTAAAAAAGTAACCTTGAGTGCAGACGTACGTATTGATACCCCTAAAGAGTGGGATTACTACAAACACGGCGGCATTTTACAATATGTATTGCGTAATATGCTCGACTAACAAAGACAGTAGTTAATACATCTAAAAGCCTAGTTTAGTAATAAGCTGGGCTTTTTTTGTACTGTTTCTTGTCTTAAATCAATGCCAAGTATTTAAAGCCTGTCTACAATAAGCTTACTCTTAGCGAGGTGACTATGTCGCAAATAATGATAATTAGGCTGCTTAAAACATCAATAGTGCTTGGGTTGTGCCTTATCGTGACTGGCCATACGTTAATTGTGTCGAACTACTTTACCGTCGAGCATGATATTAAAGGAATAATTATAGCGGCGGCATGCATTGCTGTAGGCGTGCTGCTGTCGCTTCCCACTAAAATATATTTAACAGTATTATTGATGGAAGCCGAAAAACGTTATTTAAAAAACCATAAAAGCACTCACTCTAAATAATTAAAGTGCACTTAAATTATTAATTTCTTTATTACGTTTTTCTAGTTTGTCTTTTACATTTTCGGCGTCATTAAATAGCTTTTTAACCGAATCTGGGTTCAAAATACTGATCCCCTCTGATGCAGCCGACGTTGTGTTTGGAGTTGAAGAGGTATTTAAAATAGACGTGTCTTCTGCAGCAATAACAGTAATATCTTTAGGATCGAGTTTTACTTCAATACTTTTTGCATGTGGGTTAGGTGTATCAGAAAAGTGCCATTGGCCTGTTTCGTCTTGCCACTTAAAAATTTTACCACTTGAGGTAGCATTTGCAGCAATTGGTTCATCAGAAATACTGCTCGCAATTTTATCGCCAGCTTGCTTAACGCCCAACACTGCTTGGTCCAAAGTATTGCTAGATAGCGCGACCATTTTTTCTTTAATTTGCTGAGATTCACTGCTAATTGATGATGCAGAAAGCCATGTTTGACCATCGGGCTTTTTTAAATAAAACAAAGAGATGACTGCAATAGCCATGATTGATATAGCTAAGTAGGTAAAGTATTTCATAGCGTTCCTGCTTTAATTAATCCTTTAATGCTTTGAGTCTAATAAAAAATACTTAATTAGGCAATTTTTTGTACCCGAATAAAAGAAAATAAAAACGCAGCCGAAGCTGCGTTTTTATTTGCGATTTAACTACATCGTAGTGACGTTAAATACCGTCACCATCCATGTGCAGTCCGCACTCTCGATTTAAACCAAAAAAGCGAGTTTCTTCCTCTGTCATTCCTGGTTCTAACTTACGTGTTGTATGTACGTCACCCATCGACACATAACCTTGTTCCCATAATGGGTGGTAAGGTAAATCATGCTTAGTCAGGTATTGATACACGTCGCGGTTAGACCATTCAATAATCGGGTACACTTTAACGGTACCACGGCTTATTTCTACAAACTGTTTATCAGCACGTGTAGATGATTGATCGCGACGCAAACCACTAAACCACGTGCCCGCTTCGATCTCTTTAAGTGCGCGGGTCATCGGCTCAACTTTATTAAGCTGGTTATATTGCTTAATGCCGTCCTCGCCTTGCTCCCACAACTTGCCAAACTTAGCTTCTTGCCATGCTGGGCTTAGCTGCGCTCTATACACCTTTAAGTTAAGTGATAAACGCTCACTCATTTGTTCAATAAACTGATACGTTTCAGGAAATAAATAGCCTGTATCGGTTAATACAACGGGAATATCTGGACGTTGTGAGGTCATTAAATGCAGCATTACTGCCGCTTGAATACCAAAGCTAGATGATAAAAAAGCCGTATTAGGCAAGTTATCAAGCGCCCATGCAACACGCTGTTCTGCGCTCATATTCGCTAGCAAACCATTAGCATCAGCTAACATAGCCGCTTGGCTTTGTTTATCTAGCTGTAAAATGTTTTTAAATTCACTCATGGTAAATTCCAAACCTCACCAGCGCTTTGGCGCTGGTATTTAATTAAGCGTGAAAATCGGTTACTGATACTTTTACTTCAGCAACTATGCCTTTGCGTATAACAAAGTCACCAAAACACTCACCATCGTTACGCTCTTTTGCCCATTGCCCAATGAGCTTATCGAATGCTTCTAGGTAAACGTCTTCGCCTACGTTCTCAAGGTACAATTTAGGAATACGTGTACCTTCTAAATTACCACCTAGGTAAACGTTGTACTTACCTGGGCCTTTACCCACTAAACCAGCTTCTGCAAGCATTGCGCGGCCACAACCGTTAGGGCAACCTACAACGCGCATAATAATGCTGTCATCTGGTATACCGTGCTTGGCAAGTAATGCTTCAGTTTTTTCTATTAGGCTTGGTAAGTAACGCTCTGCTTCGGCCATTGCAAGTGGGCACGTTGGCAGTGAAACACACGCCATAGAATTTTTACGCTGCTGCGAATCTTTGTCGTCAATCAGGCCATGACTACGAGCAATTTCTTCAATCACGGCTTTTTGATCTGCAGGTACGCCAGCAATAATTAAGTTTTGGTTTGCCGTCATACGCATGTCACCTTGGTGAACTTCTGCGATTTTACGACAACCAGTTTTAAGCGGCTTGCCTGGGTAGTCTAAAATACGACCACTTTGAATAAATAGTGTTAAGTGGTGCTTACCATCAATGCCTTCAACCCAACCAATACGATCGCCACGGTGAGTAAACTCAAACGGACGGCTTGGTGCAAATGTAACGCCTGAGCGTTTTTCTACTTCTGCTTTAAATACATCAACGCCAACACGGTCTAATGTGTATTTAGTTTTTGCATTTTTACGGTTTGAACGATTACCCCAATCGCGCTGCACAGATACAACATGCTCTGCAATTTTTAAGGTATCTTCGAGCGTAATAAAGCCAAAGTCATCAGCCTTACGCGGATACGTAGCCGTATCACCGTGAGTCATGGCAAGGCCACCACCAACAAGTACGTTAAAGCCAACAAGCTTGCCGTTATCAGCAATTGCCACAAAGTTTAAGTCATTCGCATGCACATCAACTTCGTTATTAGGCGGAATAGTTACCGTTGTTTTAAATTTACGCGGTAAGTAGTTAGATCCTAAAATTGGCTCTTCTGTGGTTTCTGCCTTTTCGCCATTTAGCCAAATTTCAGCATACGCTTTCGTTTTTGGTAATAAATGTTCAGAAATTTTTGCAGCCCAGTCGTAAGCTTCTTGGTGTAACTCAGACTCAACAGGGTTAGTAGTACAAAGCACGTTACGGTTAACATCGCCCGCAGTTGCAATAGAGTCTATACCTACGCTGTTAAGCATTTGGTGCATGCCTTTAATATTCGGCTTTAATACACCATGAAACTGAAACGTTTGACGCGTAGTTAGACGAATGCTGCCGTAGCTTGTTTTTTCATCAGCAAACTTATCAATTGCTAACCACTGCTCTGGCTTAATAATACCGCCAGGCATACGTGCACGTAACATTACATTATGTAGCGGCTCTAGCTTTTGCTTAGCGCGCTCACCACGTATATCGCGGTCATCTTGTTGGTACATGCCATGAAAACGTATTAACTGAAAGTTATCGGCAGTAAAACCACCGGTAATTTCGTCTTTTAAATCTTGCTCTATGGTGCCACGTAAAAAGTTACTTTCTCTTTTCAAACGTTCGTTATCAGAAAGTTTTACGTTTTTATCTTGTTCGCTCATTTTAAATCCTAAATTTGTTACAGTGACGGCTGCTAGCTGTTAAATAAAATAAGAAACGTGATTAATACACGTCTTTCTGATAGCGGTTTGCGCTACGCAAATCTTTTAAATATTGCTCTGCGTCTTCATTGCTCTTGCCTGTGTTTTCTTTAACGATATCAACCAAGGCGTTGTGTACATCTTTTGCCATGCGATTTGCATCGCCACAAATATAAAAGTGAGCGCCGGCTTCTAACCACTCAAACACGTCTTTACTGTTACTGCGTAATTTGTCTTGTACGTATACTTTTTCTGCTTGATCGCGGCTAAATGCAACATCTACTTTGTTAAGTAAACCCGATTTTAAATAACCCTGTATTTCTACTTGGTATAAAAAGTCTTGAGTGAAATGTGGGTTACCAAAGAACAACCAGTTTTTGCCTTGTGCTTCACGCGAATCACGCTCTTGTAAAAATGCACGGAACGGCGCAATACCCGTACCTGGGCCTACCATGATCACAGGTGTATCATCGTTAGTTGGTAGGCGGAAATTGTCGTTCTGTTCACTAAATACTTTAACTTTACAACCTTCTTCTGCACGACGAGTTAAGTAACCAGTACAACCACCTAAATGCTCGCTATCAAATGCATCAAACTGCACTAGACCTAGTGTTAAATGTACTTCATCTTCAACCTCAGCTTGGCTAGATGCAATTGAGTACAAGCGAGCTTGTAGTTTACGTAGGCAATCTACTAATGTTTGCGCATCAATTTTTGCTGGATTTTGGCGAATCACATCAAATATTTGGCGAGGTTCAATATACGCACGCATTGCAGCTTTATCTTCTACAAGCTTTAATAATTCAGGCGTACCTGTTGCTGTTGCGTATTTTTCTACAAAACCTGGGTACGACTGAGTCAGCTCTAGTTTTTCAATAAGTGCATCGCGTACGCTTAGCTCTTCATCACCTACTTTTACAATGCTTGTTGCATCTATTTGAGTAAGTGTAAGTACTTCATCAACTAATACATCATCATTTAAAAAGTACACACCTAATGAATCACCTGGCGTGTAAGTAATGTCAGAACCTTCAAGCGAAATTTCAACGTGGCGTACATCTTTAGTTGAGTCGCGACCGGTAATTTTTTGAACAGTTAATAGCTCTGCTTCAAATGGATTTTGTTTTGTATATTGGCTTGCTGCAGAGGTTGGAGCGCCAAATGGCATTGATACAACTTGACCACCAGCGGCATCTTGTTGCGCTTTTAAATCAGGTTCGAATGCGTCAATTGCGCCCGCAATCCATGTTGCAGCTTCTTCTTCATAATCTACATCTAAATCAGCACGTTGATATATGGTCTGTGCACCTAGTTTATTTAAACGCTCTTCAAAGTCTTTTGCTGTTTGGCAGAAAAACTCATAGCTAGAATCACCTAAGCCAATAACGGCTATTTTTACATCGTCTAGTTTTGGTGCTTTTTTAGTTGCTAAAAATTCATAGAGTGTTTCTGCGTCTTCTGGTGGCTCACCTTCACCGTAAGTAGATACAACGATGGTTAAAAACTTTTCTTTTTTCAGGGCTGTTGGTTTGTAATCTGACATGCTAACCAATTTAACCGCTAAGCCGCGCGACTCAGCCTGCTCTTTCATTTTGCTTGCTACGCCTTTTGCGTTACCCGTTTGCGAACCATATAAAATAGTTAGCGCTGCAGCATCTCCTGCAGCCGGTACGCCAGCAGTAGGAGCACCTAATGCAGCTGAGTTAGCATTAGCGGCTAAGTAACCACTTACCCATGCTTGTTGAATTGGATTAAGCTCAGCCACTAAACCTTGCAGCTTTTGTACTTGATCTTGCGATAGCGGGCTTGCCGCAGCATTTAGTTGACCTAACAACATGAATCGATTCCCCATAACCCTGAAAATTAAACACAACACACTTTGTGTATTGTTAAAAATGAGTTTTACCTCATCCAGAGTGTATCTGTTGAGGTTTTCTAAGTATGCAGGATAACGGGCTTAGCATAGATAAAAAAAGAATAGAATCTGCTTTGATATTCCATTTAGTTATTAATTTATAAAAATACCTTCAAAAACAGTTTAAAGAGCAATTATTGCCTTTTACTGCACTTTAAATTAACAATTTTGTAACCAAACTAATGTAGGGTATATTTTACTTTCAAAGTAAAAATAGGAACAATCATGTTACACGGGAAATATAAAAACAAATTACTTAGTACCGCTTTGTTACTGGGCTCATTACCTGTAATGGCCAATGTAACTAATGGCGGCTTTGAGCAATGGTCAGGTAATACACCTGATGCATGGACAACAATAGATGGCGGAATTAGCCTTTCACGATCCACCAGCACAGTTAAAAGCGGTAGTAGCTCTGCTGCTGTCAATGTAACAACAGGATCGCAAAGTAACACTGATTTACTACAACAGGTTGCTGTAGAAGCTGGTAAAACCTATAACTTTTCGGCTGATGTTTACCACACCGAAGGTAAAATTAAAGCGCGCTTATATGTAGACGGCTACCAAGGCTATTCAAATCAAGCACAAACTAACCAATGGCAAACAATTAGCCATAGCTATACAGCAAGCAGTGATAAAACAATTAGTGTTGGGCTTAGGTTTTACGATGTAAGTGGATTTGATGGCAGCGAAGCCGTATACGTAGATAACTTTTTACCAAATGCTGATGGTAGCGCATCAACAAGTTGTACCGACAATAGCCTTACCCTAACGCTTAATACCGATAATTACGGTAGCGAAACTAGCTGGGCCGTAGATAACAATCAAGGTAGCGCAATCGCTAACGGCAGTGGTTACGCATCAAACACACAATATGATGAACAAATATGCCTAACTGATGGTACATACGCACTAGTTATTAGCGACAGCTACGGCGATGGCATGTGTTGTTCAACAGGTAATGGCAGTTATGCGCTTAAGCAAGGCTCTACCACACTTGCTAGCGGTGCAAGTTTTAGTAACACCGACAGCACAGCATTTACTTTAGGCGGTGGCTCTGGTGATGGCGGCTGGACTAATCCAACCCCCACTGGCTACTATGTTACTGCTCAAGGGTTATCGGGTTATACACTAAAAACTGAGCTTTATAATATTATTAAAGATCATAATGCACAGGGTTACTCGGCTATTTGGAATTTTTACGACTCATCAGCACGTGATAAATACTTTGAAAACGATAACAGCATTTTAGATATGTATAGCGAAAAACCAAACGGTTCAGATAGCTACAATTATACTGCTGTGAGCGATCAATGTGGTAACTATAGTGGAGAAGGCGGCTGTTACAACCGTGAGCATTCATTCCCTAAAAGCTGGTTTGGCGGCACTATTGAGCCAATGAACTCAGATGTGCATCATATTTACGCAACCGACGGTTATGTAAACTCAAAACGTAGTAATTTCCCATTTGGTGAAGTAGCAAGCGCTTCATTTACATCAACTAACGGAAGTAAATTAGGTTCTGCCGCAAGTTCATTAAATTACTCTGGTACTGTGTTTGAGCCAATTGACGAATTTAAAGGTGACTTTGCTCGCGCTTATTTTTACATGGCAACGCGCTACGAAAATGTAATAGGCACTTGGCAAACCAAAACGACCTCAAGTAATGCAGTGCTTGATGGTTCAAGCAACAAAGTGTTTGAAAGCTGGGTCGTAGCCATGCTGCTTAACTGGCATAACAGCGATCCTGTAAACCAAATGGAACTTGACCGTAACCAAGCAGCGTTTGAATTTCAAGGTAATCGTAACCCGTATATCGACCACCCTGAATTTGTAGAAATGATTTGGTAAAAGTTAGCTGTTAAAACATAAGCCTTTGCAATTGCAAAGGCTTTACCTTTTAACGTGTAATATTTTTAGAGATATTATGGTTTAAGCTAGTTATAAGAAACAACTGCGATAAGTGACTTTTCAGCTCTGTTTTTCATCAACGTTAAAAGTGAATGATGAAAATCTTGAAATATCACCTCTCCCCATATTCGTGAATAAATACCAAAGTTTGTATTATCTTGAACGGTAGTTGTTAATGTTAGAATTGTATTGCCGCTTTTATCTTCACTTAGCTGATAGCCTCCATAAAGTGGAGAAAAGTATTCACCGCCAAGTTTCACGTGTTTATCGAGTGCGTCATCAGGGATAGCATCAGGGTCTATGTCAAATCTATAAAGCATCTGTTTATTTGGTTGCCAATCCGTAATAACTTCTTTAAATATAACCCCTTTTTGCCATTTACTCGTTCTAATTGCCCCAACACCCGTAGCATTCATATTTGCCTCTAAAGGTTTAGGTACACCTATTAATTGGGTAAGCGAAAATGGCAACTCTTGTGGCTCTATTGTGCTTACATTTGCAAGCTGCTGCCATACACGATTTATAGGTGCTTCAATAACTATAGAGTTGGTGACTTCGTACGTTTTTGATAAATTTAAAAAATTAACTTCAATAGGTGAAAGTAATACAGGAAGCAAAGCAATTGAAAATAAAGAACGGTTAGCATTTTTTGTTTGACGATTATTAATAAAGCCTGCCAGTAAACCGCCAATACTTGCAAAGAGCATAAAGGCAGGTAATGCCATAGCTACACAAATACTGCCTTCAAGTAAAGTAATTACACTTACAAATAAAAAAACAAAAATAGGCTGCCAAGCAATCGTGACCATTTGCCTTTTAGTTAATGCTTTTGATTCATTGTACTCAAAGTGAATACGAATATAGCCAATAGCAACAGGCACTAAAAACATAAATGATATAGAGACTAAGCTACCTAAATTGTAAGCATTGACTAGCTCTACAAATAGCCGCATAAATATGCCGTAAAGCGTACCAAGTAAAATACCAATTAATTTAGGGGAGTTGAGTTGCATCTCTATTCTTTATTGTTGTTATTAACAATCAGAAAGTAACAGAAGTATTATTTCACCACAAATAAAACGAAATTAGCGGCTCCTGCAAACAAATAGCTTGAAATAAAACGGCTTTAACAGCCACTAAGACTAAAGGATAATAACCTACCGTTAACACTATACTGTTAGGTAAATAGTGCTCCGCCTCCTTAATATCACATTCAAGAATATGATTTATAACAACTTTTAATCACCTTCTGTAATTTCATGATTTTTAATGTAAAGCTGTTTTTAAATTAACTGTATTAAAAACAACCATGCACGACCTTTTGCCTATACATAACAGCCTAAAAGCTGATCTACCCTGCATGTTCAATATTCATTTGCTTTAACAAAAGCCGTATTTATTTGATTAAGCAACAATGTTGCAGGAGAACGCATGCAAACTACACCACCCGGTGATGCACCATCAAACACGCACAAGGATGCTCAAAGCTACGAGCAACTTCATAAACCCAGCTCTGAGTTTAATACTCGCGACGAGTATCTCGAACACGAATTACAAATTATGCAGCCTAAGCGCTGGCGTCCTAATTTACCGTTTAGAGATTACCGATTTGAATTTGAAGACACTATTCCTGCAATGGCGGGCACTATTGGTAAAGTGGTTATGGTGGGCGCTATTGCGGCAACATTTGCGGCACCGCTTGGTTTAAGCGATGCATTTGTTTTAGAAAATGTGCGTTATGAATTACTCATTGTTTCTATTTTTATCATTTTATTTTCGGGCTTTATTTTACCTACAGCCAACTTGGCTGGTACTCATGGCCCACTTATTCCACTAATCCCTATTGTTGTTGCTGCTGGCGGCCACCCTATGGCGTTTGGCTTACTCATTGGTGCCTTTGGTTTTATTTTGGCCATAACCAAAGGAGGAAGTATGCTCGCGCGCCTAACCAGTAAAGGTGTGTGTGGCGGGTTGCTCATTTATTTAGGCTTTATTGGTACTATTTCGCAAGTTAAAAAGCTGTTTGCTTGGGCTGAAGCCATTGATATGGCGCATATTGCGTTTATTGTTATTTTAGCCACCATTTTATTGTATGCGCTATTGGAGCACTTTAAAAAGCGTTGGTTAGCCGTGCCGTTAAGCTGCCTTATTGGTGGCGTGGTTGCTTTTGCTTTAGGTGCACCGTTTGAGTTTCATACTGCACCGGGTTTACCAAATATGAACCCAGCATACTGGTGGGGCGAAAACACAGGTTGGATGCTTGGCCTGCCAACGCTTGAAAGCTTTGTTGTTGTACTCCCGTTTGCAGTGCTCGCTGTTGCTATGTGGTCACCTGATTTTTTAGGTCATCAAGTATTTCAAAAAATAAGCTATCCGCAACGTACTGAAAAAGTACAAATGAATATCGACGATACCATGCTGAGCGCATCGGTTAGACAAACATTTGGCTCACTTGCCGGTGGTGCTAACTTTACCTCATCGTGGGGAACCTACATTGTACCTGCCGCTATTGCTAAGCGCCCTATTCCGGCGGGCGCCATTTTAACTGCATTATTTTGTATTATTGCTGGTTTATGGGGTTACCCTATGGATTTAGCCATTTGGCAGCCTGTACTCTGCGTAGCGCTTATTGTGGGTGTGTTTATTCCGCTACTTGAAGCTGGCATGGAAATGACACGCGAAGGCAAAACAACGCAATCAGCCGCTATTGTGGTGTTTGCCTCAACCTTGGTTAATCCGGCTTTTGGTTGGTCGCTTACTATGCTACTTGATAACTTAGGGCTAATTGGTTGTAAAGAGCGCAGCGCTGAGCTAACTAAAATGAGCCGTTGGGTGATTCCACTTATTATGTTTGTACTACTTACCACTGTAATGGCAATTGTAGGCATGTTACCTGGCATACCTGCATTAATGGCTGACTTTAGGCATTAAGCCTTAGCTACTACATCTAATATTCACCCACAAAAAAGCACGGCAATTGCCGTGCTTTTTTGATATTTATTTAACTCGCTTCGATTAGAAGAATGTCAATCACCAACACCCCACCATTCTGGTATAGGGTTTGGTTGAACATTAAAAAGTTCAGATAACTTTTTCACAATATCAAAAGATTTTTTACCATCAATGTGCTTTTCAAGACCTTTTGCTACAGTGCCGAATAGCGGATCAAGAACAACATCTACACCATGAGTACGAGCTAACTTTGCAGCCGGAACGAAGTCAGCATCAGAAGCTATTAGAACCATAGTATCTACAAACTGGCTAAGAGTAAGAGTGGTTATATCTATACCTATACGCGTATCTACGCCTTTTTGTTGAAAATCAGGATGGAAATCCTCAGGCGTGAGTTCGTCAATACGCTTATCCCCTTTTAGCAAACTTTTTTGAGCGTATTCGTTGAGAATCCAACGCTTAGTAGCAGCAAGCTCACCCATTCGCAAAGCAACTTTTCTCGTTTTCGATAGTTGCTGGTGAAGGTCTAGCTGTCGAATAGTTCTAGGATCTGTCTTAAAGTTCTTCGTTCTTGCCCCTCCTTTATCTCCCGGTCGTACAACCGGTTCGCGTAACTGCTCAGTAAAAGGAGGTGCGTCGTAGTAATAAATACGATAGAGAATATCTTTTTTCAAATGGACTTGATGTTGGTCTATGATGTGCAACATTATGGAAACCATATGTTCAGGTAAGACTTTCTGAGCCCCAAAGTATTTCCGGCTAAAGAACTCTACCCGCCTTACAAAGAACCCTCCGTCTACAAAAACTGCAATTTTATTATCCATTTATATGCTCACAAAAACGCAAAAAGCCCGGGACTGCTGATATCCGCTAAAAATATGGATATGAGCTGTGCCGAGCCGATGCATCAAATTTACTGTATGCTGACGATCATGTCAAATATATTTAGCGTTACTGCCAAGAACGCTCAGTAGCCAGTTGTTTTTCAAACGCATCAATTTGTGGGTTTAGTGTTTCGGTTACACCAATAAAATCTAAGCCACTTAATAAGCGCTCTTTTACGTCTTTACGAATATCAAAACTAATTGGTGCAAACTTACTGCTTGTTAGAGTTTGATTTTCAAGGTCGATTTCAATGTTAATATCGTCGTGCTGCTCGCTAAGTACAAACAATTGCTCAAGCGTGTCGGCAGGTAACGCAATGGCTAGCATTTGGTTGTTGCCACAGTTATTAAAGAAAATATCTGCAAAGCTTTCAGCCAAAATAACTTCAAAACCATATTGCTTCAGCGCCCATGGCGCGTGCTCACGAGATGAGCCACAACCAAAGTTGTCGCGCGTTAATAATATTTGCGCGCCTTGGTAGCATGGGCGATTTAAAATAAAGTCAGGGTTTGGCTCACCATTATCTAAGTAACGCCAATCATAAAACAATGCTGCATCAAAACCTTCGCGGCTAGTTGATGTTAAAAACTGCTTAGGAATAATTTGGTCAGTATCTACATTGTTCTTATCAAGTGGAGCCATTAAGCCACTAAAAAATACGCTCATTATGCTTCTCCTCTAATATCAACAAAGTGACCATGTATTGCAGCGGCTGCCGCCATTGCAGGACTAACTAAATGTGTACGCCCACCGCGACCTTGGCGACCTTCAAAGTTACGGTTAGAAGTAGATGCACAACGCTTACCTGCTTCTAGGCGGTCATCGTTCATTGCTAAACACATAGAACAACCAGGTTCGCGCCACTCAAAACCTGCCGCTTTAAAAATATCGGCTAAGCCTTCGTCTTCTGCTTGTTTTTTAACA
The DNA here is from genome assembly GCF_014164075.1 of Pseudoalteromonas sp. SG45-3. NCBI lineage: Bacteria > Pseudomonadati > Pseudomonadota > Gammaproteobacteria > Alteromonadales > Pseudoalteromonadaceae > Pseudoalteromonas > Pseudoalteromonas sp. SG45-3. The sequence continues at coordinate 18,530 of NZ_JACJEN010000009.1, read as the reverse complement.
AGACCAGAGCCCGGTACAATTAACGCTTCAATGCCTGCAACAACATGTTTGCCTTCAACAATTTTTGCAGCAGCACGTAAATCTTCAATACGGCTATTTGTACATGAGCCAATAAATACCGTGTCTACTTTTGCGCTTGATAATTTATCGCCCGCTTTTAAGTCCATGTATTTAAGTGCGCTGCGAATGGCATCGGCTTTAATTAAATCTGGCTCTTTATCTGGATCAGGTATGCACTCATCAACACCAATAACTTGCTCTGGGCTTGTGCCCCAGGTAATTTGCGGCTGAATGTCGTCAGCATTTAGCTCAACAACTAAATCAAAGTGTGCGCCTTCGTCTGTTTTTAAGGTTTCCCAATATTCAACGGCTGCATCAAAATCTGCGCCTTTAGGTGCAAACGGACGACCTTTTAAATAATCATAAGTAATTTGGTCAGATGCAATTAAACCCGCTTTTGCACCCATTTCTATGCTCATATTACATAGCGTCATACGGGCTTCCATTGAAAGCGCTTCAATGCCTGCACCACAAAACTCTGCTACATAGCCTGTGCCACCAGCAGTACCTAACTTGCCAATTACCGCCATAATTAAATCTTTAGCCGTAACTGTTGGACGCAATACACCGTTAATTTGAATTTTTAACGATTTCGCCTTTTTTTGCTGTAGCGTTTGCGTTGCTAATACGTGCTCAACCTCAGACGTACCAATACCATGCGCTAATGCGCCAAACGCACCATGCGTAGAAGTATGGCTATCGCCACATACAATGGTTGTGCCTGGCAAAGTAATACCTTGCTCTGGGCCCATTACGTGCACAATGCCTTGGTTAATTGAGTTTAAATCGTAAAGTACAATACCAAACTCTTTACAGTTTTTATCAAGCGCCATTAATTGATTTTTAGATACTTCGCTTGCGGCATCAAGTGATCGGCTCTTAGTCGATACGTTATGATCCATCGTTGCAAAGGTTTTTTCTGGGCAACGTACAGTACGGTTTTTTTCACGTAGACCTGCAAAAGCCTGCGGAGAAGTAACTTCATGCACTAAATGGCGGTCAATATAAAGTAAGTCGGTTTGCTCATTTATGCTGGCAACGGTATGTGCTTGCCAAATTTTGTCGTATAACGTTTGGGCCACTTGCTAATTCCCTAATCTGTTTGAGTTGCAGCATAACGGTGCTGCAACTTTAATATGTTATTAAATGCGTGAAACGATAGCGGCTGCCACATCGCTTGTGCTGTAACCGGCATTTGGATATATATCTGGCGTGCCTACACCTGCTTCTACAGCTTCTGCTACTGCTTTTTCAATGGTGCGCGCAGCTTCGTCTTGCCCTAGCGAGTAACGTAACATTAATGCGGCACTTAAAATTTGTGCTATTGGGTTTGCAACGCCTTTACCTGCAATATCTGGTGCTGAACCGCCTGCTGGCTCGTACAATCCAAAACCCGATTGATTCAAGCTTGCCGAAGGTAATAAACCCATAGAGCCTGTGATCATGGCGCACTCATCTGACAAAATATCGCCAAATAAGTTATCGCAAAGTAGTACGTCAAATTGGCTAGGCTGTTTAACTAACTGCATAGCGGCGTTATCTACGTAAATGTAATCTAGGCTTACTTCTGGGTAGTCTTTGCTTACTTCGGTGACTACTTCGCGCCATAGTACGCTTGATGCAAGTACGTTTGCTTTATCAACAGAGGTAACATGGTTACTACGTAATTTTGCAGCTTCAAAAGCAAAACGAGCAATACGTTCAATTTCTTTACGTGAGTATGTTTGCGTATCAAAAGCAAACTCTTCTGCGCCTTCACCACTGCGGCCTTTTTCGCCAAAATAAATGCCGCCGGTTAGCTCGCGCACACATAAAATATCAAAACCTTTTTCGCTAATATCAGCGCGAAGTGGTGACGCTGCACTTAATGCAGGTAATAACTGTGCAGGGCGCAGGTTACAAAACAAACCAAAGTGCTTACGAAGCGGCAATAACGATGCGCGCTCAGGCTGCTCGTTTGGTGGTAGGTTTTCCCATTTAGGACCGCCTACCGAACCAAATAAAATAGCGTCAGCGTTTTCACACGCTGCAAGTGTGCTCTCTGGTAATGCTTTACCAAATTCATCAATTGCTGCGCCACCAATTGCATAATGCTCACGGTTCAGGGTAAAACCAAACTTATTGCTCACAGCATCAAGTACTTGTTCTGCTGCTGCCATCACTTCTGGACCAATACCGTCGCCAGCTAATACGGCAACGCTGTAGTTTGTTTTACTCATCCTGCTTTCCTTTGTTGTTTTAAATCAGACACTTTTTGTGCACGATAAATTAAGTTATAAACACGGATCATGGCGCGTACCGACGCTTCAACCACATCCGCTGCAATGCCCGCACCGTGGTAAGGTCGGCCATCGTATTTAGCTATAATATTTACTTGGCCTAATGAGCTTGCACCTTGACCTGTCGCTTCTAAGTTATATTCAATCATTTCAACGCTCATACCGGTTAAGCGCTCAATGGCTGCAAACGAAGCTTCAACTGGGCCATTACCTGTCGCGGCTTCTTGTTTAGCTTCGCCATTAATTCGCATTCCAATCGTAGAGCTTGCTACCGATTGTGAGTTAGAAGCTGAGTTAACAAATTCTAATTGGTATTTTTCGTCTTTGTCGTTAATTTGATTAAAGTAAATCATCGCCTCAAGGTCGTAATCGTATACTGTGCCTTTTTGGTCAGCCAACTCAATAAAGCTTTTATATAAGCCATCCATATCGTAATCAGATTTTTGATAGCCTAACTCTTCTAAGCGATGCTCAATAACATGACGACCCGAACGCGAAGTCATATTTAATTGGTTGCTTGGCACACCCACGCTTTCTGGCGACATAATCTCATAAGTATTTTGCGCTTTTAATACACCGTCTTGGTGAATGCCAGAGCTGTGTGCAAAGGCGTTTTCGCCAACAATCGCTTTATTTGGCTGTACTGGCATATTACAAATTTTAGCCACTTGGCGAGATGCGCGGTAAATTTCTTCACTTTTAATATCTGTGTATACTTTTAAATGGTCTTTGCGCATTTTCATGATCATCGCCACTTCTTCAAGCGAGCAGTTACCAGCCCGCTCACCAATGCCATTAATAGTACACTCAATTTGGCGTGCACCGGCTTGCACTGCAGCCACCGAGTTTGCTACTGCTAAACCTAAATCGTTGTGGCAATGCACACTTAAACGCGCTTTATCAATATTTGGCACGTTATTCATTAAATGGCGGATCATCGCGGCGTATTCGTCTGGCGTTACAAAACCAACGGTATCTGGCAAGTTAATAGTTGAAGCTCCGGCGTTAATTGCCTGCTCAACAATTTTACATAAATCCCAATGCGGCGTACGACCGGCATCTTCACACGAAAATTCAACATCATCAGTATAGTTACGTGCTAATTTAATTGATTTAACAGCCATTGCCGTTGCATCGTCTAGGCTCATACGTAATTTATGTTCAAGGTGCAAAGGGCTTGTAGCAATAAAAGTATGAATACGGCTTTGCTGAGCTGTGCGAAGTGCTTCGCCACAGGCTTCAATGTCTTTAGCAACTGAGCGTGCCAAACCACAAATAATCGGACCTTTTACTTCGGTTGCAATACGTTGCACCGAGCGAAAATCAGCAGGGCTCGAAACCGGAAAACCCACTTCCATCACATCCACATTCAAGCGGCTAATTGTATGTGCTAATTGAATTTTATCATCTTCAGTAAGGCTTGCTTTAAGCGCCTGTTCGCCATCACGTAAGGTGGTATCAAAAATCCATACTTTATCTTGCTCTTGCATAACTGCCCCTCATTCCTATGTTACCCAAATTTCAATTAATCCCAGCCGCGAGATAAAAAAAACCCCGCAATTGCGGGGTTTTTAGTGTTCAACTCGATGCAAACACACTAATCCCCGCTTACTTGCCATAGCAGTAAGAGGTTAAGTTTTAGTGTAATTAAACGAATAATATGCATCTTGTTTTCTTGTGTGTGTGTTCAGTGAAGCCTATTTTTAACATTACAAAGCGACGGAAGCAAGCATAAAAATTCCACAAAACAGATTTAAAAACGATTCAATTGGGTTTTTTAATTCATCCAAGGCACCTATTAAGAATTAAAATAACAAATACATGACTAGTGACGCTTAAATTAATAAGCACTGCAATATACCGTGCTTATATTAACTTTTTACAATTTTTTTAAGCTATGCTTCTTTACTCGTTTCTCTTACGTAATGCCCGGCTCCACGAGTAATATAACGCAGCTGCCAAATAACGCGCTCAATCAATTCGTCGCGTTGCAATCCTTCTATATCGAGCGCTTCTGCACCCGCATTAAATACGAGCGTTACCATAGATTCCGCCTGAATATAGGCATGCATAGCGTTGCACTTAGTTTCACTTTCTAAATAATGAGCCAGCTCTAAAATAAAATGTTTTACCTCGCGTGCTACTGCGGCTCTAAATGCTTTAGAAGTCCCGGAGCGTTCTCGTAGCAACAACCTAAATTGGTTACTTGAGTTATCAATAAACTCCATAAAAGTAACCACTGAGGTATTTATAACACTGCCGCCATCGTTCGCTATTCGTCTACGAGCTTGGCGCATAAGTTGGCGAAGAGTTAAACCGGCTTCGTCTACCATGGTTAAACCTAGCTCATCCATGTCTTTAAAATGACGATAAAAAGAAGTTGGGGCAATACCAGCTTCTCGTGCTACTTCGCGTAAACTTAAATTCGAAAAACTATGATCAGCACTCAGCTGATTAAATGCCGCTTGAATTAACGCCTGTCGTGTTTTTTGTTTCTGTTGTGCTCTAACACCCGACATCAACAGCTCCCTGAATTATTTTATATGAATATTTAGTGATATTAGCTCAATTGTCCAGTCTAATACTTGACGACGAGAGTTTGAAATACTATTTTAGCTTACAGTTGTACGCTGAGATTGAGAATTATGAATAAACCACCGATTATTTGGACAAACGTCCTATTTTTTAGCCTAACCTTTTTGGCGGCTGCCACACTTGTACCTTGGTACGCCATTAGCTACGGATTTACCAGCGCGCATTGGATTGCTTTTGTAGGCTGCATGTTTTATGCGGGCTTATCAATTACTGCCGGCTACCATCGATTATGGGCACATAAAACCTATAACGCACACCCTGCTGTTGAATTTATTTTTGCGCTTGGCGGTGCTTTTGCACTACAAAACAGTGCTTTGCATTGGAGTAGCGATCACCGTATACATCACGGTCAAGTTGACGACCCAATAAAAGACCCTTACGCGGCGACCAATGGTTTTTGGTATAGCCATATCGGATGGATGTTACGTGACTACCAAGGCGATAGCTACGGTGATTATAGTAATTGTCGTGATTTACAGCGCAATAAAATAGTTATGTGGCAACACAAACATTACTTAAAGCTTGTGATTGCTATGAACGTAGGCTTGCCTCTAGCACTTGGTTTATTGGTTGGTGATGTGTGGGGGATGTTAATTCTTGCAGGTTTACTACGCTTAGTACTGAGTCAACACTTTACCTTTTTTATAAACTCAGTTGCACATATTTGGGGCTCTCGCCCATACACCGAAAAAAATACGGCACGTGATAACGGCTTTTTAGCGTTATTTACATACGGTGAGGGGTATCACAACTTCCACCATATTTTTGCAAGCGACTACCGTAACGGTATTAAATGGTTTCATTACGATCCAACAAAATGGATGATCCGCTCTTTAGCAGCTGTTGGTTTAGCCAATAAGTTAAAGCGTACTCCTGTTGAACGTATCGAAAAAGCGAAGGCCGAAACGCTCATGAGCAAAACGCAAACGCGTCTTGCAAAATTGCCTTTAGCACAAGATAAGATTACATTATTACAACAAGAGTACGATTTACTGCTGAAAAAACTGCAAAATTATTGTTCACTACAAAAACAAGTGTTAGAAGTTAAAAAAAATAACATGGCAAAGCAGTGTGAACGCTCAGCATTAATGGCACAATACCATGAGTTGGAAGCCGCCTGGGAAAATCAAAAACAGGCATGGCTAGCACTTAATGCGAGGTTATTAAAAGCCTCTTTTAATTAATTTAGGAGTGGCTGTGGCCAAACAACCAGAACAAAAAAAAGTACCCGTGACATACCAATATGATGCAATAATTATTGGCACGGGTCCTGGCGGTGAAGGTACCGCCATGAACCTTTCAAAAAACGATAAAAAAGTAGCGGTTATTGAACGCCAAGAATCAGTTGGTGGCGGTTGTGTACATTGGGGAACAATTCCTTCAAAAGCGCTTCGCCACTCTGTTAGCCGCTATATTGAATACAAAGCAAATCCGTTATTTAATGTTGGTGAGCGCCCTAGCCGCTTAACATTTCCTGATATTTTACGTCACGCAAGTTCTGTTATTTCTAAGCAATCTAATTTACGTAGTAGCTTTTACGATCGTAACCGCATTCATATGTTTCAAGGTGATGCGAGCTTTGTAGATAAGCACACAATTGAAGTAAAACGAAATGATGGTTCAACTGAGCGACTGACTGCTAAAACGATTGTTATAGCAACGGGTTCACGCCCTTATCGCCCACCAGAGGTAGATTTTACGCATTCTCGTATTTACGAAAGTGACACAATACTTGGCCTTGAGCATGACCCTCATCGTGTACTGATTTATGGTGCAGGTGTAATTGGTTGTGAGTACGCGTCAATATTTAAAGGTTTAGGCGCTAAAGTTGATTTGGTTAATACACGCGATCGACTACTTGCTTTTATGGATGCAGAAATATCTGACGCACTTAGCTATCACTTTTGGAATAGCGGTATTGTTATTCGCCATAACGAAGAGTTTGACCGAATTGAGACGCGTGACGACTGCGTCATTATGCATTTAAAATCAGGCAAACGCGTAAAAGCTGACTGTATTTTATTTGCTAATGGCCGTACTGGTAACACAGATACATTAAACCTTGAAGCCATTGGTTTAAAAGCCGATAGCCGTGGCCAATTAAAAGTTAACGAAACATATCAAACAGAAATTGATAACGTTTACGCTGTAGGTGATGTAATTGGCTACCCAAGCCTTGCTAGTGCTGCGTTTGACCAAGGTCGTATAGCTGCTGATGCAATTGCATGTGGTAACTGCGATGACAGGCTGATTGTTGATATTCCGGCTGGTATTTATACCATCCCAGAAATGAGCTCAGTAGGTAAAACCGAGCAAGAGCTTACAGCCGCTAAAGTACCATATGAAGTTGGCCGTGCTCAGTTTAAGCATTTGGCACGTGCGCAAATTGCTGGTACTGAAGTAGGTAGTTTAAAAATATTATTCCACACTGAAACCAAAGAAGTACTTGGCGTACATTGTTTTGGCGAACGTGCCTCTGAAATTGTTCACATTGGCCAAGCCATTATGGAACAAAAAAATGGTGGCAATAATATCGACTACTTTGTAAATACCACATTTAACTACCCGACCATGGCTGAAGCCTACCGTGTTGCAGCATTAAATGGTTTAAATCGCTTATTTAAATAAGTAGTTTTAAAAGCCTTTATAAATAGGTAACAAAAAACCCGCAACTTAGCGGGTTTTTTACTTTTAAACAGTTTTAAAGCTTGTTTAAGTGACTATTACTTATGGTACTTAGCACTTAGCTCATGTACTGCATTAATGAATACGCCTGCATTTTCAGGGTCTACATCTGGTGTAATACCGTGGCCTAAGTTAAACACGTGGCCATTGCCTGTACCAAAGTCTTCTAAAATAGTGCCTACTTCTTGGCGAATACGCTCTGGTGTACCGTGTAACATAGATGGGTCCATATTACCTTGTAGAGCAACTTTATCACCCACGCGGCGCTTAGCGTCGCTAATATTAATAGTCCAATCAAGACCGATTGCATCACAGCCTGTTGCTGCAATAGCTTCAATCCATTGACCACCATTTTTAGTGAACAAAGTAACCGGTACTTTACGACCGTCGTACTCACGAATTAAGCCATCTACAATTTTATGCATGTATTGTAATGAAAATTCGTTGTAATCGCGCGGGCTTAATACACCGCCCCATGAGTCAAATACCATTAGCGATTGCGCGCCAGCTTTAATTTGAGCATTTAAGTAATCAATAACTGAATCAGCTAACTTATCGAGTAATAAATGAAGTGTTTGCGGCTCTGCAAACGCCATTTTTTTGATTTTACCAAATACTTTGCTGCTACCGCCTTCAACCATATAAGTTGCTAGCGTCCAAGGTGAACCAGAAAAACCAATAAGCGGTACTTCGCCTTTAAGCTCACGACGAATAGTGCTTACTGCGTTCATTACGTAGCCAAGCTCGTCTGTAGGGTCTAACTTTGGAATTTTTTTAACATCAGCAAGAGATGAAATAGGACGTTCGAACTTAGGGCCTTCGCCAGTTTCAAAGTAAAGACCTAAACCCATCGCATCTGGAATCGTTAAAATATCACTAAATAATATAGCGGCATCTAACGGGTAGCGACGTAGTGGCTGCAGTGTTACTTCACATGCAAGCTCAGCATTACGGCACAGGCTCATAAAATCGCCCGCTTGTGCACGTGTAGCGCGATACTCTGGTAAATAGCGTCCTGCTTGGCGCATCATCCATACCGGAGTTACATCAACAGGTTGTTTTGCAAGTGCACGTAAATAACGGTCGTTTTTTAATTCGCTCATGGCGTAAATGATCCTAAGACTTGTATAAATTGTGCAAGATTGTACCACCATATTCTCCGACCCTCTATTGCTTAGGGACGAAAACAGCTTTACCTAGAGGTAGATCAATAGAATAGAGTTTTTTAATCCATTTTGACTATAAAATAAACAAAAATAAATAACATTTAAAACTTTTTATTAATATGTTTGCAACATTACAAAAACCTTGTTATTGTTTGTCCCGCGTTAACAAAAACAATAATAAAAATCTTAAAACAATAAAAATAAATGTTTTAAAATAATAACAATAAAAATCATCTCATAAAAATAAGAAAGCTTGTTATAACAAGTCACTGAAAGAAATTAGACCACCGTAACTGGTGGTTTTTTCTTGCCTAAAATAAAATCCCTCGCCTCGGTTTATATAAAAAGGTACAACCCTCAAAGTAGCTCAACTTTACTTGTTGATATACGCGCAAATTAAATATATCTTGATGTACATAAACTTATTATTTTAAATTAAAAACCAACCCAGCTAGGAGAACAGTTATGCTGACGCGTGTAGAAAAAGCTCAACAGAAATGGGGTGGTAGCCACACAGTAATTGATAAATGGCTAAACGAACGCCAAGAACTTATTGTACTTTACTGCAAAATTGCAGGCTTTACGCCGTACGAAAAGCAAGATCAAGCATTGCCAGAGCCAAAACTAATTGAATCATTTTGCCAGCTTTTAATGGATTACCTATCTGCAGGCCATTTTGAAGTATATGACGATATAGCAAAAGCATGCGAAAAAAAGGGCTTACAAAGCCAAGAGCTTGCAAACTCTATTTACCCGCGTATTTCTAGCACAACCGATGTGGCGTTAGATTTTAATGATAAGTACGCAGAAGTAGACAAAGAAGACTTATTGAAAGATTTTGATAATGACTTATCTGTTATTGGTGAGGCATTAGAAGCTCGTTTTGCACTTGAAGATGAGCTTATTGATAACTTGTTTTCTAATCACACGAATTAATACGTTACTTACACATATTAAAAAAGGGACCTAAGGTCCCTTTTTGCATTTACGCAATAAGCTTATTATTGTGCTGGTGCTTCTTCATTTTGAATTTCAAGTAATTCAACTTCAAATACAAGTGTTGAATTAGCTGGAATCTTACCTAAGTCACGGTCACCGTAAGCAAGTTCTGAAGGAATAGTGAACTTGTACTTAGAACCCACTGACATAAGTTGTAAACCTTCAGTCCAACCCGCAATTACGCGGTTAAGAGGGAAAGTTGTCGGTTCGTTACGCGCATATGAGCTATCAAACTCAGTACCGTCTAATAAAGTCCCTTTGTAGTGTACTTTAACTACATCAGTTGCCACTGGCTTTTCGCCATCGCCTTCGCTAAGTACTTCGTACTGTAGACCCGACTCAGTTACTGTAACGCCTTCTTTTTTAGCGTTGTCAGCTAGGTATTTAGCGCCTGCTTCTTTACTTTTTTCAGACTCTACTTTAGCTTTTTCTTCTTGCTTAGTACGTACTGATGTATCTAGTGCAGTTAATACTTCGCGAATTTTTTCTTCGTCAATTTTTGCATTGCCAGCAAGTGCATCTTCAAAACCACGGATTAAAAGTGCTTGGTCTAGTTCAATACCAATTTCTGTTTTGTCTGCTAGGTCTTTATTTAAAAAGTTACCTACAGATGCACCAATACCGTATGCTTGTTGCTGTTCAACAGTGTCTAATTTAACTTCAGCTTGTTCTTTTTTTGCTTCTTGATTACAAGCTGTAAGCGCTAAAACTGACGCTGCAATCAATGACAATCTAATCGTCTTTTTCATTTTAAATCTCCGACACACTTTGCAGTTGTCATTTTAATGTATTATTACTAGTTAAAGATTAACGGCCCACATGATAGGCTGCTTGTTTAATGACTAAATTCCACATTGTTAGCTAAACTAAAAACATATCCAGTGATTAGACAAACAACCTAGGCATTTAACGCGCCCTAGTCTAACCTCTCAGTCACTAAGAGTTAAGGGGAAATACCTGTAATATGTCGATATTTCGTACTTTTTTAATCGTATTTAGCTGTTTTTTAGCCATCGCCTGTACCGATAAAAAACAACACGCTGTAGCAAGTTACGAACATGCTGCACAAGGTGCGTTTTCATCAACAGTTTCAAACGATGGTAAATACAGTTTGATCTCCTCTATCAACCATGGGGTCGCCCTGTGGGATAATCAACAGCAGGTGCTAAAATACCAATGGTTTCAGCAGCAGTCACAAGACAGCCTAGTGTACGCTGTTGCCATTGCTTTTGATAACAGCGTGGCAGTTACCGCCGAAAAAACCACATTTGCTGTGTGGGATATAACCACAGGCAAAAATAAAGGTTATTACAAAATACAAAAAGCCAGTATTCGCGATATCGCCATTAGCAATCAAGGCCGTAGTGTTTTATACGGCCGTAGCGACGGCGTTGTCGTATTTGTAAACCTAGAAACCGGGCGTCGTATTGAGTTTTTAGGTCATCAAGATAAAGTTAACACCGTTGACCTTTCACCTAACGGACGCTTTGCCTTAAGTGGCTCTAACGATTATGTTGCTTACTTTTGGGATACACGTACAGGTCAAGTAATTCATCGTTTTAATCACCCAACGCGTGTTACCCAAGTGACGCTCGATCCACAAGGTCGCTATGCGTTTACGGCCGATAGTATGGCACAAGCAAATGTATGGAAGCTGACTACAGGTGATCTTGTGAGTAAACTGAAGTATATTGCGCGTCAGAAAATTTTTACTGCTGTGCGTTTTAACGAACAAGGCACTTTGCTTGCAACCGGCTCGCCAAATAAGCGCGTAGATTTGTGGCAAATACCAAGCGGTGAAAAAATTCAAACTTGGCAGGTTACCCCGCGCGAAGGCAGTAAGCCTAAATCGGCGGTGGTGCTAGATGTGACATTTACAGATAACGGTAAGTCGTTGTTAACCGAAAGCTCCAGCGGGATCGCAGAGCGATTTATTATACGAGAGAATAATGAACACAATTGAACATCGCTTAATGGAACTTGAAGCCAAAGTGGCTTTTCAAGACGAAACGATTGAAGTCTTAAATGATGAAATAAAAGTGCACCAACAGCTGTTAGCAAAAATGAAACGCCAAACCGAGCTGCTAGCAGAGAAAATTAAAGAGTCGCAGTCATCATCGTCTATGATGTCTGAAGTACCTGAGCCACCTCCACCGCATTACTAAAACCGGTAAAAATTAGGCAATAAAAAACCGGGTTAGTCGCCCGGTTTAAACACACCAATTACTTGTTCAAATTGGCGAGTAGACGCCTGAACAGCGTTATCGGGTTGCGCCATTTTATGACCACACTCAACACACTCTACTTTTTCAACATCATGTTCTCTGTATAGCATCATAGTATCCATGGCTTTGCAGTCAGGGCACGATGCTCCAGCAATAAATCGCTTCTTTTGTCTCACAACATTTTTCCTGTGGTTTGAACTGTTGTCATTTTATCGTATAACTTCACTTGTTGATACGCTTGATAAGAGCATTAAGTTCTATGTTATGATAGCGCCAACTTAACAAGGGCACAGCAAAGTAACGCATTCATGATCCAAATCTCAGAAATAGAACTACTTCGTGGCGGTAAAGCCTTATTAAAAAACGCATCAGCTACGTTATTCCCAGAACACAAAGTAGGCCTTGTTGGCGCTAATGGCTGTGGAAAATCAACGTTATTTGGTTTACTAAAATCAGAACTACAACTAGATGCCGGTAACTGCAGCATTCCAAAAGATTGGTCTATCGCCTCTGTTAAGCAAGAGACACCTGCCCTTGAAATAAGCGCGATTGATTATGTACTTCAAGGCCACCCAGAATACTACGCAATGCGTATAGCACTGCGTGAGGCCGAGAAAAACAACGATGGCGACACACAAGCTAAAGTACATATTCAGCTTGAAAACATTAAAGGCTATAGCATTGAATCAACCGCCGGTGAGCTATTACACGGCTTAGGCTTTGCCAATAACCTTATAGAAAACCCTGTAAGCTCGTTTTCGGGTGGTTGGCGCATGCGTTTAAACCTTGCCCAAGCATTAATACGCGACGCCGATTTACTATTACTCGATGAGCCAACAAACCACCTTGATTTAGATGCTGTTTATTGGCTTGAGCGTTTTTTACGTGCTTACACTGGCACCCTTGTACTTATATCGCATGACCGTGAGTTTTTAGATGCGGTGGTTGATCAAATTTGGCATGTAGATAAGCAACTTATCAACGTGTACAAAGGTAACTACTCGCAGTTTGAACGCCAAAAAGCTGAGCGCTTACTACAACAACAAGCAATGTTTGATAAGCAACAAGATCAAATTGCGCACCTTGAGCAGTTTATAACGCGTTTTAAAGCAAAAGCCAGTAAAGCTAAACAAGCACAAAGCCGTGTAAAAGCACTTGAACGCATGGAAAAACTAGCGCCGGCACATGCCGACTCGCCATTTAACTTTGAGTTTGCAGAGCCAAAAGCATTACCAAACCCACTAATGACAATAGATAAAGCCAAAGCGGGTTATGGTGACGTCACTATTTTAAATAATATAGAGCTAAACCTTGTACCAGGTAGCCGAATTGCTTTACTTGGTAGAAATGGTGCGGGTAAATCAACGTTAATTAAACTACTTTCTGGTGATTTAGAGCCGCAAGCTGGCGAAGTTATTCAGCATCACGGATTAAATATTGGTTACTTTGCGCAGCATCAGCTTGAATCTCTTGATTTAAAAGCCAGTGCAATAACGCATATACAGCGACTCGATCCTAAAGCTACTGAGCAATCACTACGAGACTTTTTAGGTGGTTTTGCCTTTATTGGCGATAAAGCCCTTGAGCCTGTAGCCCCATTTTCGGGCGGCGAAAAAGCACGTTTAGTACTTGCTATGTTGGTATATCAAAAACCAAACTTATTACTACTCGATGAGCCAACTAACCACCTTGATTTAGAAATGCGCCATGCACTGGTTATGGCACTACAAGGCTTTGAAGGCGCTATGGTTACCGTATCGCATGATCGCCATATGCTTAAAAACACTGCCGACGAGTTTTACTTAGTAGATGATGGCAAAGTAACGCAATTTGGTTACGACTTAGATGCGTATTATCAGTGGTTACTGAATGCCAATAAAGAAGCGGTTAAAGCGCAGCAAAACGACGAGCCTAAAGTAAACCCAGGTGTTAACCGTAAGGAGCAAAAGCGCTTAGAGGCGGAATTTAGAAAAGCCACTCAGCCACTTAAAAAGCAAATTGAAAAGCTGGAAAAGCAACTCGATAAATTCACCGCTGAATTAAGTGAAGTTGAAGTAGCCCTTGGCGACAACGAACTCTACAACGATGACAACAAAGCCAAGCTTAAAGAGTTATTAGCCAAGCAAGCAACCCTTACGCCTAAGCTTAACGACGTTGAAGAAGAGCTACTTATGGCACTTGAAGAAATGGAAGAAAAAGAGCAGGCATTCGCCGATGAACTTGCTCAATAGCGACCATTTTTGGCAGTTTGCGTGCACCTTGTACGCAAAGCCTGATCAACAAACAACCTTGCTGGCACTACAAAACCAGCAAGGAAAAAACGTTAATTTATGCTTATTGCTACTTTATTTAGACTCATTAAATTTAAGTATTAATACCCAACAGTTAAATGAGTTAATAGACGCAATTAGTGAGTTTGATACTCACGCATTACAACCTCTGCGCGTTGCCCGTAGCTATTTAAAAGCTAATCAGAATACGATAAGTGATTACACCACAATACGCGCAGAGTTACTAAGCGCTGAGCTAAAGCTTGAAAAACAACAGCAACATATGTTGATTGAAGCAGTAAATGAGTTTGAATTAATCGAGCATGCAGAACCAAACAATATTGAGCTGTATATGAAAGCCACTTAGGCTGCTAGTTTTTATACCCTCTTCCACTGCTCATTCTCTTTTCTTTGTGCAAAAAACCTTTAAGTGATTTATTCACAAAGAGCTTAAGATGCGCTTCGCTTTTAGAAGAAAATAAACTAAATTACTTAGATATAAATATTGAGCGGTTGTTTTGTTTAGCTGAGGAGTTTATTACCCTGTCCTAATCTTCTTCTCTTTTTCTTTTTTTTGCGCAAAGACCTTTAAGTAATTTACTCACAAAGAGGTTAAGAGGCGCTTCGCTTTTAGAGGAAAACAAACTAAATTACTTAGATATAAATATTGAGCAGTTTGTTGCTCAAGTAGTTTATAGCTCTACCCTCATTTACTTCTCATTCTTTTCTCTTTGTGCAAAAAATCTTTAAGTGGTTTGCTCAAAAAAGTCAAAAGCGCTGCGCTTTAGGGGAAGTGGAAAAGCATGAATTAAGATCAGCTCACTATTTCAAGCAAAAAACTCTCTTAGCTCTCAGTGGTAATAACTTAGTAACCCTTAAAGCATGATCTAAATCAACTTAGCTTCGCTCCTACATCTGCTTATGTAAATAACTTGATCTCGATCACGTTGCAACCAGCAAACACCGCCTATGATTAACCCATCAACAACGAGGGGAACAACTCATGAACGTATTTTTTAGAGACTTTTTTACAGATCCAGTTTTATTTATGTCTTTTGGGTTTTTAACCATCGTTGTTTCTTTGTGTATCTTTTTTGCTTTTTTCTTTTTGAAAAAAATACATGATGCAGAAATTCCCGAACAAAATTAAGCACGACGCACTAAAGCGCCTTATTAGTTTACTAGTTAGGCGCTTTTTATTTTCTGAAGCGAAAAATTTGGTACACTAGCTTTTCGTTTAATACAAAGTGCGTAGTACAAACATGATCTCTCAGTTCAAACCAGCATGGTGGATGACCAATCGTCACGTTCAAACCATAATGCCGCGTTTTTTCCGCCCATTTCACCACACTCGCTACGAACTTGAGCAACTTGATACGCCCGATGGTGACTTTATTGAGCTCGCATGGTCACTTCCACATAATGAAACCGCACCGCTTGCCGTTGTTTTGCATGGCCTTGAAGGCAATATAAATAGCTTTTATGCCAAAGGCATGATGAAGGCGTTAAAAAAACAAGGTTATGCAGTTGTGCTTATGCACTTTAGAAACTGCTCAACTGAAGTAAACCGCCTTCCACGTGCTTATCACAGCGGTGACACCGCCGATTTAGCCTTTTTTATAAATCATCTTAAGCAACAATACCCAGATAGAGCGATGGTTGCCGTGGGCTTTTCGCTTGGTGGTAATGTGCTTGCTAAGTACTTAGGCGAAGAAAATACAAACTGCCCACTCAATGCAGCTGCAGTGGTATCGGCGCCTTATGACTTGTCATCATCAAGTGATGTTATTCGTAAAAGCTTAGGTAAAATTTATCAAAAGTATTTGCTCGATCGCATGAAAAAGTCGATGCAACGTAAATTACCGCAAATTAAGCAGCAAATTCCTATAACTACCGATCAATTAATGAATATTGATGATTTATTAGAGTTCGATAACCAACTTACAGCGCCGTTACATGGCTTTGAAAATGCCCACGATTACTATCGTAAAGCCAGTGCTATGCCGTACTTAAAAGATATCGCTATACCCACACTTATTATTCATGCCAAAGACGACCCGATGCTCTCAATTAAGGCCGTACCGAGTAGGCAAGATGTAAGTGAGCATGTTACGCTGCGCATCTCTGACAAGGGCGGACACGTTGGTTTTATTAGCGGTAAAAACCCATTTAAGCCTATATTTTGGTTAGAGAAAGCCGTGCCATGCTATTTTGGGCAACATGTTTTAGGCAATGCAAACAAAGAGCAATTATGATTATTCCTTTTGAACAACTCGATAAAGACACCCTTTACAACCTAATAGAAAGCTATGTTTTACGTGAAGGCACCGATTATGGCGAAGTAGAAGCAAGCATTGAATCTAAAGTTAACCAAGTTAAGCTACAGCTTAAAAATGGCGAAGCCATGGTGTTTTTTTCAGAGCTTCATGAGTCTGTAACTATTATTTCGAAGGGCGAATTTAAAGCGCTGCAAAGTGAAGAGCATCAAGCACAGTCGTTTGATTAAGGCGTAGTACTTGTAACTTTTGAGTTGAACGTACACAATGGCTTTTTACCCAAAGAGCCAAAACATGATAAAACTCAGCACTCTAGTGGTAGCCATATCACTAGCATTAACTAGCCAAGCCCAAGCAGAACAAACAATAACAGCATCTGAAAAGGCAATTAAGCTCGCTAAAGACACTATTTTAATTGATACCCATATCGACGTACCTTACCGAATTCATAAAAACTGGGTTGATGTAACTAAAGCGACAACTGATGGCGATTTTGACTACCCTCGCGCTGTAAAAGGCGGTTTAAACGCACCGTTTATGTCGATTTATATTCCTGCGCATTTGGAGTTTGAAGGTAAAGGTAAAAGCTATCAGCTAGCCAATCAAATGATTGATAGTATGGAAGCCATAGCCCAGCGCGCGCCCGATAAGTTTGCTATTGCTAGCTCAAGCAGTGATATAGAGGAGCAATTTAAACAAGGTAAGCTCTCTATCGCAATGGGTATGGAAAATGGCTCTCCAATCGAAGGGGATATGAAGAATCTTCAGCATTTTTACGAGCGTGGCATTCGCTACATCACGCTAGCGCACTCGCAAAGCAACCATATTTCGGATTCTTCTTACGATATACGCCGTAAATGGAAAGGCTTAAGCCCATTTGGTAAAAAGCTTGTCACTGAAATGAATAATATTGGTATGTTAATCGACGTTTCGCATATTTCTGATGATGCGTTTTATCAAGTTATGGATCTATCTAAGACACCAGTAATAGCCTCGCATTCATCACTTCGTAAATACACGCCAGGCTTTGAGCGTAATATGAATGACGATATGCTATTGGCGCTTAAAGAAAATGGCGGCGTTATTCAAATCAACTTTGGCTCAAGCTTTGTTACCGCTAAAGCAGGTAGTTGGGGCAAGCAATTAAAAAACACAAAAGAGTCTGCTAAAAAAGAAGGCACTAAGTTAAGCAACGATTTTGATGCTGCGTACCGTGCTAAAAATCCATACCCATTTGCAAGCCTTGAACAGGTGCTTGATCATATTGATCACGTAGTTGAGCTAATTGGTATTGATTATGTAGGTATTGGCTCTGATTATGATGGTGTGGGCGATTCATTACCTATCGGCTTAAAAGATGTATCTAGCTACCCTAATCTTGTTCAAGGTTTAATGGACAGAGATTACAGCGACAAAGATATTAAAAAGATTTTAAGCGGTAATTTATTAAGAGTGTTAAAACAAGCTGAAGAATATGCTAAAAAGCATTAAAGCTTTTATCATATATTAGTAATTGGCTAAAAGACCAAGAGCTAACTCAATATAAGCGCGGCCTAGCCGTGCTTTTTTATATTTAAGAGCTCAGTTATTTTCAGCAGCCTTTTCCCTCGGGTTTCGTAAAACTCAACCCAAGCTACGGCAAGAAAGTTATAACTCAAAGCTAATCACTTTCCTATAGACATTAAAAAAGGCCACCTAAGTGAGCTTTTTATAATAATTAACTTTAACGTTAATTATTACGCTTTGAACGTTACTACAACGCACCTACGCCTAAAGTAAGAGCGCCACCTTCATATGATTTTCCTATGGGCATTAAAAAGCCCGAGACTAAGCTCGGGCTTTTTGGTAACAATTAGCTAGGCTAATAATTACGCTACGATAGTTGCTACAACACCAGCACCTACAGTACGACCACCTTCACGGATAGCAAAACGAAGACCTTCATCCATCGCGATTGGTGCGATTAGAGTTACTG
>NZ_JACJEN010000095.1:0-205 GCF_014164075.1 Pseudoalteromonas sp. SG45-3 | reverse complement strand
TGAGTGATGTTTACAAGTGGTTTTCCTGGTTCATTTGCAAGCGTTGATGCTAACTTTACCAGACGCGCTGTTCTTCTTGGATCACCTAAGTCCGATTTACCGAATTGTTGTTTTGCCCAATGAGTATGTTCGTTAATCATAATGTGCCCTCAAACAAGATTTGAAGATCTGATCATGACATTGAGATTTAGTTCAAAAAAATCCC
>NZ_JACJEN010000094.1:0-207 GCF_014164075.1 Pseudoalteromonas sp. SG45-3 | reverse complement strand
CCGTTCGACTCGGTTAGTCGGCACCATTTATTTTAGGTAACTTGAAGCAACTGACTTGTAATCAGTAGTCTGTATAAGTTATCCGTTCGACTCGGTTAGTCGGCACCATTTATTTTAGGTAACTTGAAGCAACTGACTTGTAATCAGTAGTCTGTATAAGTTATCCGTTCGACTCGGTTAGTCGGCACCATTTATTTTAGGTAACTT
>NZ_JACJEN010000093.1:0-207 GCF_014164075.1 Pseudoalteromonas sp. SG45-3 | reverse complement strand
GGCTTAACCATACAACGCCAAACGCGTTTTATGCGACAGTTTAGACAGAAGTTAATATAACTAAAGTAGATATTACTTAAAGAAAGACTTAAAAAATATTATCAGATATTTTCCAAATTCAGTTAATGCGTAGATATACGAATTAACGCCCAAATTTGCTTGGTGACAATAGCGTTTTGGACCCACCTGACTCCATGCCGAACTCAG
>NZ_JACJEN010000092.1:0-210 GCF_014164075.1 Pseudoalteromonas sp. SG45-3 | reverse complement strand
TGGCGCATTAAAAGCGCAGCTTTTACATATTTATTAACTTGCTACGTGGATTACCCCTCGGTGTGTAGTGACCATGTAGGCGCCTTGCTTGCTGGCGCACTAAAAGCGCAGCTTTACGTATTTATTAAATTGCGCGAGCAAGCTTCACGCCTACTTGGATTTTTCATCCTCGGTCTAGGTCAATATGTAGGCGCCTTGCTTGTTGGCGCA
>NZ_JACJEN010000091.1:0-212 GCF_014164075.1 Pseudoalteromonas sp. SG45-3 | reverse complement strand
CTAGTACAGCTGATATTGTTAACACCAAGCGACTTTGTCGTATCTTAATTACCAAGCGATTCTGTCGTAATCGCTAATTACCAAGGAAATTTGTCGGTCACTTTTTTACGTGTCTGTTAGTGTTTTGTTTTTGGAATACTAGAAGGCATGTTGAGGATGATTGTGATGGATTCTAAAGCTCAACTCACCGTTGATATCATAGCTAAAGTGGT
>NZ_JACJEN010000090.1:0-216 GCF_014164075.1 Pseudoalteromonas sp. SG45-3 | reverse complement strand
GCGCCAGCAAGCAAGGCGCCTACATGGTCACTACACACCGAGGGGTAATCCACGTAGCAAGTTAATAAATATGTAAAAGCTGCGCTTTTAATGCGCCAGCAAGCAAGGCGCCTACATGGTCACTACACACCGAGGGGTAATCCACGTAGCAAGTTAATAAATATGTAAAAGCTGCGCTTTTAATGCGCCAGCAAGCAAGGCGCCTACATGGTCACT
>NZ_JACJEN010000008.1:14529-188001 GCF_014164075.1 Pseudoalteromonas sp. SG45-3 | reverse complement strand
AAAAATCTAATGCTCTGGCTGAATCGGCATAAAAGGTAGCCAGTTTAGTAACTGGCTGATATGCTATTTACGACAAAGTCGCTCGGTAATTAGACCGACATAATCCCTTGGTAATCACACTAGTAAATTTTAAGTATTTAACCTTCTTCTTCAATAAGTGACTCTAGTAGATCGTGTATTTCAGCTTTAAGCTCTTTATCTTCAATTTTATTAGCACTAACCTTAGCATTTTGAAGATTTTTAATAGCCTCGTCTTTTTGACCAAGTTCTAGCTGCAGTGTAGCCATTGAAAAAGAAACTGATGACATGTGATCTTTGTTATTAATCGCAACAGACTTTTCTAATGCTTTTTCATAAGTCGTGATTGCCTCTTCTAGCTCTTCGGTAAAATCAGCCAAAGTTTCCCATTGTACTGGGTGATCTTTTGAGGTATTTTCGTTTTCAATACAAATCGCTTTTAATTGAGCAAATAAAGATTCAAATTTTTCTCGGTTATTTTTGTTAGCCGCCGCCATTAAATCTTCTGCTAGGTCATGTACCGCTTTATATATTTTTGTATTCATCATCACTGGTTATCCTTTAGTGCAACTAAACTAATTTACTGACTCAATTTAGCTAAAATGTATCATTACAGTCATTATAAAATGTATTTAAACAACTGATTTATTTAATTTGGTGTATAGCGTAATAATACATTAATAATGAACATCGCGTAGGCGTTAAACACACTGTAATTAAACTTTATCGCAATTACTCTTAGTAACCTCACACACTGAATAAACTTGCAACCCAATCCAACGTAAAGATGGTCGTAAACACTTTAAGTGCAATGACAACTATAAATAATAAGATGATTGCCGCTTTGGCTTTACTACTTTTGAGGTTGTTCCAATATAATAACTTTGCATTAAATTCTGTTTTTAACTTAGTAACAGCTTCTTTCATAATTACATCCTACTTAGGGATCCCGCTCAGCAACATTTAATAACTACAAAGCTGCCCAAGCAGGTTTCATAACATTTTTCGCCACCTTAGAGTAAAGCATTAAATAAAGCCTGTACTATATAAAATGTAACAAGGGGTTTTAACTTAAGTTATTGTATCTAACTTTTTTACACACCCAAAAAGCAAACACTGGGGCAATTCAGTAGAGCGTTAATAATAAATTTGGTGCTACACTAATACCTAACTTAAATGTGTTAACAGCCAACTAAATTAGCAAATTATGAAAGAGTGCAACCAGTGTGGTAAATGCTGTATTAAATATGGTGGCGGCGACTTAAGCGCAACGAAAGAAGAAATAGGTTTATGGGAGCTCTTTAACCCCGAAATTTATGAGTACGTTAAAAACAACGAAATTTGGTTTGACCCAAAAACAGGCTTAAGACTTCAAGTGTGCCCATTTTTAGAAATTGCGCCTAAAAAGGAGCCTCTCGCTAAAAATATGTATACCTGCAGTATTTACCTTGACCGTCCAGAAGACTGCCGTCACTACCCTAGCCTTATTTCAGAGATGATCCGCGACGAATGCGAAATGATTGAATCTATAGATATAACAAACCAGACAAGAGCGCAGCATAAACTAGATTTGATAATGATAGATAGCCGCTCTTAAATACCCAGATAAACCTGCAGCGCTATGAGTCTCGCACTTAAATAAATAAGTATTTCTATTAACATACCTATTATTATAATTTTTATAAAATTGGTTTAATCGTCATTTTTAGATCATTCATCGCAAAACACAAAGTTATACTATAACATTGTTGATTCACTGATTTTGCGGTGTTATATTATATCACAACATAATAACCGCGAACCAATATATCCATGACAAAGTTAACATTAATCTCCTCTGCTATTTTTTCTGTTTTATGTTCTCAATCAGCTTTGGCTGCCACTGTTACTGGTAAAGTAATGGATGATAAAAATCAACCAATCAAAAATGCCTCAATTCATGTGCATGGCAAAAACCAAAGCGTTAAAAGTAATGATTTAGGCGAATTTGCTATAGAAATCGATGCAAATAGCCAATTACATATTAGTAAAGACAACTACGTAGACTCTCGTATTGCTGTAAGCGAATCTTCAAATAATCTGTCTGTGTCACTTAAGCCAACATCAGTTGAGACAGTGGTTGTTTATGCCTCTGCACTTCATAAAAATAGCCTCGAGATGATATCGCCAGTAAGCGTGCTCTCAGGTGATGAATTAAGAAATAAATCTAAACCAACTCTTGGTGAAACGCTAAAAGGTTTACCAGGCGTAAATGCAAGTTACTTTGGCCCTGTATCATCAAGCCCAATTATTCGTGGTTTAGATGGCCCTCGCGTTAAAATCACACAAAACGGATTAGATGCCAGCGATGCATCACGTATTGGCCCAGACCATGCGACATCAAGCGATAGCCTAGCAGCAGAACAAATTGAAGTATTACGTGGCCCAAGTACCCTACTTTATGGCTCTGGTGCAATTGGCGGTGTTGTAAACGTGGTTGATAACCGCATTCCTACAGACAATATCGACGAGCTTACGGGTGCTGCTGAATACAGCCACGATACAGTGTCAAACTCAAACACAGTAGCTGCAAAACTTGAAACAGGTAATGAAGGCTTTAACCTTCATTTTGATGGCACTAAGCGCAGTGGCGATGATTACCAAACACCTACCTTCACTATTGCCGACGATGATGGCGATGTAGAAACAGAGAATTCTGTAGAAAATACTTTTATTGATAGCGAAACACTTAACTTTGGTACTAGCTATGTTGGCGATCATTTAACGATTGGTTTTTCGTACGGTAGTATTGATACCGATTACGGTATTCCTGGGCATGAGCATCATCACGATCACGAAGGTGAAACTGAAGAAGAGCATGCAGAACATGAAGACGAAGCAGCTGAAGAGCCGGTTTATGCACATTTAGAGCAAGATCGCTGGCAAGGGCTTGTAAGTTACGCCCTTCATAATAACTGGATTGAAACCATCAACCTACGTGTTGGCTACACAGATTACTCGCACAGCGAAATTGAAGATGGCGAAATTGGTACTACTTTTAAAAATAAAACGACTGAAGCACGTTTAAATGTAGAGCATAAGTTTGCTGATTGGCACGGAATGATGGGCTATCACTACAGCGATTCTGACTACGATGCAATTGGTGAAGAAGCCTTTACACCCGCAAGTGTAACTACAACTAACGCATTATATTTACTAGAAGAGCGTGAATTTGGCGACATTACAATTGAACTTGGCGCACGTGTTGAAGATTACAAAATTGAAAGCCAAATCACGGCACACGAGCATAGCCACGATGAAGTAGAAATAGATCACAGCGACGAAGAAACCATTGGGTATAATGAAAGTTTTACCAATTTAAGTGCCTCTGCTGGTGCCATTTGGCAATACAAGCCAGGTCATAGTATCGCTACGAGTATTTCTCATTCAGAACGAGCACCACTTTCGGCAGAGCTTTTATCTAACGGTTTACACATTGCAACTGGCACTTACGAGCTAGGCCTTGGTTACAATATTGAAGATAATGAAGCGCATTTTGAGCCAGAAAATATCAAGCAGGAAACTTCAACAAACTTAGATTTAAGCTTTAGACGCTTTAGCGGTGATTTTGGTTACACCGTTAACTTTTTCTATAACGATATCAAAAACTTTTATTTTCAAGAAAATACGGGGTTAGTTTACGATGAAGAAGATGGTTTAGAATCAGCTATTGGTGCACATGACGATGCTGTTGCGGTTTATCAGTTTACAAGTAAAGACGCAGAGCTTTATGGAATTGAGTTTGACGCGCATTACCAAGTAACACCAAGCGCTATGGTTAAAGTATTTGGTGACTCAACTCGTGCAAAACTAAAAGACGACGAAGGTAATTTACCACGTATCCCTGCCAATAAATTAGGCTCTGAGTTACAGTACGATTTAGGTGACTTACAACTAACATTAACGGGTACTCATTACTTTGATCAAAACGATGTAACTGCCTTTGAAACTCAAACTGATGGCTATACGTTATTTGATGCACAAGCTAATTACCAATTAGGTTTAGGCAGTGTCGATGCACAGCTGTATATAAACGTTGATAACATTACTGATGAGTTAGGTTTTGTACATAGCTCATTTATTAAAGATAAAGCCCCACTACCAGGCAGAAACTTCCGCTTTGGTGTTCGTGGCTATTTTTAATAATTAAAAGTAGTTTTAGTTTATAAACCGCATTTTATTAATGCGGCTTTTTTATTTTTAGAATATATAATATCGATCGGCAATAATACTTGATCAATTCAAGGGATTAAACTTTGCGCTAACTGCGTAAAAAATTATGATATACGACTGCATGGATGCAAAAGGTAGAGCAATGCAGGAGCAATTAGTGATAACAATTAGTTAAAAAAGTTTTTGCCTTGTTATCAACCCTATTTTCTTAGCGCAAAATAGATCACTTAATTAATCGAATTGGTATAAAACACTTAGATTACAGACACAAAAAAGCCGTATTCAGATTGAATACGGCTTTTTAAACTCTTAATTTTAAAATTTATTTAAATTAAGAAATGATTTCGTGTAGTTCAACGTCAAATACAAGCGTTGAGAAAGGTGCGATTGCAGCACCTGCGCCACGTTCACCATAAGCAAGCTCATGAGGAACGTAGATACGCCATTTAGTACCTACAGGCATCATTTGTAATGCTTCAGTCCAGCCTTTGATCACGCCACCAACTGGAAATTCAGCTGGTTGACCGCGCTCGTATGAGCTATCAAACACAGTACCGTTAATTAGTGTACCGTGGTAATCAACACGTACTGTAGACTCAGCTGTTGGCTTTTCGCCTTCGCCAGTCGCTAGTACTTCGTATTGAAGACCAGACTCAGTTACTGTGATTTCAGGACGTTTTGCGTTTTCTTCTAAGAATGCAATACCTTCGGCAGAAAGTACTTTAGATTCTTCTTCACGACGAGCTTGGATCTCTTCGTTAATCTTTTCGAATGCAGCTTGAATCTCAGGGATCTCAACTTGAAATGCGCTACCAGCGTACGCATCTTTCATGCCTTCAAATACTGAATTTAGGTTTAAGCCTTCAAAAGGATTAGACTTAAGTTGCTCACCCATTTGTAAGCCAATACCGTAACTTGCTTTTTCAGCATCTGTAGTAAAATTATCTGACATAATGTGTTTTTCACGTTTTGTTAGTTAAAAGACACGTATATGCTATCACAAAATAAACCCCGTTTGGGGCTAGTTTTTGCTGAGTTTTAGCTTAATTAGGCCAACAATATAACTACAAAGCGGTAAAGTGAATAAAATTCCAACAAGTAAAGGAATAGCTAATAATCCAGATTCACCAGACAATAAAAATGGCACTGCAACTAAGCCTACTAAACCAATAAAAGCAGAGCCAATTACTGGCCAATGTTTATCATATTTAGTAATAAGATGGGCAGCCAAAATATTAAAACCAAGACCATAAGCAAAAGCGGTAATTAATGGATATTCTGGCTGTGCGTCGACCGCCATTTTTGCCAACAAGCTAATAGCACTTTGATAGCAGTAACCAAATACCACCCATAATAAAACATGTTTTATTAATAGCTGTGAGGTTGATAGGTTTGTTGCTTTAGTCATTAATTAAACTCCACAAAGCAAAAAACCGCCTATAAGGCGGTTTTTTTAAATAATGGTGGAGAGATAGGGATTTGAACCCTAGATGGGCTATAAACCCATGCCGGTTTTCAAGACCGGTGCATTCGACCACTCTGCCATCTCTCCGTACGGCGCGAATAATATGGTTAAACGTGTTACTTGTAAAGAGCTAAATATAAATTAATCGTAAATAATAATTAAACGATTAAAAACAAGTCACATTGCTCTTTTGTTAAGCTAATTACTTCAACACGCATATTAATTCAATACTCAGTAATATTGTTTAGGCCTGCGAGCAATCCAAGAACAAATTAAACAAGCCAATAAACTCAATGCCGCGAATGTTACACTTTGAAAAATTAAGTCAAATCGATTTAAATCATCACTTGGCACTATTACAAACATAAAAGCGGGGAGTACACTTAGCGCTAAAACATAACAACACACTTTAAATGCCCGTCCAAAGTCAAAACGTTTAGACTGTTGCATCCACAAAGTTAACAGTATTAGCATACCTATTGCAGAGCCTGCTATAAAATGCGCTGCATTTGTACTCATTGCAACATACAAGGTTACAAAAGCACCAACAATTCCCCAAATTGACCACGCAAGCCAGTTTTCTTTTTCCTGTAAAAATAAATTTCCCATTGTTTTCGTCTTCTTTATCGTTATTTTTATTAAGACTTTCCATAATGTATCAAAAAACAACCGATTAAAAAACAAACTGAAGAAGAATTATTAACTTTTGTGCTTCCAAGCGCTTCTCACAGCCAAACCACTAACTCTTTTATATTACTCTTAGTAACCTTAATGAATTATGACTATGCAAATTGCATAAAGTTCATACTATTTCACAAATTACTAAAATAATGTTCTGGTTTATGGCGAGGTGACTTTTTACACTCAACTTGAGGAGTACCTATGTATAAGTACCCTACAATTTCATCTTGCTCATGTAAGTTAAGCGCTTTTTTGACTGCTCTACTTTGTGCAAAGTAACCTGTGCGCCAAACACCACCTAAACCTTGAGCAAATGCAGCTTGTTGCATTGCTAATACACTGCAGCCTGCACTTTGTACCTGCTCGATACGAGGAACTTTTGGGTGTTCTTGATATTTAGCAATTGCTATTACAATCATAGGCGCACGAAGGGGAAGCTCTTTAGCACGGTTAATTACTTTTTCTGTCTGTTGCTCTGCCACTGCACTTTGATGGTAAATTTCACCCAGTTTATTGCGTGCATCACCTTGAGCAATGATGAACTGCCACGGTGCTATACAGCCATGATCAGGAACACGTAATGCTGCTTGCTTAATTATGTCGAGCTGCTCAGGCGTAGGGCCCGGCTCTGTTAGTTTAGAGTCTGATTGGCGAGTAAGTAAAAGCTCGATAGCGTTCATAACGATTCCTCAAAATTCAAAACGATAGAGTAACATTTAAAACCTTAAATAATAAATACCGAGAAATTAAAATGCAAAACGGCCGCAAAGGGTCAACTATGCAGCCGTTAATAAAATACATTTAATGCGCTATTTTTTTATAACGTTTCGCTTTAACCAGTAATCAAAACTAACGAAACGCCCACCGCCCATAAAAAATAAACTTAAGAGCATAGCAAAATAAATTGCCGAAAATTCTATGCCATTATTTAAAATAGATGGTTTACCTTTTTCGTATAGGTAATCAGGAAAGCCGTGCTCTTCAACTAAGTCTCGAATTTTTCCTATCCTGTCTTGTACTTCTAATGAGTTTTCGAGGCTTTCTTTTGCACCTGGGATAGATAACCAATCAAGTACTTGCGCAGCACTTGTTTCTGGATTAGTCGGCGCTATTGCAAACCACCCGTTATGCCAATGTACTGAAGTAGCCGCTACAACCATTGTGAACATAAGCGGGATACTGACTAAGCGAGTTAAAAGGCCAAATAATAACAACCAACCACCTAAAAATTCACTCCATCCAGCTAAGAAGGCTAGTAAATCAGGAAACGGTAAGCCTAAACCCCATTCACTATTACCAAACCATTGAACGACATCAGGCGATGCTAAAAAGTTATTTAGAAAGCCTTCTGTTTCAGTACTTATAGCAAGTTTGTTATAACCTGCGATGATCATAACGGGAGCTAAAATTAAGCGAAATAGTAAAGCAGGTAAACCATCTAAAAACGATAGTTTACCCAATATTGTGTTATAAAAACTGATTAGTTTATTCATGCGTATCCTGTGTGTTCAATGTTTATTAAGTTATAGACTATAAACAAAAAAGACCGTATAGATTGATAAACTATTTCAATTTATTTACAAAGGTTAAATACTTCTCGCCACTTGTAGAGCTTCAAAAATAGCGCGTTTAGCATCAATTGCAGCAGCCAATTTAGCTCCGCCTATCACATGCACTTTTGCGTTATCTGTGTAACCTTCTAGCACTTCGCTATTAGAAACCTGACCAATACACGCAATAACAGTATCTACCGGCAGTACTTGAACTTCTCCAGCAACATTAATTGTTAACCCATTCTTATCAAAACTTTGATATTGGCAGTCAGCAATTTGTTTAACACCATGCTGTTTAGCAACTTGGCGATGTATCCAACCAGTGGTTTTACCAAGCTCACTACCAAAACGACCCGAACTGCGTTTTAACATATACAATTGGCGCTCGTCTTTATGAGGTTGTGCATCACACTCAATCCCCCATTGCGTTTTAAACTCGCTAATAGATTGTGATTTATGTTCACTTAAAAAAGCAACCATATCAAAACCAATACCGCCAGCACCTAAAATAGCGATTGATTTGCCCAGTTCTACTTCGCCGCGTATGACTTCGTCATAAGCAAACACACGCTTATCATCACTACATTTAATAGAGGCTTCACGCGGCCTAACGCCTGTTGCAAAAACAATATCATCATAATCTTTAAGCATTGAATCGTCGTAAGCTTTACCAAGCTCCACAGTTACTTTTAATCGCTCGAGCTCATTAGTGAAGTAAGTAAGTGTATGGTTAAAGTCTTCTTTACCCGGTATCTGCATGGCTAAATTAAATTGACCGCCCATTTGCGATTTTTGATCAATTAACGTGACGTTATGCCCTTTTTGAGCCAAGTAACAACTTGCTGATAAACCAGCAGGACCTGCACCGACAACTAATACATTTTTAGCTTTGGCTGCTTGCTCTAGCGGGTAATCTAGCTCAAATGCAGCTTGTGGATTAACTAAACACGTAGCACGTTTATTTTTAAATACGTGATCTAGACAACCCTGGTTACATCCAATACAAATATTAATTTGTTTAGATTGATTGTTTACATACTTATTAAAAAACTCAGGATCAGCCAATAACGGACGTGCCATCGAAATTAAATCAGCCTCGCCCGCATTTAAAATATCGTTAGCAATTTCTGGAGTATTAATTCGGTTAACAGCAATAACTGGCACGCTCACCACGTATTTTAAACGTTTTGATGCTTCTTTAAATGCACCCGGTGGCACCATACTCGCAATAGTCGGTACACGCGCTTCGTGCCAACCAATGCCAGTGTTAAATATATCAACACCCGCTTTTTCAAGTTCGGTAGCCTGAATAACAACTTCCTCTGGTGTTGAACCGTTTGGAATCAAATCAATGACCGACAATCTAAAAATAATTAAGAATTTTTCAGATACTTTTGCTCTTACAGCTTTAACTATTTCAAGTGCAAGTCGCATTCTATTTTCTAAGCTGCCACCAAACTCATCATCGCGTTTATTGGTATGAGGCGCCATAAACTCATTAATCAAATACCCTTCAGAACCCATGACTTCTACGCCATCGTAGCCGGCTTTTTCAGCCATATAGGCAGAATGCGCAAAGTCTTTAATTGTTTTTTTAATCGAGCCAAGCGACATCGCTTTAGGTTTATAAGGATTAATAGGTGCTTTTATTGCACTTGGTGCTTGATTGAAAGGATGGTATGCATAACGTCCAGCATGTAATAATTGCAAACAAATTTTTCCACCGTGTTTATGCACAGCATCTGTGTAAGCGCGATGCTTAAACACATCGTAATAACTATTAAATGAGGAAGAAATAGGTGTTAGCTTGCCACGTAAATTAGGGCTGTATCCGCCTGTAATTAACATCGCGGTGCCACCTTTTGCACGTGCTTCATAAAATGCACGTAAGCGTTTGCGGTTATGCCAGCCCTCTTCAAGGCCTGTATGCATTGAGCCCATAACCAAGCGGTTACGTAATTGTGTGTGTTTTAGTTGTAATTGTTGTTCTAACATCTTGTGCCCCGTTAACTGGTCTAACCTGTATACATTAGCTAATTCTGCTTTAATGGCAAGTAATAAGCAATATGTGCATGCATTTAATTAAAAATAGCAGTAAAAACTTACGTTTATATAGGTTCATAAACACTTCGTTACGATTTAGCAGTTAAATTTATTTTTATTCTAGGCTAAGATGGAACTAATGTATTAACTGTACCAAATTAAGGAGCTATTTTGATAGCAAAGGTATTTAAAGGTATTTGGGCTGGAATTAATTTTTCTCGTCGCTTAATACTAAACATTTTGTTTTTATTACTGGTAATTGTTTTCTTTGTGTCACTCTCAAGTGACGATGATCAAATAATAGTTGAAAATGGCTCTGTACTTAGGCTTAACTTAAATGGCCCTATTGTTGAAGAGAAAACATATATAGACCCAGTTGAAGCCGCAATTAGTGATGCAACTTCTGGTTCTGAAGCACCAAGCGAAATATTACTCGACGATATTGTTGAAGTAATAAACGAAGCGACTAAAGACGATCGTATCTCGGTGATATTGCTTGATTTACAAGAGATGCCTAAAGCACATTTAAATAAACTTAAGCAAATTACAAAGGCTATTGATGCCTTCAAGCAAGCTGGCAAAAAAGTAATTGCATCGGGTTATTACTATACTCAAGCACAATACTATATTGCATCGCATGCTGACGAAATAGCTATGCACCCATACGGCAGCGTAGGTATTGAAGGTTATGGCATGTACCCGCTTTACTTTAAAGATGCACTTGAAAAGCTTGAAGTAACGCAGCATATTTTCCGTGTTGGTACATTTAAGTCAGCAGTAGAACCTTTTATTCGTAACGACATGTCTGAAGCAGCTAAAGAAGCTAACCGCGTTTGGTTAGGCGCTCTTTGGAGCGAATACAAACAAGATGTTGCCGCTGTTCGCCCGTTTGATGAGTCAAATTTTGACGAAACAATGGACGTATATCTAGAAAAAATGAAAGCTGCCGATGGTGATGCAGGTAAATATGCACTTGATCACCAGTGGGTTGACTCTTTAAAAACAAATCAGCAAGTTCGTAAACAATTAATTGATTTAGTAGGCACACAAGAAGATGGTAAGACATTTAAGCAAGTTTCATTTCGTGAATACTTAAGCTTAATTAAACCGCCTATTGAAATTGATAACCCTATTACCGAAAAAGTAGCGGTAGTTGTTGCTAAAGGTACGATTGTTGATGGTGAGCGTAAAGCAGGCGAAATTGGGGGTGACTCTACAGCTGCCCTACTTCGTAAAGCACGCCTAGATGATAAAGTTAAAGCGGTTGTACTACGTATAGACTCTGGTGGCGGTAGTATGTTTGCCTCTGAAGTTATTCGTGCTGAAGTATTAGCCCTTAAGGCTGCTGGTAAACCTGTTATTGCTTCAATGAGTTCTGTGGCTGCATCAGGTGGTTATTGGATTGCCTCTGCTGCAAACGAAATTTGGGCAGCACCAAGTACAATTACAGGCTCAATTGGTGTATTTGGTACGTTTATGACATTTGAGAAAACCTTATCGAAAATTGGTGTTTATTCAGATGGCGTTGCAACAACCGAAATGGCTGGCTTTTCTATCACTCGTCCACTAAATGAAAAGATGGGTCAAGTAATTCAAATGAACGTTGAGGAAGCATACGGTCGCTTTTTAAATGTTGTTGCTGATGCGCGTAATATGACGCCTGAGCAGGTTGACAAAATTGCCCAAGGCCGCGTATGGATTGCATCTCAAGCACTTGAACTAGGTTTGGTTGATAAGCTAGGCGACAAACAAGGTGCGATTGAAGCCGCTGCTGCACTTGCCAAGCTTAATCATTATGAAGTTAAAACTATTAAACAAGATTTAAGCTCGCAAGAAAAAATGATTCAAAACATTTTTGGTAATGCGTCTATTAAATCTATGCTTGGTTTGCAAACACAAAAAACATCTGTGTTAGCAACACAAGCTAATTTACGAAGTGTTATTAACCAATTAAGTACTGAAGTTGAAAACCTTAAAGATTACAACGATCCACAAGGTGTATACGCACGCTGTTTAGTGTGTAACGTTGCACAATAAAAGTGCATAGCTTCACCTAATCAGCTGTATTTAAAGCTGCTTAACGTTATACTAGGCCCAGTTTTTTTACTGGGCTTTTTTTATGAAACGTAAACGCATTTATATCGCTTATACTGGCGGTACTATAGGTATGAAAAAATCGAGTCGAGGCTATATTCCAGCTGAAGGTTTTTTAACAGAAACCGTAGTGAATAACGCAGAATTTAATCGTGATGAAATGCCTTTGTTTGATATTCACGAATACTGCCCTCTTATAGATTCTTCAGACATGTCTCCAGAGCATTGGCAACTCATTGCTAATGATATCAAAGATAAATACCAAGATTATGATGGTTTTGTGGTGCTCCATGGCACTGATACTATGGCGTATACAGCCTCAGCGCTGTCATTTATGTTCGAAAATTTGACTAAACCTGTGATTGTAACCGGCTCACAAATTCCGCTCTCACAATTACGTTCTGATGGCCAAGTAAACTTACTTAATGCCATGTATTTAGCTGCAAATTATCCTATTGCTGAAGTAAGTCTCTTTTTTAATAACCAACTGTTTAGAGGTAATAGAGCAACTAAAGCACACGCGGATGGGTTTAATGCTTTTGCCTCGCCGAATCTAGACCCTCTCGCGTTATCGGGTATTAATATTCAACTTATTAAGGGTCAGCTTAGCCCATATGTTGAAAATGAGCTGCAAGTTACACCTATTACACCTCAACCTATCGGGGTGCTTTATTTGTACCCTGGCATTAGCCAAGAGGTAGTTAAAAGCTTGGTCAATGGCAATATTAAATCACTGGTGCTACTGAGTTTTGGTGTAGGTAATGCACCACAAGATCCGAGCTTTTTGTCAATACTCGAAGAAGCAAGTAAACGTGGCGTCGTAATTGTTAACTTAACTCAGTGTTTGAAAGGTCATGTAAACATGGGTGGCTATGCAACAGGTAATGCGCTATTAAATATTGGTGTAATAAGTGGGTACGATATGACTCTTGAAGCATGTTTAACTAAGTTACATTATTTATTTAGCCAAAAGCTTGAAGTCGAAACGATTCGTCATTTAATGCAAGATAACTTACGTGGTGAGTTGAGCCGTTAATTTTTAGCCTGTAAAAATACAAAAGGCACGCTAAATAGCGTGCCTTTATCGTTTTAAACAACTGTTTTTTATCTAACTTTAGCGTCTATATCTACTAAATCAGTTAAATGACACATTTCACCACTGTGGGTTTTTATGCCGTGCTCACCAAAGTAATCACGCTGGGCTTGAACTAAATGCCCATTACTCGGTGTAGTTAATGTTGCTAAATACGTTTGTGTAGCTCCCAATACAGGGAATGCTAAACCAGTCATTATTGCTTGACCGGTAATTTTTCGCAAAGAGTTAGACTCTTTTTTAAGAGTGTCAATAAATTCAACACCTTGTGCAACGCTATCAAGGTAGTCAGCACGAATTATACAACCAGCGCGCCACGTTTGAAGCGTTTTAGATAAATCTACTTTCCACTGATGAGTACGTGATGCACCTTTAATTAGCGCTAGACCTTGACGATACGCAAGTAAGCTTGCAAGTAAGAACGCGTCTTTTAGCTCTTCTAAATCAATTTCAACATTGTTCGTTGATTTAGATGCATATGTCATCTCTTGTGCAGCCGTTGTGTTGCATGCATTAGTTAAATGACGAGCTTGAACAGCAGCAACAAGTGAAGGGACAGCAATACCAAGTTCGAGTGCATTTTGCGCAGTCCAAAGACCAGTGCCTTTAGCGCCAACTTTATTATCAATTAAGTCCGCAAGCGGTACATTATTATGATTTTCAAATGACAATATATGGCTAGAAATAGACAGTAAGTAACTATTTAATTGACCTTCTGACCAGTCATTAAATATCTCAGCTACTTCTTTTGGAGAACGATTAGTACCTAAACGAAGTAATTGGTACACTTCTGCAATAAGTTGCATCAGTGCGTATTCAATACCGTTGTGAACCATTTTTACAAAATGACCACTTGCTGATTGGCCAACACGTGCAAAACATGAATCGCCATTATAGCTAGCAGCTACTTTTTCAAACCATGGCTCAATACGTTCCCAACCACCTTCAGAACCACTTGCCATCATTGCAGGACCATGGCGAGCGCCTTCTGCACCGCCAGAAATTCCCATAGTGGCAAATTCAAATTTATTTTGGTATTTGAGTTTACGCGTTATACCGTCTTTATAATTACTATTGCCGCAATCGACTATCATATCGTTACAATTAACGCCGGCCTCTACAAGTTCATTACAAACTGTATCAACTAACTCACCAGCAGGAACAAGTAATAAAATAGAACGAGGTGCCTCTAAACGCCTTACCATGTCACTTAAATCAGAGACAATGTGAAGCCTATCAGCCATGCCTTGTGATTTGGCACAACTTAGTAACTCTTCACCCGCATGTGGGTTTTTATCATAAGCGACTAGCGTTATCCCTTTTTCAATCAAGTTTAGGGCAAGATTTTTTCCCATAACGCCTAACCCTACTAATGCAACTTGCATCTAGTGTCCTCCTCGGTAACAACTATTTGGTTAGAAAATTCAGTGTATAAATTAAATAATACCGCGTGCATTATACTCATACAATCATAAAATACTAACTATGAGCCCATACAACATGCTTTTTTATTACAGATAAATAAGCTACGTAATTATATCAAACATCAATGCTCTCGGGGTGACTAAAAGCAACGCTAATTGAAATTAAGATCATTGACGCATTCTGACACCGGTGTCATAATGATGACACAATAGTTTTGTATAAAATAGTGGCAAACCTTTGAAGTTTGCACATAATTAAAATATTTTAATCTAATATAGATATTTTAATTCAACAAAATAACGTCAACATGCTTTCACCAAGCAAACAGGAGAAATTGATGCTAAGACGCACGAAAATAGTCGCTACCCTTGGACCTGCTACCGATAGAGATAACAACTTAGAAAAAATTATTATCGCTGGGGCTAATGTAGTACGTTTAAACTTCTCACATGGTGTTGCCCAAGATCATAAAGACCGTGCGCAAGCTGTACGCGATATTGCAAAAAAATTAGGCAAGCATATTGCTATTCTTGCTGACCTTCAAGGCCCTAAAATCCGCGTTTCTACTTTTAAAGAAGGTAAAGTAACGCTTTCTGTGGGTGCAAAGTTCACTCTTGATGCAAAAATGGAAAAAGGCGAAGGCGATGTTAACTCTGTAGGTATTGATTATAAAGAATTACCTAACGACGTTAGCCCTAACGACTTACTACTCCTAAATGACGGCCTTATTCAACTAACTGTTGATGAAGTAGCTGGGCACTTAGTACATTGTACTGTAACTGTTGGCGGTGTTTTATCTAACAATAAAGGTATTAACCGTTTAGGTGGTGGCTTAACTGCTCCAGCATTTACTGAAAAAGATAAAGAAGATTTAATAACTGCCGCTGAAATTGACGTAGATTACATTGCCGTATCATTCCCACGTAGTGGCGACGATATGCGCTACGTACGCTCACTTGCTGAAGCTGCTGGTTCAAAAGCACAACTACTTGCAAAAATTGAACGTGCTGAAGCCGTTGAAACACAAGAAGCTGTTGATGACATCATTCTAGCGTCTGACGCTGTAATGGTTGCCCGTGGTGATTTAGGTGTTGAAATTGGTGATGCAGCTCTTATGGGCAAGCAAAAACTAATTATTCGTCGTGCTCGTTCATTAAACCGTACTGTAGTAACAGCAACGCAAATGATGGAATCGATGATCGATAACCCTATGCCTACACGTGCAGAAGTTATGGATGTTGCAAATGCTGTTCTTGATGGAACAGATGCTGTAATGCTTTCAGCTGAAACAGCTGCTGGTGATTACCCTGAAGAAACTGTTGCAACTATGGCACGTGTTTGTTTAGGTGCTGAATCTCAAAAAGAAACGCATGTTTCTAAGCATCGTTTAGATAGTCGTTTTTCTAACAATGCAGAATCTATTGCACTTTCTGCTATGTATGCAGCTAATCACTTAGATTCTGTTAAAGCTATCATCACGCTTACTGAATCTGGTAGCACGGCTAAATTAATGTCACGTATCAGCTCTGGCTTACCAATCTACTCGCTTTCACGCCATGCGAGTACATTAGGTCAAACAGCACTTTATCGTGGTGTTTACCCAGTATTTTTTGATTCTACAAAAACTGAAAAAGACGGTATGGTAAAAGCGGCACTTGATACTTTAGTTTCTCAAGGTTCTTTACAGTCTGGCGATACAGTAATTATTACTCACGGTGACTCAATGGAAACTGTGGGCGCAACTAACACAATGAAAATTGTAACTGTCGCATAATTAATACCAATTCGCTTAATTAAGTGATCTATTTTGAGGATAGAAAAACGTGTTGATAGCTATTCAAAAAATCGCTATTTAGTTGTTCTCGGCAATTGCTCCTGCATTGCTCTACCTTCTGCATCCATGCAGTTGTAAATGAGAATTTTTTAACACAGGTAGCGACACGTTAGCCCCGCAAAATAACTAAGTATTGTTGCGGATTGGTATAATTACTAAATATAAAAAATGCGAGCTTAGCTCGCATTTTTTGTACCTGTAATAAAAGCGTTGGCTTTAACTTGCTAATGCCGCCTTAACCTTATCTCGATAGCTACGGCTCACTTTTAATTCTTGTCCGTTTTCAAGTACTAATAAATACTCGCCACTTACTTGTGTAACCAGCTTACTAATTTGTTTTGTGTTTACTATCGCACTGCGGTGTACACGCACAAATAACTGAGGGTCTAGCTCTTGCTCAAGCTCTTTCATTGTTTTACGAAGTATATGCGTTTGTCCATCTTCACAATGTAAACACATATAGTCACCTGCAGCATCAACCCATTGGATAGTCGCTACAGGTACCCGTATAATTTCACCCTGCTCTTTTACTGCAAGCGATTCTGGGTAACGTCTATCTGTTAAGGTATCGCCAGTGGCTAATTTTTTTAATATTTCTTCGCAATTATTACCAGTAATACCGGCTACAAAACTCGCTAGTTTTTTCTTATGGGCGTTGTCTTGCTGCGTTTTTAAATAAGTATGCACTTTTTCTACCGCCTGTTTTAATCTGTTATCATCAACGGGTTTTAAAATGTAATCGAGAGCATGAATTTCAAATGCTTTTACAGCAAACTGATCAAAAGCAGTTACAAATACAATAGCAGGTAGTACTTTTGTACTTTCGCTAAGCGCTCTTGCCACCTCAAAGCCATTCATACCTGGCATCTGAATATCTAAAAAAACCAAATCGATTTTCTCGCTTTGGCACATTTCAATTGCATCAGCGCCTGAACTACACAATTTAATTACTTCAATATCAGAATATTCTTCAAGTCTTACCGCTAAACCTTTTCGCGCTAACGGTTCATCATCAACAATGAGTGTTTTTATTTTAGTCATTTTTCACAGCCTTCTCAAAAGGTACTCGCAGATTAACTTTTAATCCACTTGGCGTATTATGTGATAATACAAACGAATAATTATTTTCATACAACGTTTTTAATCTATCTTTGGTGTTAGCAACACCTACACCTTGAGCGTTAACTAATTGGCCATCAAGTATTTCAGTGCCTGGGCCGTTGTCACCCACTTCTAGTAATAATTCATTCGCAAATACTTGTGCTTTAATATCAATTACACCACCTTCTGTCAGATGG
Organism: Pseudoalteromonas sp. SG45-3; assembly: GCF_014164075.1. NCBI lineage: Bacteria > Pseudomonadati > Pseudomonadota > Gammaproteobacteria > Alteromonadales > Pseudoalteromonadaceae > Pseudoalteromonas > Pseudoalteromonas sp. SG45-3. Next base: position 170,285 of record NZ_JACJEN010000008.1, on the reverse strand, counting down.
GCAATGGCATATTTAATCGCGTTTTCTATAATTGGTTGCAAAATTAAGCTCGGTACTAAAGCCTCTTTTGCTTGCTCGCTAATATCTACATTTACTTTCAATCGCTCATCAAAACGGACGCGCTCTATTTCTAAATAAAGCATGAGAGCATGTAGCTCTTGCTCAAGCGGTACTTTTTTAATTGGATCGGTATTAAGTGTGTAACGTAAAAAGTCACTTAACCTTGCTACCATTAAGTTAGCATCTTTGTTTTCTTTAACCAAAATTAAAGTAGAAATAGCGTTAAGTGTATTGAATAGAAAATGGGGGTTGAGCTGATACCTGAGCATTTTTAGTTGCGCTTCGTGTGCCATCGTTGTGGCCTTTAACGCTTTTTGTCGCTCACTTTGTAATAACTGATAATATTTAACGCCAAAGTACAAACCACTCCAACATAAAATAATATAAACCGAATCTAAACCTTGCTGCAGGTAATAAAACCACTCCTCTGGTCTATAACCATGGCGGTATATTTCCCATAGATTGAATTTTTGAACGACAGCCCATAGAGTGCCCGTTATATAAGAGGCACCAAATACTACAATCATTAACACCCAGGGCGAGGCATTCCAAATTTTACGGTAAATATACCTAAGCGGCACTGTCATCAAACAACCAGCGTAAGCATTCAATAAAATAACAAATACATATATATCACGCATTTCAAATACTTTAGAGCCGATATAATTTACTAACGCGTAACCAATCCAGCCCGCGATTTGCAAAAGCCAAAAAAAACGTTGCCTGTTATCGACTAAAGATTGCCAGTTCAAAATAGATGTTTACTCCGTATGGTTAAAGCTAATTCCATAAAATAGGCGTTTGTTATTTTTATTATTTTTACCTATGTAGGGCTAATTTTCACAAAATTAGGTAGTCTTATTATATAGATTTATGAGTTTGCATAGCACTACAGTTTGCCTTGCTTTTTAAGAGTCTTACCGCAAACAAATAGTCGAGACACTAAAAAAGCGAAAGGTTATCCGCCTTCCGCTTTTTAAATATCAATAGCCTTGTATAAATTAAGCTAGTTTATCTGATGCTACTTTGTAGGTTGGATCTTCAATCACATTCACTTCAACTAAATCTCGTGCTTTATGAAGCAACTGCGTACAGTCTTTACTTAAGTGACGTAAATGAAGTTGTTTACCTGCTTTTGTGTATTTGTCAGCAAGTGTATCAATTGCTTCTATTGCACTGTGGTCAGATACGCGGCTGTGTTTAAATTCAACAATCACATTTTTAGGATCATTTTTCACATCGAATAACTCAGAAAAGTTTTTAACAGAGCCAAAGAATAACGGACCATGTAGTTCGTACACCTTAGCGCCTTCCTGATCAATGTAGTTAGTTGTATATATCTGCTTCGCATGCTGCCAAGCAAATACTAGAGCCGATACAATAACACCCACACATACAGCAATCGCTAAATCAGTAATAACCGTCACGCCCGACACAAGAACAATTACAAATGCATCAGATAATGGTACGCGCTTCATCATTTTAAAGCTTGCCCATTCAAATGTACCAAGTACTACCATAAACATAACACCAACAAGTGCAGCTAATGGGATCATTTCAATTAAGCTAGAGGCAAAAATAATAAAACCAAGTAGCATAAGTGCAGCGCTTATACCTGATAAACGAGAGCGACCACCTGAATTTATATTGATCATTGATTGACCAATCATTGCACAACCACCCATTGCACCAAACATACCGCAGGTAATATTTGCAGCACCTTGACCAATACATTCTTTATTACTATGACCACGGGTTTCTGTAATCTCATCAATTAAGCTAAGCGTTAATAATGATTCAATTAAACCAATAGCCGCTAAAATAAGTGCATAAGGAAAAATAATTTGTAGCGTTTCGAAAGTAAACGGTACCATAGGAATATGAAATTCAGGTAAGCCGCCAGCGATTGTTGCTGTTTCGTCGCCTGTCATTCCTTTTAAGAAATCTAATACTGTATGCGCTTCTAAATCAAACCCAATCACTAATCCAGTTACAGTTACAATAGCAACTAGAGAAGAAGGCACTGCTGTAGTCAATTTTGGCAAAAAGTGGATTATTGCCATGGTTAATGCAACTAAGCCAAGCATGATAAATAATGGATTACCTGTCATCCATTCTTGTCCGCCCATACCATCTGGCACTTTAAACTGCCCTAGCTGAGCTAAAAATATAACAATTGCTAACCCGTTTACAAAACCAAGCATTACCGGATGAGGAACCATACGGATAAACTTACCGAGCTTAAATACACCCGCGAGAATTTGCAGTATTCCCATCAGCAACACAGTTGCAAATAGATACTCAACACCGTGATCAAGCACTAAACTTACCATGACAACAGCTAGTGCACCGGTTGCACCTGAAATCATACCAGGGCGACCACCAAAAATAGCCGTAATTAAACCAACGATAAACGCGGCATATAGACCAACCAAAGGTTCTACATTTGCAACAAAGGCAAACGCAACTGCTTCTGGGACTAAGGCTAACGCCACAGTTAATCCAGATAGAATATCGTTTTTAGCAGAGCTAGGCGCCCTACTGAGTAAGTTAAACATTGAGGTCCTCAAATGGTGTAATGGGTATCAAAAAAAGCGCTAAATTCTACCAAATTAGCGCTCAGTTAACAATTATCATTATGTGGTTAAGCTAAACTAAAAATGGTTTAGCTTTTAAAAGAAGTGCTTTTACAAAGGAAGGGAAGTACTGCGTTTTACACATGTCATTGTTACATTAGAATGTACTTCTTGGACGTATTCTAAGCTTAGTAAATTATCGCGCACAAAATGCTCATACCCTTCTATGCCTTGTGAAATTATGCGTAGCATAAAGTCCATGGTACCAGCCATAGTGTAACACTCTGTTACCTCGTCGTAGCTCATGATCAGCTTTTCAAACTCAGCAAGATTCTTTTTACCGTGATTTGATAAACGCACATGTGCATATACAAGCATATCAAAGCCAAGTTTTTTCTCATCTAAAAGAGCCACTTTGCTTTTTATATAACCATCTTGCTCTAGCTTAGCGATTCGACGCCAGCATGGAGATTGAGACAAGCCTACTTTATCTGCAATTTCTGCGGTTGATAAACTAGCATCTTGTTGTAAAAGTGCCAATATTTGGCGATCTACGTGATTTAGAGACATTTTATTTCTTATTTATCAAATAAACTGGTTAAATTATACAACCATTTTAAAACTCAGTCTGCTTATTTTTAATGTTTATGCAGTTTGTAAACTTAAAATAAGCAACTTAACCAAACTTACCACTTACAAAAGGATTTGTTTTCTTTTCAAACCCCACCGTAGTGTCGCTACCATGTCCTGCCAATATTTTAGTATTATCAGGTAAGGTTAAAATATGCGTCTTAATCGACTCTATAAGTTGTTCACTGTTTCCCTTAGGAAAGTCAGTGCGCCCTACTGAGCCTTTAAAAATAACGTCACCGACAATAACGCACTCATAGTCTGGTTGGTAAAACACTATATGACCGGGTGTATGCCCCGGGCAATGTTTCACTAAAAAGCCAAGTTTACCTACGCTCACGGTGTCATTATGGTTTAGCCAAATATCCGGATAAAACGGTTCAATGGGTTTAAATCCAAACATCTGTGCTTGCATAGGTAAGTTTTCGAACCAAAAGTACTCATCTTTTTGTGGACCAATAATTTGTACGTTAAATTGATTTCGTAAAATATCAGCCCCACCCACATGATCTAAATGCCCGTGCGTTAACCAAATAGCACTTAATGCTAGTTTATGCTCATTAAGGACCGTTATTATTTTATCAGTGTCGCCACCTGGGTCGATAACCACAGCGTGTTTAGTTTCGCTACACCAAATAATACGGCTGTTTTGTGCAAAGGCAGTGACAGGTATAGTTATGATTTCCATATTAAATTTCTTTACTTTTTTGATCTGGAATAACAACTTCTTCTTCGAATGACATAAGTATTGGATACTTTAAGTACGCTTGATCATAAAATGGACTTTGTTCATATAACCAGTTTAATCGAGCTTCTGCGTCACTCGCGAATGATTTATCTTTAAGTTTTTCATCAAACTTAAGCGCAAGCTTTGGGTTATCTTTTAGCATTTGGCGTGCATACGGAATTAGCGCATAGTTTTCCATGTACTCGGTACGCTGAAAAATAGTATTAAACTCACCCCACGCAAAAAATGAATCAGGAGCTTCTGGGTGCAATAAATGCACAGCAAGCTCACCTGCTTTTTGTTGAGTATTGACTTGATACCAACCATCTAAATCTACATTTATAGCAGGGACGTAATCAAAAGTTGCTGATACTCTAAAACGCCCTTCAAATGGTGCTTTATCAAACGTGTAGTCAGCCACCTTTGCAACTTTCAAAGGCTGTGTGTTTGCCCCTTCAAGTTTATTAATAGAGACACCATGTAACTTTAGTTTCTCAATAATGTTGCTATATACAGGCGGAATAAAAAAAGCTTTAGGTACTTCAACTGTATGTTGTACATCTTTTTGCCAATAAATAGGTAACTCAGTATATGTATGTGCTTTACCCAAATATTTCACTTCATTTTGACCCGAAAGTGAATTCATGCTTGATGAATATTCAATGCCTTTAAACTGCGCAATCGTATCAGCTTGCTTAGTATAGCCACGCTTTACTATTAACTGTTTAGGAACAAATTCTTGTTCTTTTTTTACTGCATTAGCTAATTCATGACTGTGCTTTGATAGCGCAGTAATAGCACCATCTAAAAATACATAAGTTCCCAATACACGTTGCTTGTAAGGCTTCAATGAATGATTTTCGACTAAAATAGTCGGCAATGACTTTAAATCCCCCCAACCATTTGAAAAACGTGGCGTAGCAACCCAGCCCGCTAACCCTTTTTTAAAGTCGCGCTTGTCCATAACAAAAACAAGTGGTCCTGGGATGTGTCCTTGCTTCGCTAGCGTATCGTCAATGAGAGGTTTAAAAAACTGGTTTAATGTATCTGATACCGCAGGCGATTCGCTCGAAAATACCGGATTGTAACCATAAGTCACATCGTATTGGTAATCTGCGCCGTCGGTAACGTGTACATCAATGTATAAATTTGGGTTGTAGTCGTTAATAACCTTTAAAACACTTCTAACTTCTGGGGTATCTAATTTAGTAAAATCACGATTTAAATTAAGGTTATTAGCATTTGTTCTAAAGCCCATTTTTGCAGGGCCCCGTTGATTAATGCGATTGAATGCACTGCTACGTTCGTGGCCATCTACATTTAAAATAGGAATAAATAATATGTTTACCTTTTTTAAAATGTCACGGCGCTTACCCGTCGCTATATCTCTGAGTAACATAAACATGGCATCTTTACCGTCTATTTCACCAGAATGTATTCCTGCCTGGATAAAAATAGTTGGCTTAGTGCTATTAGCCATTTGCCTTGCTTCAAAAAAACCTTGCTCACTGGCAATTAGCATTTTTATTGCACGCTTACTATTACTATAGCCAATGGTTTGAGATTGAAACTGAGTAGGGTTTGCAGCAACTAACCTATCTACAAATGCCATTGTATTTGCATAATCGGGCGACGCTTCACCTGCAGATAACTCAAAGTCAGTAGTTAACGGCCCTTGTTTTTGTAAAAGCTCTACGCTTTTCCCCTGCCACTCAATGAGTGGAGGTAAGTGTGCGTCATACGCCACACTTGCAGATAAAATGAGTAAACTTGCAAACATAAAATTCTCTAACAAACGCCTTAATTATATAAATTATATCAACTAAATTTTTTATAATGAGGAAACTGCGGTGATTCAACAAAAAAATGCAGCCAAATACATTTCACTCATTCACACCTGTGTTTTTAGGCTTTATAACCTTATTAAGTATTATACCAATGTGCAATAATACTTAATCATTTTGCGGGGCTAAACATGTCGCTACCTGCGTTAAAAAACTCTCATTTATGACTGCATGGATGCAGAAGGTAGAGCAATGCAGGAGCAATTGCTGAGAACAACTAATAAATAGCGAATTTTTTGCCTAGCTATCAACACGTTTTTCCGCCCTCAAAATAGATCATTTAATTAAGCGAATTAGTATTACTCATTGGGTTAAGTTACTAAATTACAGGCACAAAAAAAGGAGCCATAGGCTCCTTTTTAATACTTATATAAAAAAGCTTAAGCGGCTAGGCCTTCTTTTGCTTTTTCTACAAGCGCTGCGAATGCAACTTGGTCGTAAACAGCGATATCTGCAAGGATCTTACGATCGATTTCTACAGAAGTCTTTTTAAGACCATTGATAAAACGGCTGTAAGACAGACCATTTTGACGTGAAGCAGCATTGATACGTGCAATCCATAATTGACGGAAAGTACGTTTCTTCGCACGACGGTCACGGTAAGCGTATTGACCCGCTTTAGTAACAGCCTGGAAAGCTACGCGGTAAACACGTGAACGTGCTCCGTAGTAACCTTTTGCTTGTTTTAAAACTTTTTTGTGACGTGCACGTGCGACAACGCCGCGTTTAACTCTTGCCATTTCTAAAAACCCCTATTAAGCGAACGGTAACATACGTGAAACTAGACCATGGTCATTTTTATGAACCATCATCTTAGGACGTAGGTGTAACTTACGCTTAGAAGTTTTCTTAGTCAGAATATGACGAAGATGCGCTTGTTTACGCTTGAAACCGCCAGAAGCAGTCTTTTTGAAACGCTTAGCAGCGCCACTGTGACTTTTTAGCTTATAAGCCATTGCAATAACTCCAATTGTATTGCTTTTAAATTAGTAAGCAGGCGTGAGATATATTTCTATAGCTCCACTTTTAGGCCTAACTTACTGCCATGTTCCGGTGAAGACCCAACATAAATGCCGCAATCTTGCTTTAAGACCGGTTAACTCAGGTGAATATTCGCATATTGCTTGCAGACCTGAGCTAATTTCGGTGCGTATTATCGCTTAAAAATTATTTTTTAGCAACAGGCGCCATCATCATAACCATTTGGCGGCCTTCAACACGATTTGGGAAAGACTCAACTACTGCAAGCTCTTCTAAATCGGCTTTGATACGGTTTAATAATTCTATACCAATTTCTTGGTGAGCCATTTCACGACCACGGAAGCGGATAGTAATCTTAGCTTTATCACCAGCTTCTAAGAACTTACGTAAGTTGCGAAGCTTAACCTGATAATCACCTTCATCCGTACCAGGACGGAATTTGATTTCTTTTATCTGGATTTGCTTTTGCTTCTTCTTCTGCTCTTTTAGTTCTTTGCTTTTTTCAAAGATGAACTTACCGTAGTCCATGATTCTACAAACAGGCGGCTCAGCGTTTGGACTGATCTCAACAAGATCAACACCCGCTGCATCGGCCATAGTTTGCGCGTCTTGTAATGACTGAATTCCAGCTTGTTCGCCTTCAATGTCAATTAAACGAACTTCTTGCGCTGTAATTTCTTCGTTAATACGATTTTTTTGAGCTGTTTGTTGCCCTTTCTTGCCGCCTCTAATAGTACGTTCCTCCAAGAATATCAATAATATAAGCGTGTAAATGGCTGTTTGTTAATGCCTTACACGCTCGATTTTTACTGTCGATTTTTAATTTCTTCACTAATTTTAGCTACAAAATCATCAACATTAAATTTGCCAAGGTCTTCACCTGTGCGAGTACGCACTGCTACTTCTTGCTGTTCAACTTCTTTATCGCCAACAACAAGTAAATATGGAATACGCTTCAGTGTATGCTCACGGATTTTAAAGCCAATCTTCTCATTTCTCAAGTCAGCAGCGGCTCTAATTCCAAGTTTATTTAATTTTTGTACAACTTCTTTAACATAAGGAGCCTGTTTATCGGTAATATTCATAATTACCACTTGCTTTGGTGCAAGCCACGTCGGGAATAAACCAGCGTACTCTTCAGTTAAAATGCCAATAAAGCGTTCAATAGAACCTAAAATAGCACGATGTATCATTACAGGTGTACGACGCTCGTTATTTTCTGCTACATAAGTTGCACCTAAACGACCCGGTAATGCAAAGTCTAATTGCACTGTACCACACTGCCACGCTCTGTCTAAACAATCGTACAAAGTAAATTCAATCTTAGGACCGTAAAACGCGCCTTCGCCCGGAAGATAATCAAATTCAATATCGTTTAGCTTAAGTGCATCAGCTAAAGCAAGCTCTGCTTTATCCCACATATGGTCTTCACCAATGCGTTGTTCTGGGCGAGTAGATAGCTTAACTACAATCTTCTCAAATCCGAATGTTTCATATGTATCATAAACCATCTTAATACACGCTGACACTTCGTCCATTATCTGCTCTTCAGTACAGAAAATGTGAGCGTCATCTTGTGTAAAGCCACGTACACGCATTAAACCGTGTAGTGCACCTGATGGTTCATTACGGTGACAACAACCAAATTCAGCCATACGAAGTGGTAAATCACGGTACGATTTTAAACCTTGGTTAAAGATTTGCACGTGACCAGGGCAGTTCATTGGTTTAATTGCGTATTCACGTTTTTCAGACTCAGTGGTAAACATTGCTTCTGAATATTTTTCCCAGTGACCTGATTTTTCCCAAAGTGAACGGTCCATCATCATTGGACCTTTTACTTCTTCGTACTCATATTCGCGTAATTTTTCACGTACAAATTCTTCAAGCTCGCGGTAAATGCTCCAACCATCGTTGTGCCAAAATACCATGCCTGGCGCTTCTTCTTGCCAATGCCATAAATCAAGCGCTTTACCAATACGACGGTGATCGCGTTTTTCAGCTTCTTCAAGGCGCTTTAAATACGCTTTAAGTTGCTTTTTATCGCCCCACGCGGTGCCGTAAATGCGTTGTAGCATTTTGTTTTCTGAATCACCACGCCAATATGCACCCGCCACTTTCATTATTTTAAAGTTTTGGCAAAATTTCATGTTAGGAACGTGAGGTCCACGACACATGTCTACGTATTCTTCGTGATGATATAACCCAGGACGGTCATCTTTAGCGATGTTTTCGTCCAAAATTTCTATTTTGTATGTTTCGCCACGCGCTTCAAATGTATCGCGTGCTTCTTGCCAGCTTACTGTTTTTTTCACTACGTCGTAGTTGGTTTTTGCAAGTTGCAGCATACGCTTTTCAATTGCTTCAAGATCATCTTGTGATAGTGAGTGTTCCATATCGATATCGTAGTAAAAACCGTTATCAATGGTAGGACCAATTGCCATTTTTGCGTCTGGGAAAAGTTGCTTAACTGCATGACCGATTAAGTGAGCACAAGAGTGACGAATGATTTCAAGGCCGTCATCGTCTTTAGCGGTAATGATCTCAAGACGAGAGTCATCACTAATTAAATCACATGCATCAACACGGTCGCCATTTACACGGCCCGCAATGGTCGCTTTAGCTAAACCAGGACCAATGTCGTTTGCAACATCAAGCGTGCTTACAGGGTTTTCAAAACTACGTTGACTTCCGTCTGGAAGAGTAATAACTGGCATTATAAATCCTTGCTACAGTGGTGACACCTACAATGTATCACGTGTATTTTTAATAAATTAAATGAGAATGACTCGACAACGCTTTTACGAATAAGCATTGACTAATATATGTAGATGAGGAGTCTATTCAACTACAAAGATATATTGTCGCGTGCCGCGCATTTAATTACAAGTTTAAAGGGGTGAAATCGACCCGTTTTATCCACAAAATGTAGCTTTTAAAGCAAAAAAATCATTTTATTAAAATATAAAAGCATCAATGCAGTAATTACGCGCCTACAGCTATACCCACACTCGCATTTTAATGTGCGTTGCGTATAATACTGCGTAATTAAGTTATTTTAGAGAATAGACATGAGAACATGTGGTGTAGAAATTACCGGTAGTGATGTACTACTTTGTATTTTAAGTAAAGATAATGACGTATTTGATATTCGCGATGTGCGCCAAACACGCTTTACCTTAGGTAACGGTAACGACACTGAAGTAATGCGTAAATTTCAATTCGATTTTGCAAAACTAATGCAAGATTACCAAATTGATTCTGTTGCAATTCGTGAGCGTCAGCCTAAAGGTAAATTTGCTGGCAGTGCAAAAGGCTTTAAAATGGAAACTGCAATTCAATTAATCAACAACTTAGATGTACGTTTATTTACTACAACTGAAGTTAAAGAGCAGTTAAAACGCAACCCCATCCCTATTGATTTTGAAGAAACAGGCCTTAAAAAGTACCAAGAAAATGCTTTTGTAAACGCTTACGTTTATATCATGAAAAAAACATACCGCAGCGACGAAATGTAAACTCATTACTCGTTTAAAAACGCGTACTTACATTGTAAGACGCGTTTTTTTGTGTCTAAAAAGTAGTATTAGCTTTTATTAATCTAATAATACATTAGTCTAACCTTACTCCTCTTTGTCGACAATATGTGTTTATTTTAACTTTGTAGTTTACATAACTCACACACATTTTCATGGAGAGAGCAATGCACGCACACACTACCCCGGTAAAAGAAGTAGACCAAATAAATCACTTGCCGTTATCTCAAAGCTACTTTAAAGGTATACAAAGCACACCTTTAACAAATTCAACTATAGGCGATTACTTTGACTTCATTGTCGACAAAAACCCAGAGGCGTTAGCTGTTGTAGTTCATCACCAAGGTATTAGATTAACGTATAAAGAATTTCAAAAAGAAGTTAATCAGCTTGCTATGGGGTTACTTGCCCTTGGCGTAAAACCAGGTGAGCGCGTTGGTATTTGGTCTCCTAATAATATTGAGTGGTGCTTAACCCAATTTGCAACGGCAAAAATTGGCGCAATAATGGTGTGCATCAACCCAGCCTATCGTCCTAACGAATTACAATATGCTTTAAATAGTGTTGAATGCTCTACTCTAATCACAGCATCAAATTTTAAAGGCAGTGATTACTTAGAAATGCTTAATTGTTTAGCGCCAGAACTTGCAACTTGCGATAAAGACACACTTAATTTAAAAGCACTACCCACTCTTAAAAATATAATCCGCATTGGCGATGAAGCATCTCCTGGTATGCACTCTTTTAATGATGTTATTAACTTGCCAACAGCAGCTCATGAGCTTGAATTAAAAGCAATAGGTGAAAACTTAAATGCTGAGCAAGACATCAATATACAATTTACATCAGGCACAACAGGCAACCCAAAAGGCGCAACGCTCACTCATAAAAATATTTTAAATAATGCGCTATTCGTCGCCGAATCTATGCACTTTACGAGCGATGACAAGTTATGTATCCCTATCCCGTTATATCATTGCTTTGCAATGGTATTGGGTAGCTTATTGTGTGTTAGTAAAGGTGCAGCAGCCATTTATCCTAGTGATTCGTTCGATGCAAAAACCACGCTTGATGTAGTTCAACAAGAAGGATGTACAGCGCTGCACGGTGTACCTACTATGTTTATTAGTGAGCTTGAGCTGAGTAATTTTAACGATTATGATCTAAGTACTTTACGCACGGGTGTAATGGCAGGCTCTACATGCCCAGAGCAAGTAATGCGCAAAGTACAAACACAAATGAACATGCATCAAGTACTGATTGCTTACGGGCAAACGGAGTGCAGCCCCATAAACAACATTACCGAAACAGACTCTTCAATTGAGCGGCAAGTAACAACGGTTGGCCGCGCACTTGCCCATACCGAGGTTAAAATAATTGACGAGCTGGGTAACATTCAAAAAATTGGTCAACCTGGCGAAGTGTGTAGTAAAGGTGCAGGCATAATGCGCTGCTATTGGAATGACGAAGCTAAAACAAAAGCCACTATAGATGACGAAGGTTGGCTGCACTCTGGCGATTTAGGTGTCATGGATACAGAAGGGTTTGTCACAATTGTTGGGCGTATAAAAGATATGATTATTCGCGGCGGCGAAAACATTTACCCTCGAGAAATAGAAGAAGTACTTTACACCTACCCTGGCATTCAAGATGCTGCCATATTTGGTATAACCGATGAAAAGTATGGCGAAGAAGTGTGCGCTTGGATCCAACCAAAAGAAGATGCTGTACTTGATGAGCAAGCAATTCGTGAGTTTTTAAAAGACAAACTAGCCTACTTTAAAATGCCACGACATATCCGTTTCGTAGAAAACTACCCAATGACAGTAACAGGTAAACTGCAAAAATTTAAAATGCGCGAGCAAATGCAAGAAGAGCTAAGCGACAACGCTTTTTCCTAGTTTCGTCTTTAAGTAACTGAGGCTCTGGGTAGGGAATTTATCTCAGAGCTATGTTCAGAGCTAGCAGCGTTAAATTTACGTATGTTAGGACTAATACTAAAAAGCACAGCCAATTGGCTGTGCTTTTTATGTACTGAATTTATTATAAATTCAACATTCTCTTTTTTAAACGTTCTAAATCAATCGCACTCGAACGCACTGTTAATTTAATATGGCTGTATTCATATTCTTCTTTAACAACACTCATACTCGATCGAATTTCGCCCACAATACCTTTAGCTGTGTACGGTATAACAATCTCTTCTTCAATCATGTCCTCTTGAGCAATGCCAATAATGTATTTGTGCAGTTTACTAATATCATCTGGATTACGTGTAGAAGTCATCATCGCATCAGGAAACTCATCCATTAGCGACTGCTGTTGATCAGTACTTAATTGGTCTGACTTATTCAGTACTAATAATTTTTTGCTACCTTCTACCCCAACTTCTGCCAGTACTTTATGTACTACTTCAAGTTGTGAGCGAAAAGAAGGATCTGAAGCATCTACAACATATAACAGTAACGACGCATCATGTGCCTCAGCGAGCGTTGAATGAAATGAAGCAACCAAATCATGAGGTAATTTTTTAATAAAACCAACCGTATCTGAAACCAATATACGAGGCTGGGTAATCGGATACAGCGCGCGAACAGTGGTATCTAGCGTTGCAAAAAGTTTGTTTTCGCCTTCTACATCACTACCTGTAATTGCGCGCATCATTGATGACTTGCCCGCATTGGTATAACCAATTAAAGCCACTGAGAATAGCTCAGAGCGCTGCGTACGTCTGTCCATCATTACATCTTGAACACTAACAAGTTCGCGCTTTAATTCTGCTAACTGATCGCGCACCTTACGGCGATTTAGCTCAAGTGTGGTTTCACCCGCACCTTTACCCATTTGGCGTTCTTTATCACCTGTTGATGTTTCACGAAGCCGTGGCGCGACATAATTAAGGCGAGCAATTTCAACTTGTAATTTTGCTGTTTTAGTACGCGCATGACGGCTAAATATTTCAATGATAATACCAGTGCGATCAAATACTTCTACACCTAATTGGTTCTCAACATTACGCAGTTGAGAAGGCGTTAAATCGCAGTCAAATACCACTACATCGGCACATGCAAACTCTAAATCGTTTGATGGAATTTCTGAGGATATTTCGGTTAAAGGGTCTTCATCAAGTAAATCATCTTCTTGCTCGTTTTCAACCATCCCTTTATTGCCGGTAAGGTGTGCTATTTCAGCTAGTTTTCCTGAGCCCAGTACATTAACTTTTTGGGTAGAACTTTGCTTTTGCGATTGTGTACCTACTACTTTAAAGCCTAATGTAGTTACCAAACGAGCAAGCTCTGCAAGCGATTCTGTTGCTTCGTCGCCTTTAAATTGTGGTGTACTAATAGAAATAAGTAACGCATTAGGAAGTGATGGTTTTGCAGTTAGTTGCATAATTTTTTATATGTTAATGCACCTAAAGTGCAAACCTAATTTTCATTCGAAAGTAACTTGATCCTACGCTGTTATGACCGAGCTTTACAGCGTTATAGCTTACGAATGCAATTATTATCTTTATTTTGCCAAAATTAGCGTTAATCTGTGAACTATTTGTGCGGCGGCAATATAATTTTTACACGCAAGTAAACCAATAAGTAACTTGGTGTTGTTATAAATGTATTTAATTATTAAGTGTTGGGGTTTAACATTGATAATAGGCTTTATGTAGCATTGCACATACACAAGCCCATTAACTAAAAGCTAATTAGCTAAAACCAGTTACTAAGCAGACTCTTCTGGACGATGCTGCTTTTGTACGCCGGTTAAAAACAAACGTAATATTTGATCGTTACAAACACGGTAATGTTTGTTATCTACTTTACGAGAAAACGCGCTTAACTCATGCTTACTTAAATCAAAATCAACAAGTGCAAGTGTTGCTATAACATCTTCTGCTTTCATATTTAAAGCAATACGTAGCTTCATAAAGATAATATTGTTGTTTAGCTTTTTCTCTGGCTCTGGTTGCTCACCTTCGCGTTTGCCACGTTGGGTATTAATAAACCCATTTAAAAAGCTTGCAAACTCAGTATCACTTATTGGGGTAAAAGCCTCTTCACCTTCTTTAGTTAACCATGCAATTACTTGCTCTTTGGTGACCGTATGCTCTGCTGATGCAAAAACATTGACCATAGCAGTATCAGTTAAGTTAAAAGTGTAGCGAATGCGGCGTAAAATATCGTTATTAGTCAAAGTAAATCCCAAAGTGAGGTATAGCAACCAAGCAGTTATTGCTTAATTTTATATAAGCACCTAGTTTAACAGGTTTACTAATACCACCCTATTAATTTTTATCTGAGCTTCTTATACCTAGTTACCAAGCACCTTGGCAGGATCTACGCGCGTTGCTTGCCATGCAGGATAAATAGTGGCAAGTATCGCAAGCACAAACGTAACAATCACTGTAATACCAATGTCTTCAAGTACTAATTTACTTGGTAAAAACTCTATAAAATAAACGCCCTCAAGCGGATTGGCTCCAAATAATTGGCTTATCCACGTAAAAAGCTCACTTATATTAAGCGCTAATACCACGCCAATTAGTGTCCCTAGTGCCACGCCTACAAATGCTTGCATTAAGCCTTGCATTACAAAGGTGGCTAAAATAGTACTGTCTTTCGCGCCCATGGTTTTTAAAATTGCGATATTACCTTGTTTTTCGCGTACTTCCATCACCAAGGACGATACAATATTAAAACTGGCTACCGCTATAATTAAAAACACCACAATATAAACAATGGTACGCACCATTTGAATATCTTGATAAAGGCTGCCTTGGGTTCTAAACCAACTAGAAATATACACGTAGTCGTCAATAGTTTGGCCCACTCTTAGCGCTATTTGATGCGCCGAAAACACATCATCAACACTTAAACGCAGCCCTGTTACTTGGGTTTCATCGTAACCCAATGTTTGTTGTGCTTTGTTAAGATGTATAAATGCAGCGGTACTATCAATCGGTCCGCCCATTTCTATAACACCTGCAAGGTTAAGTGTTACGCGTTTAGGCGCTAATAATGATTGACCTTTTTGACTAATTTGCGGAATAAGTAATGTAATGTTATCGCCTACTTTGGCGTCTAACTGTTTTACTATTTGTTTACCTAAAATTACATCGTCAAGGCCTAGCTGGCTGACTAATTTACCACTGGTAAACTGATTTACCGCCGATACATTACTCTCGAGCGATGGCTCAACACCTCGAATTTCTATCGCTTTTAGCTGGCTTTTATATTGCGCCATCCCATTCACTGCAATAAATGGCGCAGCCCCTGTTACATGCGGTTGTGTTTGTAAATCCTCTATTTTTTGCGACCAATTCGCGATGGGTCTACTTGGTGCTACATATTCAACCTGTGGCACAACACTTAGTAATCTATGTACTAGTTGCTGCTCAAAACCATTAATTACCGACAGCGCCACAATTAAAACCGCGACACCTAATAAAATACCAATAGTCGACGCTTTAGCGATAAAACTAACAAAGCCGTTTTTTTCATCTTTGTGGCCTGAATAGGCTCTAAAACGTTTACTTAAAAATGCACTAAGCAACATGCTGCGACTCTTTAATAGCTAGTTTTCCATCGTCTAAATAAGCTATTTTGCCCAGCTTATCGGCAAGTTCTAAATCGTGTGTTACTACCACAAAACTGGTGTTTAAGCTTTGGTTAAGCTCATTAATTAAATCGTAAATTTTAATCGCATTTTGTTTATCTAAATTACCGGTTGGTTCATCAGCAAGCACAAGCGCAGGTTTTGTAACCAGTGCACGGGCAATAGCCACGCGTTGGCGCTCTCCACCAGAAAGCGCAGACGGTTTATGCGAGCTGCGATGTGCAAGGCCTACTTTTTCGAGCATATCGAGCGCTTGAGCTTTGGCTTCTTTTGCACTCAAGCCTTTAATTAATAATGGCATAGCCACGTTTTCGACTGCGCTAAACTCCATTAATAAGTGATGAAATTGATAGATAAAGCCCAAGTTTTGGTTTCTAAATGCGGCTTGCTCTGTTCGCGAAAGTTTTGCAACTTCTTGGTTTTTAATTTTAGCGCTACCTGAGCTTGCGGTATCTAATGTGCCAAGTATGTGTAAAAGCGTACTTTTACCAGAGCCAGAACTCCCTACAATAGCGAGCATTTCACCTTGCTGCAGCGCTAAATCAACACCTTTTAATACTTCAACTTGGTTGCTGCCATCTTGATAAACTTTACTTAAATTTTCACAACTAATTACTAAATCATTCATAACGTAATACCTCTGCTGGTTTTACTTTTGCGGCTTTACGCGCAGGATATAAGGTAGCTAAAAAGCTCATAGCAATACTGGCAAACGCTATTATTACTAAACTCAAAATATCAAATTTTACCGGAAGCTCTATACCTGCCAATAAGTTTAAGCCCACTAATGCAAGTAGCTCATTTATATATAAACTAAATATTACACCTAAAAATGCGCCTATTGCTGTACCAATTACGCCGTTATATAAGCCTTGCACCATAAACACTTTTTGCACTTGCGAAGGCGTTAAACCTAACGTTTGTAGTATGGCCACTTCACCTTGTTTTTCGCTTACCATCATGGTTAATGCCGATACAATATTAAATACAGCCACCAATACAATGAGGGCAAGCAACATAGACATAATGCGCTTTTCCATAGCAACGGCTGCAAATAGAGTACCTTGGGTACTGCGCCAATCACTATAATTATGATCTTGTAAAATACGCTGGCTTGCTTCAATAAACTCATCTAGTTCGAAAGGTTCGTGCAATGAAACACTTAAATTTGGGGCAGTGTTTTTATCCAGCTTTAATACCCGTTGTAGTGAAGCGCCACTTGTAAACGCAAGTGCCATATCTATCTCAGATCCGGTTTCGTATATTGCGGCCACTTTAAATAAACGCTGGCTGGGTACTCGCCCAAGAGGTGTATATGTTGAAGCATTAGGCATAATAACGCGAAGCTTATCACCCACGCTAACGCCTAATTTACGACTCAAATAACGGCTTATAGCAATGTTGTAATTTTTGTTTAATACAGTTTTCCAATCGCCTTGCACTATTTTATCGGTAATTTTATACAAAGACCCGCTGTCGTTATAAAGGCCTTGTAGTAAAACGCCGTGCAAGTCTTTATTCGTTTGCAAAATAGCTTCGCCGTGGCGATATAAGCTTACATGATCAACATAAGGAGATTGTTCGAGGTCGGTTTTAAGGGTGCCCATTTGGGTGGCAGTATTTTTACCTGCGCTAACTTCAACATGCGGAATAAGTCCAAGCATATTGGTTTTTAGGCTATTTTCAAACCCGTTCATTACACTGCTTACCGTAAATAATGCCATTAAACCAATAGCGATACCGGCAATAGAAAAAAACGAAATAAACGATATAAACGCATTTCCTTTAGAGGAGCGACTATATCTAAGCCCTATAAATAAGCTAACCGGTTGAAACATATTATTTTTAACACTTATCGTAAAAGTATTGAGCAATAGTAGCACGAAAAAAGTGCCTTTGGGTATGGCGTAAAATGTAAGAAATAATTTAAAAATCTGATACTTGGCTATATTTACAGCAATACATGCTTAACCATTAATTCGCGATTAAGCTTTCAGCCCTTTAACTAAATAATCGAGCAATACCCGTACATTAGTCGCCACAAACTGCCTTGGTGGATATACGCCCCATACCCCTTCTTGCTGTGGTTGATAGGGTGTTAAAATAGGCACCAATTGCCCTGAGTTAATTTCGTTTTCAATGTAGTAGTCTGGGAGTTGTACAATACCGAGCCCCTTTTTTGCGCCATCCACCAGCGCCCAACCACTATTACACTGTAGCCGCCCTGCTATTTTAATGTGTTTATCGCGCCCATTTTCGTTTACGCGCCAGTAGCTACTATTCCCAATTAAACATTCATGGCTGTTTAGCTCGCCTAAAGTATGCGGCTCACCAAATCGCGTTAAATACTGCGGTGCAGCGCACATAATAAAACGCCGCGCACTTAACCTACGCGCTTTTAAGCTCGAATCTTTTAAATGCCCTAACCTTATGGCTAAATCAAATCCGCCCTCTAATAAGTTTTCTTGCTCGTTACTTAGTGTGGCAACAACTTCTACCTCGGGATGCTCCTTCATAAAATTATGCACTATGGGCATAATAAAGCTCTCTCCGTACATAACTGGTGCTGTGAGCTTTATTTTACCTTTAGGCGTACTTTGTTGCTGAGCAAGGCCTTGAGTTGCCTCGTCCATAGCGTGTTGTAAGTTCTTTATTTGATGTAAGTACACTTCACCTTCTTTAGTTAAAACCACTTTACGAGTAGTACGAGTTAAAAGCTGGGTATTTAAACGTTGCTCAAGCGCCGTAACATGGCGGCTAATATGCGCAACCGAAAGCCCAAGCATTTTTGCAGCCGCAGTAAAGCTGCCCTCTTCACCAACCGCTATAAACTCATCAATTCCATCCCAACGTGCCATTATTACCATACTGTAAAAGTGTTTTAATAAAATTGAGATTATCATTATTTGAGAAACAAATACAATAAGCCCATCACCCAAGCAAATTGGGTCTACAATTATTTTTTAATAGCCAGTTAAAGGAAATAAAACACATGTCTGAATTTATTAAATCAAAAGCTGCCATTGCTTGGGGTCCTAATCAACCACTTAGTGTTGAAGAAGTTGATGTGATGATGCCTAAAAAAGGCGAAGTTATGGTAAAAATTACCGCTACAGGTGTGTGTCATACTGATGCATTTACATTATCAGGACAAGATCCTGAGGGCATATTTCCTGCTATTTTAGGTCACGAAGGAGCTGGTGTTGTCTATGCAGTTGGCGAAGGCGTAACGAGTGTTGAAGTGGGGGATCATGTTATTCCTTTATACACTGCAGAATGTGGCGTATGTAAAATGTGTACTTCAGGTAAAACTAACCTGTGTTCAGCCGTGCGCGAAACACAAGGTAAAGGCCTAATGCCAGACGGCACTACACGCTTTTTTAAAGATGGCCAACCAATTTATCACTACATGGGTACATCAACGTTCTCTGAGTACACTGTATTGCCAGAAATCTCACTTGCTAAAGTAAATAAAGAAGCATCACTAGAAGAGATTTGCTTACTAGGCTGTGGTGTAACAACGGGCATGGGCGCAGTTACCAACACAGCTAAAGTAAAGCCTGGCGACACTGTTGCTATATTCGGCTTAGGCGGTATTGGTTTATCAGCCATTATTGGCGCAAAAATGGCTGGTGCGGGTCGTATTATTGGTGTTGATATAAACACCACTAAATTCGATTTAGCAACAAAACTTGGTGCAACTGATTTAATTAATCCAAAAGATTTCGACAAGCCAATTCAAGAAGTTATTGTTGAAATGACAGATGGCGGCGTTGACTACTCGTTTGAATGTATTGGTAATGTTGATGTTATGCGCTCAGCGCTTGAGTGTTGTCATAAGGGCTGGGGCGAATCGGTAATTATTGGTGTAGCCGGTGCTGGCCAAGAAATATCAACCCGTCCGTTTCAACTGGTAACTGGGCGTGTATGGCGTGGCAGTGCGTTTGGTGGCGTTAAGGGCCGTTCACAACTACCTGAAATAGTAGAGCGTTATATGGCTGGAGAATTTGCTCTTAACGACTTTATTACCCATACAATGGGCCTTGAAGATATTAACGAAGCATTTGATTTAATGCACGAAGGTAAAAGCATTCGTACAGTAATTCATTACTAATATTTGCTTAAATACGTTTAATAATGAGCCGTAATACTTCTAAGTTTACGGCTTTAAGGATTAAGTATGTTAGAAAATATTTCAAGTGTAAAAGTGTCTGGCGGTTGGCATAAACAATATACTCACAGCTCGCAAAGTACACATTGCACTATGCGCTTTGCCGTATTTTTACCACCTGGTGCAAGTGAAGCCAACAAAGTACCGGTACTTTATTGGCTATCAGGTTTAACTTGTACAGACGAAAATTTTATGCAAAAAGCCGGCGCATTTAAAAAAGCTGCCGAGCTGGGTATTGCTATTGTAGCGCCTGACACTAGCCCGCGCGGCGAAAACGTACCCAACGAAGACAGCTACGACTTTGCTCAAGGTGCTGGCTTTTACGTAAATGCTACGCAAGCTCCTTACAACACCCATTTTAATATGTATGATTATATTGTTAGTGAGTTACCAGCACTTATAGAACAACATTTTCCGGTAACAAGCACAAAAGCAATTAGCGGTCACTCTATGGGCGGGCATGGTGCATTAATGTTTGCACTTAAAAACCCGACTGCGTTTGTAAGTGCCTCGGCTTTTAGCCCTATTGTAAATCCGATTGAATGCCCTTGGGGTGTAAAAGCATTTACTGGTTATTTAGGAAATGATAAAGCGCTTTGGAAGCAATACGACAGCTGCGAGCTGATGAAAAACGCAGAGCAAGCTAATTACTTACCTATGTTAGTGAGTCAAGGTGATGCCGATGGTTTTTTACAAGAACAACTTAAGCCAGAAAACTTAGTCGCTATTGCAGATAAAAAAGGCTACCCGCTTACACTTGAAATGCAAGCAGGCTACGACCATAGCTACTTTTTTATAAGCAGCTTTATTGACCAACACTTATTATTTCATCATCAGTTTTTAACTGCTTAGACTCATTAGTGTGTAGAGATGACTTTTCTACCTCTACACACTCTTTTAGACTTTTAGTGACCTGCCTACATACTTGCGTAGTAGTGCTTTCCCCTTTAACTAGGCTAACAAGAGCCGAATCTATCTTTAATCCCATATCAGTAAAGTTAAATCCGTTTTTATCTGTAGGTACTGGCTCTAGTGGGTTTTTATAAGGTGTTGACTGCGCCGGGCTAATACTATTTTTATCATTACGCGCCTGAGATTGTGCTTGCCCATCAATAATAGCGCCCGCAACTGTACAGCCAGAAAGGCAATAAAAAAACAAAAGTACAATAATTGTTTTCATCATTCATCCTTAACAAAATATTACCTAAATTGTATACGTTTTTTATTGTAACTCTGTAAAAAAATGTAAGTATTACTACCTAAAATCATTTATAAACTTTCTTGTAACACCCACCAGCTGCAATATAAAAAATGGCGACCCTAAATAACCTAAAATTTTATTAATGGTAGGTTGTAAGTGTTCTGTGAGAAGTTCAGGAAATAAAAAAGCAAAAACAGATAACCGAGCGCAAAATAGTAACGCTGTTTTTTCAAGTTTAGTGGGTGTGATTAATGTTTTATTTAAAGGCAAAAGGTTCACATAGGTGTCTTTTAGGTATGATAAAAGAGTACGGGGCTTTAAAACTCAGATCAAATTAACTATCGCGTAAAATAGTAATAAAAACATGTAAAAGTTTCCTCAATAATTTTTATTAAACTCAGCTTCCTACAATAAACCATTGATTATTAGTTATTTATGCAATGGCCCACTGTTTGCTTATTATTAACAAAATTAACCCGCATAGGCTCAATAATGGAAATTGATTTACAGTGGAATGAAATCATCGATAACTTAATACATTTAGGTATTGCCTACCTACTTGCGCTACCTATGGCTTACGACAGAGAGCGTAGCCATGATGGTGCAGGCCTTCGTACCTTTCCTCTTGTTGCTGTTGCATCGTGTGGGTATGCATTAATAGCGATGTCGGTTTTAGATGGCGCAGAAGCTCAATCTAAAATGTTGCAAGGCATCATTACTGGCATTGGTTTTATTGGCGGTGGCGCAATTTTGAAAAATAACAAATCAACCTCCGGTACAGCAACCGCAGCCAGTATTTGGAATATGGGCTTAATTGGTATAGCTGTGGCCTATAGCCGTTACGAAATAGCCATTTTGCTTGCCATTATTAATTTTATAACGCTAAGGTATGTAAAAAAGTTTAAGTGATAATTGGCTGTATTATTACAAGTAATGCGAGCAAATATTGGTCGTATTACGTGTGTATAATCACTGGTAAAATATAAATACACGATTTCAATTTGATACAATATAACATATAATAAATACAGTTTTAAATCACTCTATATAGCTCTCTTATGCCGCTACCTTCAACCGATAACCGCTTACATCATATTGATATATTACGGGGCATTATAATTATATTTATGGTTATTGACCATGGTATGTATTATTGCCTTAATTACTCAGTTACCGATCCGATGACTATTCCAGGGACTGATCCCGTTACCTTTTTTACGCGTTTTGTTTCTCACTTTTGCGCACCACTCTTCGTATTCTTAGCAGGTCTATCTGCGGCTATAACAGAGCATAAATATGTATCCACTAAAGCATTTTCACAAAGCTTGATTATTCGTGGTTTAGTGCTAATTTTGTTTGAATTTACTATTGTTTCGTGGTCTTGGAGCTTTAACCCACTATACCCAATGCTATACGCACAAGTTATTTGGGCTATCGGCTGGGGCTTTGTTATTTTAGGACTGCTGCGTTTCCTGGGCATTTATGCCATTTTTGTAGCAGGCTTATTACTCGTGTTTGGGCATAATTTATTTGATGGAACAAGCTTTGAGCCTAATACATTTGCACATACTGCTTGGTCTATTGCACATCAAAAAAATGTACTTGATCTCCCTTTTGATTTTCAAATTAGAACAACCTACCCAGTTGCCCCTATTGTTGGCTTAATGGCATTGGCATATTGCGCTGGTGTTTATTACAAAGCGCAACAATACAGTAAAAAAGTGATGAATCACGCATTGTTATTAGGGGTTACTTGCCTTGCGCTTTATGGCATTTTACGTGGGTTTAACTTATACGGTGACATGTCACAGTTTGCTATACATACAAACTCATTACTCACTGTTATGTCGTTTCTAAACCCAACAAAGTATCCGCTTTCGCTGCAGTTTATGTTACTTACTGTTGGCCTTGGGCTTATTTCTTTAAAGGCATTAAGTGGTTTAAAAACCGATTTTTCGCATAACTTTTTACAAGTACTGGGTAAAACAAGTATGTTTTCATACCTTGTGCATTTGTATTTATTACATGCTATTGCTTGGTTACTTATACCTATTCTTGGCTTTAATTTTAGCGATATGACCTACGCAGATACGCTCGTTGGTTTGCCTGAAGGTTATGGCATGAGTTACACAGCAACACTTTTATTTATAGCCGTTGTAATAGGGCTAACAACCCTACTCGCTAAGCGATACATTGTTTGGAAACGAAGCCACAAACATAGCTTAATTGCTAAATATATATAAGTAAAAACACAAACCCCGCATAATATTTGCGGGGTTTTATATCATTAACCAATACGTAAAACTTATAAAAAGCTATCACCACTTTGCTTTAGCGTTACGGTTTGTGCTTGAGCGCTTTTAATTAATAACCCACAACGCACATCGTTTTGTGAAATTACAATTTTATCAATTGTGCTTGTATCGTAATTTACTACTTTGTTCTCGCAGCGTAACTGAACTTTAGTTAGCGGCATTTGCGCTTCAAGCGCTACTTCACTTTTTGACAATAAAGGTAATACCGCCTGCTTAGGCAATAGCTCTATTTGTTGTTTTATATCGCCAGAACTTTTATAAATATCATTAACTTGAGCTAATAACTGTTCCTTATTTTGCTGTGTAAAAGTGATGGATTCAATATTGCCTAACGCATCTATTGCGTCATAGGCACGTACATAATCTTGTTTTGATATAAACCATTGTAATGCATTTTTTATCACACGCTTTTGAATTTGATCTGGTAGGTTACCTCTAAATAAAAACGCTTCGTTGATGTGCTGCTCAAAGCTCTTCCAGTCTTGTACAAAATAACTGTGCTGGCTTTTAAGCCATGCAAGCAAAACAATCTCAACCGTATTTTTCGTATGTTCGTTTTCTAACTCATTAATACGGCTTTTAGCTTCATCGTATTTCTTTTCATCGATTAACTTACTAGCTTGTTCATAATCATTAAAAAAGCCGCGAGACGCTTTATCATTTGAAAATCCAGCATGTAAATTTTGCGAACTTACAGTAATAGTTTTTGCTACAGGTATAGTCTCGCCATTTAATTTTGCACTTTTGTAGTTGAGCTTAGACACGTAATCCATTACTTCTCTTTGGTACTTTTTTTGCCCGACCGTAGCTACAATTTCTATATCACTAACCTGCCCGCTTTTATCGACCACGTAACTGCTTAAATTAATCCCCTCTAACCTCGAAGCGCGCGAGGAAGTATTAGTGAGCTGATCGTAGTTTTTATTAATCACTTCTGCAGGAACAAAGTCGTCTGCAAAAGCAGGAAGTTGAGTAAAAGCAGAAGTTAAAGAAAGCGCTAATATGAGTTTTTTCATCGGTTTTATCCATCCTAGATAGTGTTTATATAATAGAAACAAACGATCAACATAAAAGCAAGTATAAACACAAAAAATAAGTTCAATTAATAAGCTAAATTTGGGGGGTAACAAAAATAATCTAATAGCTACATATATTTTAGGCATTAAAAAAGGCGCTTAAAAAGCGCCTTGCTAACAAGTATGTGTGCTTAAAACATATCTTGGTAGGAGTTTGTTATGCTAAACGTAATTGCTTTTTCAAAGCCTGGTAACTGAATACTTTGCTCGTCTATTACAATGTCGTTGTCGTCAATAAGTCCGTCGCCAAAGCGATAAATAAGCTCGTACTGGCCTAAATCTGCTTGTGTTTGATACGTTTTCTGCGAAGCGCTAACCACACTATTTTTCTGTGTGTAACTAGTCATAACATCATCGCCATGGCGCTTAGCAAGCATTTGCATTGTTACTTTTGGTGAAAGTACAGTCGCTGTTGCATTGTTTCCACCAAAGCCTTTTGAATTTATAAAAGCAATATCCATATCAGCGCATTCGTAATGGCTATTACGAATATCAAGATGGTCGCTGTAAACATCATCAGCCACTTTATCAATTGTGGTAATACCCGGCATAATATTATGACTAAATATGCCTAACGCAATCGCTAACTGGTCACCACTTGCAGGTGCAATAGTATGGCCAACATACGCTTTTGGCGCTGTTACTTTCCAGTTATCAATAGCAAACGTTTGCGCTACTTTATGATAAATCAAAGACTCTGTTACACGGTTTTGCGGTGTACTAGAACCATGAGCTAAAATAAAGCTACGTTCTTGCAGTGCTTCTTTACCTAATAAGCTGCTAGCAAGTGCAGCTGATTTTGCCATTGTAATATAGTTACCAGGTCCAGGTGATGTAATCGACTTTTTAACGCCATCTGCATTTACAAACACATCCGGTACGCTGCCCATAATATCAGCGCCCAACTCAAGGGCTAAAGCATCATCCATTAAAATAGCAACTTGCGCGCCCTCACCTAATGTAAAGCCACAGTTATCGCCAAATGGGCGGCTGCTATTACGGTAATCTGGTTCTTCATCATTTGATAAGTTATCTAAACGGCGCAAACCTTCAACGTTTGCAAGTGCGCTCATGTTACCAAAGCCTTCTACAACTTCTGGTGTAATAGCACACTCAACACTTGCGACAACCGCAACGCGTGTACGCCCTGCTTGTATGTCATTAACCGCTGCACGTAAATTATATAAAAACGTTGCACATGCGCCCGAGGTCGAAAACGTAGTCCCTACATTGCCCGTAACATAGGCATTAATAAAATCGGTAGACATTGTATTTAAGCCCAGTGCTAACTGCTTAGTGCTAACACGGTCGCCTTGTTGGCGCGCTTTTACTAAACCACCTAGGCCTTTGTCGTCCATTTGGCCAATTACCGATGCTGAATAGGTACCAATTTTATCTGGCTCTACGCTATTCATAATATGCTGCCAATCAAGCCCTGTTGATTTAATCGCATCTGTAGCTGCAAAAATAGTGGCTTGCAAACCACGAGGCTGATAGCGGCTGTTATACATAACTGATGGATCAAACCCAGTCGGAAATTGCCCAGCAGATTTAATTGGGTTATCGCGTGTTGAGTCATGCTTTACGTCTAAGTCGGCTGCAATAGTTACTTTAACTTTTTTGCCTTCAAGCTCTTCAACTTGCCAGCTAGCTGGAATAGGTGCAGGTAAGTCGCGAGCACGCGTTTCAAACACAATTGCGTTATCGCTTGATGCGGTTAGTGTCATTTTTTGCTGCCACGGTGTTGCGTCGGCATCAAAGTGTTCTTTTTCAATTTTACGAATAAGTGTACCAGCAATAATTTGCTCACCAAAGCGTGCTTCTATGTCGCTTTGCTCAACATTATTACCTTGTGTATCTTGTAATTGGCCGTTTACAACGCTTACTAGATTCATCAGTGTGGCGAGGCCTAAAAATGTTTCACTGCGATCTTGAGCATTTAAACTATCTAACACGATACGGCGATAACCTTGATGAAAAGAAGTACGGCCAGCGGCGTTAATGCCACCCATGCCTACTATAACGGGTAATGCTGTCATAATTTACCTTTTAGAAACGTGTTATGAGGAGAAGAGGCAGTTTAAATGGATTACGCACCACACATTGTGCTTTAATAGCCAAATATTCAGCACAAAAGGCCAAAATGTACTGGTCGGAGCATTTATATGACTGATAAACACACTAATCCACCTCTAAACATTGCTATAGCGGTATATCCGCATTTATTAGTGACTAGTTTAACGCTGCCTATAGAAATGCTAAGAGCCGGCGAGGCCTTTGCTAAAGGGCATCTTGATAAGCAAAGCTTTAGGCCACTTGCTATAAATTTAGTGGCTAAAAGTGCTGAATCTATACCCACCCGTGCAGGCCTTGCTATAAATCCTGATTGCATAACAACTAACGCGCCCTACAGCGATTTGATTATAGTGCCGGGTATTTGGCGGAACCCACGCCCAGTGGTGCGAACAAATCAGGAAATAGTTGATTGGCTAAGTGAAAGCTTTAGCGCAGGCAGCCATATAATTGGTGTCGGTACTGGCAACTGTTTATTAGCTGAGGCTGGCTTACTTGATGGCCACCCTGCTACCACCCATTGGCATTACGCCAAACAATTTAGCCATGACTACCCGCAGGTGCGCTTAAAGCCCGACTTTTTTATAACCCAATCAGAGCGCATGTATACCGTAGCAAGCCTTAATGCCCTTGCAGATGTTATCGTACATATTATCAGCCAGTACTACACAAAAGCCGCCGCGCAGCATGTAGAGCGTAATTTTTCGCACGAAATACGCAAACCCTACGAAGATCAACGCTATTTAGAAGGTGCAGTAGACCGCCACCCCGATGAGCTAATTGCGCAAATTCAATTTTGGCTAAAAACGAATTTAGCCACCGAGCTAAACTTGCAAGAAGTCGCTGCCCAATTTAGCTTAAGCTATCGTACTTTTACCCGCCGCTTTAGAGCCGCAACGAACCAAAGCCCTATTGAGTATTGGCAACAATTACGCGTAGAAGGTGCGAAAGAGTTATTAGCATCATCAAATTTATCAATTCAAGAAGTGGCTTTAGAAGTTGGATATAACGACCAAGGGCATTTAACCCGCGTGTTTAAAAAAGTATTAAGCCAAACACCCAGTGGCTACAGAAAAGTAGTTAGGAGAAAGTTGTTTGGCTAACCAGCGACGACACTCTAAATTGGCATTTTTTTATACATAAATTATACTCTTATCAATAATATAATTTACGCCATACCAAGGTAACTGCATGAGAGATAAACTTAGTAAGCACCTTTTTGATCCACAAAGCGATGCTTCTATTGAATCAAAGTTATTAAAGTTACTTTCACTTGTACGAAAACATTTAAGTATGGAAGTCGCGTTTATTTCAAAATTCACCAATACTGAGCGCGTTTTTAAAGTGGTAGATAACCAAACTACAAATACATGCGTATCAGTAGGTAATTCAGATCCAATTTGCGAAACTTACTGTAAAAAAATATCTGATAACGAGCTAGAACAAATAATCCCTAATACTCTTGAGCACCCAATAACCCGCAACATGCCAGTCACAGAAAAGCTAAATATTGGCTCTTATATTGGTGTACCCATTATTTTATCCACCGGAAAAGTTTATGGAACTTTTTGCTGTTATAAAACCGTATTAGACAATGCCCTGAACGACAAAGATTTGTCATTTCTTAGGCTCATTTCTGAAATAGCTACTGAGTTAATCGAAAAAAAAGTTCAGTCTGACATTTTAAATAATGAGTCAAAGTCGCTTATTGAAAATATTATAAAAACAAACGATATTACGATTTATTTTCAGCCCATATTTAATTTATCAACCAACCAACTTTCGGGTTATGAATCTCTGTCACGCTTTTTTATTAAACCCTATAAAACACCTGATATTTGGTTTAAAGATGCTGAAAAACTGGGTTTAGGAGAAGCATTAGAAATACTTGCTATACAAAATACATTACATTGCTTAGATCAATTTGATGAAAAAGCTTATATCACTATAAATACTTCACCTCAGCATATTTTATCAGGCTCAATAGACAAAGTATTACAAAGCATCGATTGTAATAGAATAATTTTAGAAGTGACTGAACATTCACCTATTTTAGACTACCAAGCGATGCGAACTGCACTTCAACCATTAAGAAGCAAAGGCGTAAGATTAGCTATAGATGATGTTGGAGCTGGCTATTCGTCTTTTCAACATATTTTAGAATTAGAGGCAGATATCATTAAGTTAGATATAAGCCTCACTCAAAATATAAATAAAGACAGTAGAAAGTTTTTATTAGCTAAAGCACTATGCGGATTTGCCAAAGCTATTAATTGCTCAATTGTAGCTGAGGGTATAGAAAATCAAGATGAATTAAACACACTAAGAAAACTAGGCGTTGATAACGTACAAGGCTATTTTATTGGGCGCCCAGCTCCTATTGAAGATGCCATCCAATATCAAACAATTACGCTATAATTAATAAACGCCACTTTTAGTGGCGTTCTGATTCGTTAAATTCTTTTCGATAATAGCGCTTTTGATAGTTTTTTACTTTAGTGTGTACGCCTTTGCTTAAGCTTTTAAATTTAGCCTCAAGTACGTCTACACCGTATAAAATACCGACCACCAGCACCGAGAGTTTTATTGCAGCCCCAAGGTTTTCTGTCGCTATCATCACGCCTATTGATGCAAGCACCCAAATGGTTGCAGCAGAGGTTACGCCAACTACCGCACCATCTTTTGCGAGCATAACGCCTGCCCCTAAAAAGCCAATACCTGTAATTATTTGCCCAACTACACGAGAATGATCTATTACATCCCCTTGTAAATTAAACGCAGTGGATAAAAACAAATACGTACCCAACGTTATTAGGGCTGATGTACGAATACCTACAGGCTTGCCGCGCAATTGGCGCTCTATTCCAATAATAGCACCACAAAAAGCCGCAGTACCAATAGCTGCCCATGAATACGGGGCTACATCAATTAAATCTAAAAAAGTCACTGTTAACCTTATATTTTATTAGCTATAGCCACCGCCGTTCTTAAACGTTGGCTACCAAACGCTGACATTTTGCTAAAATCACTTCGTGCAATAGGTACATATTGGCAATCTATTGCGAGCTGTTTATCGTTACCGGGCTCACAAAACGGATCGTGAACATACACGCAGTGCTCATCAAGGTGCGTAACACACACCCAGTGTGGCGATTTTTTACCATCAAAACTGTATGTACTAATTAATAACAGCACACTAAAGCCTTTACTTAACCACTGCTCAATATGCTCAAGCTCTACATCTTTATACGTAAGCGGTATATTTGCTTGTGCAATACCATCTACAAATTGTTGATGCACGGTGGCAAGTACCACTTTTTTGTTTTCGTTACGTACGCCATCTAAAAACAAAGGCTCTGTGGTATTAACCATTACCTCGCTTTTAAAACCACGCTTATTAGCCCCAAGTGCCAAACCAAACGGATGGCAACCACCATGACCCGATGTCATAAAAATGGTGGTACCTTCACGCCAAAGTGCCAGCTCATGCGATTGGGTAAGCTCAGTTGTTGGCTCAAGTGCGCCCATTGCCATTAATAGTGCAGCAGGTCCGCACGTAAACTCAGTAGTTTGCTGATACCACGGCGTTAAACGCGCCACTTTTAACTCACTCGTTTGTCGAATGTTTTTTTGCATTCGTAGTGCGTCACTGTGGTCATCGTAATAATCGCTATATTGACCAAACACTCTGTAACCTAAGCTTTTATAAAGCCCTATCGCACCTTGGTTATTTACAGCCACTTCTAAACGAAGGTAAATACGCCCTCGCTCATACGTTTCTTTTTCAAGGCTAGTAAGCAATGTCTTTGCAACGCCCTTACCTTGCATTGTAGGTTTTACAGCAAGCGAATATAAACGCGCTAAACGCGTCCCTTTATGGCACCACACTAATCCATATCCACATACTTGCTCGCCATTTTGGGCAACGAGTAAAATACCGTGTTTTGCACTAAGCCAGCGTTTTAAACTACGCGGACTTAATTTATCGTTATTAAAGCAAGCGTTTTCAACGTCAATCAGTGCATTTAAATCACTACTAAGCGCCTTTCGAATAACAAGGTTGCTCATGTTATTACCCACGGCCTCGTGCTTCTAAGCGTTGTTTAAACTCATCCATAATGATCATGTATAGCTCGTCGCCTAAATAGCCGTCTTCTACCTTGTGATCAATACTTGGGTTGTCGTTTACTTCAAGTACATATGCTTTGCCTTGATGCTCTTTAACATCTACGCCATATAAACCCCTACCCACTGTTTTACATGCTTTTAATGCTGCATCTAACACCGCTTTTGGTAACTCAAAGGTTGGTAGAGTTTCAAAGCCGCCAGAGAAAAACCGTTTAGCGTCGTGGTTATAAATTTGCCAATGGTTACGCGCCATTAAATAGCGGCATGCATAAATTGCACGGCCATTTAACACACCCACTCGCCAATCATATTCGGTATACATGTACTCTTGTGCAAGCACTAATGCGCTATATTCAAACAGCTCTGTAAGCTTAGCGGCAAGCTCATCACGGTTTGAAACTTTAAACACACCTTTTGAGAACGACCCTTCAGGCATTTTTAAAACAAGCGGATACGTAAACGCTTCTTCTAATTGCTCAAGCGTTTCATTTGCTTGATCAGCCACTACAACCGTTTTTAAACTTGGCACTTTTTGATAATTAAATGCATCGTGTAAATACACTTTATTACAACAACGTAAAATAGACTCAGCATCGTCAATAACCACTAAACCCAGGCTTTGCGCTTTGCTTGCAAGGCGATACGTTGGGTGGTCAATCGCTGTAGTTTGGCGAATAAATAACGCATCAAACTGGGCAATGTTATCAATTTCGTCAAAGCTTAATGCTTGTGCATAAATACCGTGTTTAGCCGCTGCTTTAATAAAACGTGCAATGGCGTCTTTGTCACTCGGTGGTACTTTTTCGTTATGATCAACAAGTATTGCCATGTCCCATCTAAAACGACGTTGCACAGAACTAATACGCCACTGCGTTTTAGTAAAGTTATCTAGCTTGGCTACAAATTCGCTGTACTGCTGCTCGCTTAAAGACGACATCGAGCCTTGTTGCAATAAGCCTTGCTCATCAACAAATAAAATAGGCGTTGGGTATTGTTTAAATACCGACTTTGCCGCTTTTGATTGTAAATCGTTTTGGGCATTACCAAAATAAAGTGTGCCATCTATTTGGCCCACATTTAACATAGGAGCTTGGCCACTACGAAGTGCATTAATGGTTTTTACACTGGGTAAAACTTGGTGTTTGCGCGCCTCAGCAAGTAACGAGCAATAGTAACCTTTGCTCAAGTATTGGCTTGAGTCGCACAGATTAATAATGCGTGTTTTTGGTTCGTTATGTTTTGGGTAATCACGTAAGTAGGTATTAAACGTAATTACATTTTCGAACGATTGAGCAAGAGTTTGCTCGTTGTTATCAACCACAATTAAGGTTTTAAACACGACTTTTCCTAGTTAAGTCAAAATATAAAAAGCATGCTTAGTAAAATACTAAGCATTATAAATAGAAACACCCATCGTACTAAGTGGGCATTGCGCGAATCACTTAATATGATGGGTGCTTTAACAGGTACCTACTGTACGAGTTAGCGCTTAAATTGCTTAAGCGACATGTGCTTTATATGCCCTTTTTTAAAAACGCACAAACGAGATATTTTTAGCGTGAAGATGAAAAATATTGATTAACTAATAATGCAGATTAAAATACGCAAAACAACACCTTATGAGAGTTAAAAATGTCGCTGCCTGCTTGCCCAAAATGCCAATGTGAATATGTTTACGAAGACCAACAACTGCTTATTTGCCCCGAGTGCGCCCATGAGTGGAACCCAAATACTACAAATGATGAAGACGCAATTTTAGTAAAAGATGCCAACGGCACTTTACTTAATGATGGCGATAAAGTGACCGTAGCCAAAGATTTAAAAATTAAAGGCAGCTCGCAAGTAATTAAAATTGGCACCAAAGCGGTCGTTAGAAGAGTGCTTGATAAAAAAGATCACGAACTTGATTGTAAAGTAGAAGGCATTGGCGAAATGATGGTAACAGCGAAATTTGTGAAAAAAGCTAATTCGCAGGTCGGATAAATGGCGAAGCCATGCCATCCGACGCGTAATAAAGGCCAAAGTTATTTCATTCAACAACAAACTTTTGTACAAAGCTAAAGTGTATTATGTTGCTATGGCTTTGTCGGATGGCGCTTCGCTTATCCGACCTACAAATAATTTATATCTTTTCGCCACACCAGTTATTCGTATAAATCCCTCGCTTTACGGCTCTGTGAAAACTTGAATAAGGCCAATCAACTATTCGACTAACTAGACCATGCTTTAACGGATTAAAATGAACATAGTTAACATGGTGCCAATAATCATTATCATCCCTGATGGTATGTTCCCAAAAACGGCGTTGCCAAATTCCTCGCTCATTTTTACGTTTTCTTGTTTGAGTTAAAAACTCTGTTTTTGGGAGTGATTTTGAAAATCGCTTTTTAATTTCTCGCCAGCGCCCAGAATAATCCGTATCGTTGTCTGGCAAGGTTAAAACCGCATGAAGGTGATCGGGTAGCACAACCCATGCATCTATATAAAATGGCCTTTGGAATTTAACAACGCGGATAGACTCTCTTAATAAATCAATATGCTCAACTAACAACGATTTATTACGGTCGAGCAAATTAACAGTAAAAAAATATGACCCTCCTTTTACATAATTCCGACGATATTGCATTGTATGTCCACTATATTATTAGATACCTATTAGATAAATAAAGCGTAAATTTAGGATATATACAACATTGGCGTAGGTCGGATAAATGGCAAAGCCATGCCATCCGACAATAGATTTATGAACAAAGGTAATAGTTTATCGTGTTGGTAATTAGGCTGGGTGTCCCCTAATTATTTATCTATTTGTAATTCTTTAGCTGCAGCAACTAATACATACATAGGGAATTGAAGAACTTCCTGCGATTTAACTATGACTCTTCTTGATGGTTCTCCTTTTTCTGCACAGATTTTTATACACCACCCAAGAACAAGCTGCTCCTCTGTTTTGTCAATTCCGTGTAAATTACAAAAATCCATAACACACATAAAATCAATTTGTTGATTGTTCGATTCTATATTTTGTAATTTATTGCCAAGATGATTTAGCATTTTTTCATGTGTATTAAATTGTTCCTGAGTTTTACGTTCCAACTCTTCTCTTTGTTCAATTTCCATTAAAAGAGTAGTAGCTAGCCTTTTAACATCAGAGTCTTGAGAAACTAACGGTGGTGGGTATTCACCATATTTGGTTAATGAAGGTACAACCTCATGAAACAACCATCTTTGGAAAGTTTTACCTGCAATAGTTTTATCACTAGATAAAACTCGATATAACCCAGGTTGTGTAACAAAAATTTCTTCATCATCAGAATACTTGCCACCTATGACTGGTTCCATAATATATTCATCTGAATCAAGCGCATTCAATTGCCCTTTAAGCACGTTCACCATAGATTTAGCGACATGATTTTCATTAATTTCACGATTTTCTTTATTTAACGTAATAAGTACGTCTCTTAAAGAAACATATAAAATATCATCTCTATGAAATGTTCTTATATCGCTAGAACCAGTTTCACCTGTATAGCAAACTTTGACTAAATTATTATTCATGTGCTTTAAATGAACTCCTAAATTGATGTAGTGAACTAGCAACTTACCGAACACCACTTTGGGGTTTTATAACATCCCAAAACGACGTGTATTACTTAGCCCAGTAATTCCACTAAATAACTTCAATGTAAACAAATGATTAGCCATGTTATAAAATAGGCTCTGTTGTTTTGCACCAAAACGACTTTTAATAGTGTTATGAGACAAAATTACCTTTGTCGGATGGCGCTTCGCTTATCCGACCTACATTTAAAGATTACATATTCACCACGTCAGGTATTAAAGCATTGACGTAGGTCGGATAAGTGGCGAAGCCATGCCATCCGACAATTAATTTATAAAAAAGCGTTTATTACTTTGGTATGGCTCTGCCAGTAAACGTTTCTCTCTTAAAAACCAAAGCTTTATAAAATCTCTACCACTACATATTCGTGGGCTTTACCTG
Source organism: Pseudoalteromonas sp. SG45-3 (assembly GCF_014164075.1). Lineage (NCBI taxonomy): Bacteria > Pseudomonadati > Pseudomonadota > Gammaproteobacteria > Alteromonadales > Pseudoalteromonadaceae > Pseudoalteromonas > Pseudoalteromonas sp. SG45-3. The sequence continues at coordinate 135,351 of NZ_JACJEN010000008.1, read as the reverse complement.
CAATTGTTAACGTAATTTCATCATCAATCTGTTTATTTAGTAACTGCTTACCCATTGGTGCGCCGGGTGTTACAACAGCAATTGCGTGCTTTTTAACGTTTACTGTTAAACCACCAGCTGCAGGGCCTAAATAAAACCATTTTTGGGCTGCGTTATCATCTTCTAAACACACCAACGAACCGATAGCTATTTTGTCGGTTGGTTTTTCATTAAAGGCAGGTACGAACAATTCTATGCTTTTATAGCAATCGTTTACGCGCTGGGCTTGGCCTTGTGCTAAATAAGCGGCTTCGAGCCCTAGGGTATCGTATTTGTTTTCGGCTATGTTTTCTTCATGTGTGGCGGTGTCGTGCGCGGTTTTTGCCGCTACTTTTGCTGTTGTAAGCTGCGCTTCTAGCGCAAAACGAAGATGTTCGATAACGTGGGTTTTATTCATGGGGATTAATACAATACTGGCAGTAAAAATAAGGCAGTTAGTTTAACATTTTTGCTAGGCTTAAAACCATTGTTTTAAACCCCCGCAAGTTTGGTGGGAATACTAGCGGGGCTTAAATTAGCATTAAACAAGCAAAGAGCTGTTGGTTGGTGCAGCTCTTTGCTTGTGCTTTATTAAAAACCTTATGGCATATCTAATAATGTTTGCGTGTGGGCATCTACTTTAACTTCGTAGTTTTTAGCGCTTAAGCCCAATAGCTCTGGCAAGGTTGCCGCTATACAAATAGACGAGAACGTACCCACTACAATGCCGGTAAATAATGCTATAGCAAAGCCTTGCAGTGGTGCGCCTGCAAGTAACCAAACGCTCGCAACCGTCGCAAGTGTGGTACCCGACGTTATTAAGGTGCGCGTTAGTGTGCTTTTAATCGCATTATTAATAATAGTCGCTGGGCTAAGTACATTATTTGATTGAACACGTAAAAGCTCACGCACTCTATCCCCCACTATTATTGAGTCGTTAAGTGAGTAACCAATAATAGCCAGTAAGCTGGCCAGCACGGTCAGGTTAAACTCAATTTGTAATAGTGAAAATAACCCAAGTACAAGTATTAAATCGTGCACTAGCGCAACCACAGAGCCTACCGCTAATCGCCATTCAAAACGCACTGCAAGGTAAATCATTACCGCAATCATTGCAGCAAACATTGCTAAACAGCCTTGATCAAATAACTCATCGCCCACTTGTGAGCCAATATAAGCTGACGATAATACCTGTGCGTTTATATCATCGTTTTGTGTAACAGCGCTTTGCCAATCAAGGCTATTAGCTGTTGTTGATGCACTTGGCGCTTCTCTTAATTGAAAATGACTATTACCTTGCGCGGTTAGCTCAAACTCACCGTTGTGATTTTTAGCAATAAACGATTGAAGCTCTTTTAGTTCAACACTTTGGCTGGTTGTAAACTCAGTTAAATAACCGCCGGTAAAATCTAGGCCAAAATTTAGACCTTTTTGCGTAAGCGTAAATACGGATAGCAGCACTAAAATGGCACTTAAAAGCATACCCATAAAGCGTAAACGTGTGCCCGCCTCGCCTTTCAAAAAAGTGTTAAGCATGTGCTTTTTCTCCTACTTTTTTACCCATTTTTAAATACAACGTTTGGCTTAATATTTTTGATACGTACACACCTGTAAATACAGACGTTAAAAGCCCCAGTGCGAGTGTAATGGCAAAACCTTTAACGGGCCCATAGCCTATGCCGTATAAGATAAGTGCGGTTATCATGGTGGTTATATTGGCATCAAATATTGTATTTGCGGCTTGTTTATAACCCTCTTGAATAGCTTGATATGGTGCACGGCCTTGGCGGCGTTCTTCTTTAATGCGTTCAAATATTATTACGTTAGTGTCTACCGCCATACCTATGGTTAGCACCAGGCCAGCGATACCCGGAAGCGTTAACACAACCCCTGGTAATAATGACATTAAGCCCACAAGCGACGTTAAATTTAATATAAGTGCCACGTTTGCAATAAGGCCTAAACGACGATACCAAAGCGCCATAAATGCAAGGGTAATACCCATACCTAACATAAGCGCGGCTAAGCCATTACTAATATTTTCGCTGCCGAGGCTTGGCCCTATTGTTTGTTCGTGCACAATTGTAACGGGTGCTGTAAGCGAGCCTGCACGTAGTAATAATGCCAGATCGGCTGCCGCTTGTTGGCTTTTCATATTGGTAATACTAAAACGCGAACTTAAATGCTGAGCAATATTGGCAACGTTAATAACTTCGCTTTTTTTAACTACTTCGCCTTTAGCATTTTGAGAGTACTCAGAGTAAACCGTCGCCATTGGCTTACCAATATTGGCTTTTGAAAACGCCGACATTGCATCCCCGCCTTGGCCGTCTAGGCTTAGTTGTACCAATGGTTTACCCCAATCGTCGCGGCCTATGTTTGCATTATTAATATGATCGCCTGTAAAAATTGGCACAGGATCGAGCTTTATCTTTCCGCCCGATTGCATATTAAATGTTTGCCCGCCAATTTCTTTTAATTGATAAAAACCAAGCGATGCTGTTGCACCAATAATACGTTTTGCTTCGGTTGGATCTTGCACGCCTGGTAGCTCTATACGAATGCGGTGCTTTCCTTGGCGCTGTGTTACCGCTTCGGTAATGCCTAACTCTTCAATACGTGAACGAAGGGTTGTGAGTGTTTGCCCCATTACTTCTTTATCAAAGCTGCTGCGGCCTTGCTCCGAATAACTAAATTTGGCAGTTTTAACGCTGCCGTTATTGCTTGTTACAACGGCTAAATTAGCAAACCGGCTTTGTAGCTCTTCAATAACGGGGGTTAACTTGTCTGTTGCATTAGGCAATGCGTTTATTTCAAACCCGTGCTGAGTTTGCTGCGCTTTTACGCCATGTGCTTTTTGCTTAATAATGATTGATTTAGCTTGTTGATACGCACTGACTAACTGCTCATCAACGGCTTTATCTAAATCTACGTCTAATACAAATAGCACACCGCCATTTAAATCAAGGCCCAGCTTTATTGGTGATAAACCAAAATTTTGTAACCATGTAGGGCTGGTTGCATGCTCAACAATTTTAACTTGCGTGTTTGGGTATTGCGCTTTTATAGCCGCTTGTGCCTGAGCGCTTTTAGTTGGCTCGTTTAAAAGTACATTAATAGTTGATTGCTTATCTAAACCCTGCTCAACCTCTAACCCTTGGTTATTTAAAAAAGTAACTAGCGTTTTAGTGCTCGGTAAAGATTGCGTTTCACTGTGCGGAGCAGCACTAATGTGCAACCACGATTTATTTGGGTATAAATTTGGTAATGCGCTGATAGCTAATAAAACCAATACTATTAGCATGGCTATATAGCTTAATTTGAACTTAGCCGTAGACGGTTTTTTGTCTTTTTTAAAACTTAACATGTTGAATCCTTATTGCCAGCAAAGCTAGCAACGTACTTTTTAAAAGCACAATTAATCTGCAGGCTAAAACTTTAAAAGTTAAAACCTAATAAAATTAAATAAGGAAAATTAAGCGTGGTAGGTAGTTACAGCTCTGTAGAGTAAATTAACGTCTTTCCAGCCACTCAAGCGCGACTTTTTACTATTAGTTACAAGCGTATACCAAGGCTGTATAGGATTAATCGCTCTTGGTCGTAAGAATATATGCCTAACAAGATTTTGAGCAAAAAATTCAAAAACCACATCGTATTCTGGCTCACTTTGAACAGTGTGCAAAAACAATGATGAATTATTGGCAGTTAACCTTGGTTGGTGCGCGTCAAAATCGGTTTGATGCGTTTTTTTATGCTGCGCAGTATCTACAGACTTACTAATAGGCTGTATTTTAGTTAAATCGGCAATATCAGTAAGCGAAACCTGCGTACTAACAGTAATATTTAAATTTTGTGAGGCGCCCATAGCATTGCTCTGCACACTAAAAAGTGCAGCAAGTAGCAAAAAGGCAGTTAAAAACACTCTAAATTTAAACATTCACGTTTTAAAACTAAAATAAGGGATGCGTAGTATATAAGGGCAAGCATTTAAAATACAATGCTTATTAATTAAGTATTTAGTTTTAACAGAGATCACTAATGCGCCCCAGACAAAGCACAGAAAAACGCCCCGACGCCATGAATTTACGCCAAAGTGTAAAAACACTGTGGCCCTACCTTACAAAATTTAAAGGCCGTGTTTTTATTGCACTTATGGCGCTTATAGGCGCAAAAGGTGCCACTTTGTTAATGCCGTGGGCACTTAAAGAAATTATAGACTCGGTAGATAAGTCGATTAACCCACTGTTAGTTATCCCCGCTTTATTGTTATTGATGTACGGTGCACTGCGTTTTGCTAGCGTATTTTTAGGTGAGATAAGAGATGCTGTATTTTCTCGCGTAACCGAGCACGCTATGCGTGATATTGGTTTAAAAGTATTTAAGCATTTGCACTCACTTGAGCTGGCTTTTCATTTAGATAGGCAAACTGGCGGTATTAGCCGCGATATAGAACGCGGTACTAGTGGGTTAAGTTTTTTAATGCGCTTTTTAATGTTTAACATTGTGCCTACTTTGTTTGAAATACTGACCGTTGCGATTATTTTTGGCACGTTGTTTTCTGTTTGGTTTGCGCTGATTACATTACTGGCAGTTGCTATTTATATTACCTTTACTGTGGTGGTTACTCAGTGGCGAAACCGCTTTATTAGAGAAGCAAATGCTGCCGACAATAAAAGTAATACCCGCGCAATAGACAGCCTGCTTAATTATGAAACTGTAAAATATTTTAATAATGAGCAGTTTGAAGCCAAAACGTACGACACCTTTTTAGCAAACTGGGAAAAAGCCCGTTTAAAAAATAGAATGTCGTTGCTCGCCCTCAACTCAGGCCAAGCACTTATTATTGCCTGTGCTATTACCGCGTTAATGTGGTTGGGCTCAACCGAGGTAGTTGCAGGTACGCTTTCTATTGGTGAACTAGTGATGATCAACGCGTATATGATTCAATTGTTTTTACCGCTTAACTTTTTAGGCTTTGTGTACCGCGAAATAAGACGCGCGCTAACCGACCTTGAAAACATGCTTGGGCTACTTAACAAAAAACCACAAATAACCGATGCACTTAATGCTAAAGAGCTCAATATTAGCCAAGGTGAAATAACATTTAATAATGTAAGTTTTAGTTACGATGCGCATCGCCCTATTCTTAATAATCTTAGCTTTAGTGTTAAAGCAGGCAGCAAAGTAGCTATTGTTGGTGCCAGTGGGGCTGGTAAAAGCTCATTGGCGCGACTGCTTTATCGTTTTTATGATGTAAGCGCCGGTGAAATCAGTATTGATAATCAAGCAATAAACTCAGTTACACTTAATAGTTTACGAAAAGCTATTGCAATAGTCCCGCAAGACACCGTGCTGTTTAACACCACCATTCGTGAAAATATCGCTTACGGCAGACCATCAGCAAGCGATGCTGAAATTGACGAAGCCATTGCTATGGCCCATTTAAAAGACTTTATAGGCACACTTGATAAAGGCGATAAAACACTGGTTGGCGAGCGCGGTTTAAAAGTATCAGGCGGCGAAAAACAGCGTATTGCCATTGCCCGCGCTATTTTGAAAAAATCCCCTATTTTAATTTTTGATGAAGCAACATCTGCACTCGACTCTCATTCTGAGCAAGCAATTCTCGCAGCAATGCGTGAAGTTGCCAGTAACCATACGAGTATTGTTATTGCTCATCGGTTATCTACTATTACCGATGCAGACACCATTATTGTGCTCAAAGCCGGACAAATTATTGAGCAAGGTAAGCACGATGAATTACTTACACTCGCCGGAGAATACGCCCGTATGTGGGAACTACAGCATAAAAAATAAATAGTGTGTGACCCCTCTTAGCTCGGATACCTTCAAGTATTCGAGCTAAATAAAGCGTTTATAGAACCTATTAGCCTTTCTCTTTTCTCCTATATTAGTTTTATCGAGCACTGTGGTGATTCACCTCAAAAGATTTGTTTGTCTGATTAATATCAATAACAATCGATAAGTTAAATATTCGTAACAATAAAAATAATTCACTGCTGCTTTAATTAAATCAGTGATACTCAGGAGTAAGTAATGAAAAAGAGTTTAATTGCCGCAGCATTAGCTGCCACATTTATTACCGGTTGTTCAGAGCCGCAAACAACAAAAACACACGAGCAACAACCTAAAGTAGTCACTGCAGCAGTGACAGAAAAAGCAGAGTTAGGTAGTTTTGGTGTTGATCTAACAGCTCGTAACGAAGCAGTGAAACCAGGCGATGACTTTTTTATGTATGCCAGCGGCACGTGGTATGACAACTACGAAATGCCTGCAGATAAAACCCGCTATGGTGCATTTTCTGGATTAGCTGAGCGAAGCGAAGACGATGTTAAAGCTATTATTGAAGAAATAGCCGCACGTAAAGATTTAAACGCAGAAGAAAAACTCGTTGCTGATTTTTACAATGCCTATATGGATACCGAAACACTTAATAAACTAGGTGTAGCGCCAATCAAGCCATTGTTAAGTGAAATTAGTGATATAGCGTCAACCGACGATTTAGCTGAAATGTTTGGTAAATCTTGGTTAACCGGTAATAAAGCCCCTTTTGGCGGCGGCATGTGGTTTAATCGATTAGACCCTAACAAATATGAAATGTCACTAGGTGCGGGTGGGTTAGGCTTACCAGATCGCTCTTACTACCTTGAGGACGCTGAGCGCTTTGTTAAAACCCGTACAGCTTATGTTGCCCACATTGCTGACATGCTTGAGTTTGCAGGAGTAGAAAATACCGCTGAGCGCGCTCAAGCAATTGTTGATCTTGAAACCAAAATTGCACAAGGTCATTGGCCTCGTGAAAAGCGCCGTAATCGCGATTTAACGCTAAACCAAATTGAACGCGCCGATTTAAGCACTGCTTATCCTGGTTTTAACTGGGATTTATACTTTGCGCAAACAGGTTATAAAGTACCTCAGTTAAATGTATCTCAGCCTGAGCCAATAAAAGCGATGATTGAGCTAATCAATCAAGAAGATATTGCAGTATGGAAAGACTACCTAACGTATCACGCTATTAGCGGTAACGCAGGTTTACTATCAGAAGACGTATTTAATACTAACTTTGCTTTTTTTGGTAAAGAACTAAGCGGACAACAAGAGCCTCGCCCTCGTTGGAAGCGTGCAATCAGTGAAATGTCGGGTACAAGTTCGCTTGGTTTTGCTATTGGTAAAATATACGTAGCACGTTACTTTCCTGAGTCATCAAAACAACAAATGTCAGAGCTAGTTGAAAACCTTCGTACAGCCCTTGGTGAACGTATTGATAACCTAGAATGGATGGGCGATGAAACTAAAGTAAATGCGCGCGCTAAACTGGCTGCATTTGTACCAAAAATTGGTTACCCCAATGTATGGCAGTCTTATGAAGGTTTAAGCATTACTAAAAACGATTTAATCGGTAATGTGAAAAACATGCGTGAATTTTTTCATGCAGAAAGTGTTGAAAAAGAGCTACAAAAAACAGACCGTAACCGCTGGGGCATGACGCCACAACGCGTAAACGCTTACTACAATAGCTCGTTTAATGAAATTGTATTTCCGGCTGCGATATTACAACCGCCGTTTTTCGATCCAAATGCCGATCCGGCTGTAAACTATGGCGGTATTGGCGCTGTAATTGGTCATGAAATGGGTCATGGGTTTGACGATCAAGGTTCAAAATCTGACGAAAACGGTGTGCAACGTAACTGGTGGACTGATGCTGACCGCGCTGCATTTGACAAAAAAGCCGATCAACTGGCTGCGCAGTACAGTAAATACGAGCCAATCGAAGGTAATTTTGTTAATGGTCGAAATAGCCTTGGCGAAAACATTGGTGATGTAGGTGGGCTATCAATGGCTTATCACGCGTACAAGCTCAGTTTAAATGGTAAAGAAGCGCCTGTTATTGACGGCGTTACTGGCGATCAGCGTTTCTTCCTTGCGTGGGCACAAGTATGGAAAGAAAAACGTACTGAGCAAAGCATGCTTAACCAACTGCGTGGTGGCACACATGCCCCAGGTCGCTTTAGAGCACAAGCGCCGCGTAACCATGATGCATGGTACAAAGCGTTTGATGTAAAACCAAGCGATGCGTTATACCTTCCTGAAGATGAGCGTGTACGTATTTGGTAAGTAACACTTACTTTTTATTACTTAGTAAGGCAACCTGTTATACAGGTTGCTTTTTTATTGAATTAAATTTACACATAATAGATATAATTCCAACGTCTAGACCCTCGATGATCCCATTAATAAAATACAGTTTACATGGCTTTTAAACGTTACCGATTTAATCTGTTTTAATACTTACTAGCCCTTGAATGCATTTACCTTTAGAATACGCATTATAATTTTATTCTATTATTTACATATATTAAGGCGAAACGCAGATGGGAAGAGCTTACCAAAACAAAAAAGATTCAATGGCTAAGACTGCGGGTGCTAAAACTAAAGTTTATTCTAAGTACGGCAAAGAAATTTATATTTGTGCAAAAAACGGCGGTGTAGATCCAGATGGTAACTTATCATTACGTCGTTTAATTGAACGCGCTAAAAAAGACCAAGTACCAGCACACGTTATTGACCGCGCAATAGACAAAGCAAAAGGCGGCGGCGGTGAAGACTACGCAGCAACACGTTACGAAGGTTACGGCCCTGGTAACTGTATGATTATTGTTGACTGTTTAACAGACAACAACAAGCGTACCTTTGCTGATGTACGTGTTTGTTTTACCAAAGCGAATGCTAAAATTGGCGCTCAAAACTCTGTTTCACATTTATTTGATCACCTTGCTATTTTTGTATTTGACGGTGATGACGACGAAGCAGTACTTGAAGCTCTTATGATGGCTGATGTTGATGTAACTGACGTAGAAGTAGATGACGGTAAAGTTACTGTTTTTGCTCCTCACACAGAGTACAACAATACACGTACAGCGCTTGAAGAAATGGGCGTGACTGAATTTGACGAAGACCTAATTAGCTTTGTGCCACAAATTGAAACGCCGATTGAAGGCGAAGACGTTGAAGTTATGGAACGCTTTTTAGCAATGTTAGAAGATTGCGACGACGTGCAAAACGTTTACCATAACGCGCAATTCTAAAGAGCGATTTAGTAAGTTAGAACGACTTTAAGCCAACAGCTATGTTGGCTTTTTCATTTTTAGAACATGGTATTAATATGAACTCCCTTAAAGAGCTTAAAAGTGGCAAACTTGTTGGTGCTACTCGCCTGCAATTGGTAGAAGAGCTAACGACATTTCCTGAAGAAATCTTTAGCTTAGCTGACACGCTTGAAGTTCTCGATTTATCAAATAATAACTTATCAACACTACCTGATGAATTTGCCTGTTTAACAAACCTGAAGCGTGTGTTTTTATCGTTTAATCAGTTTAAGCATATTCCTAAAGTGCTCGCTAAATGCCCTGCTTTAATTATGGTCGCGTTTAAAGGTAACCAAATTTCTGAATTTGCTTTAAACAGCCTGCCAAAAAATATTGAGTGGCTAATACTCACCGATAATACGTTAAGCGAATTGCCTGAAGATTTTGGTAATTATACCCAGCTTAAAAAGCTTGCGCTTGCAGGCAATCAACTTAAGCAACTGCCAAGTAGCATGGCGCAGTGTAAAAACCTTGAGCTTGTTAGGCTCTCTGCTAATAACTTAACACACGTAGACGACTGGCTGTTTGAATTGCCTAAACTTGCTTGGCTTGCGTTTGCCGGTAACGATTTTAATAAAGCCCAGTGCCTTACAAAAAGCTGCTTAGAAAATAAGTCTCTTAACGATTACACACTTAGTCATGTTATTGGCCAAGGTGCATCGGGCGTTATTCATTTAGCACAAGCTATTGAAAGTGCTGCAGCGATTAAATTATTTAAAGGCGCAATTACCAGCGACGGCTACCCGCTTGATGAAGTAAATTGCTGCTTACAAGCAGGCGATCACGCTAATTTAATTCAAGTACTTGCCTACATTGAGCAAAGTGATCAGCTAGGTTTAGTAATGGAGCTAATAGATAAAAGCTTTGCTAATTTAGGCCTGCCTCCAAGCCTTGAAACCTGTACTCGTGATACCTTTAATGATGATTGCCATTACTCAACTCACGCTATTTTAAAAATTGCACAGCAAATGGTAAGTACCTTACATCACTTGCATATTTGTAAAGTAAGCCATGGCGACGTGTATGCGCATAACACCATGATAAACAAAGATGCTGATGTATTATTTGGTGATTTTGGTGCAGCCACAAACTTAGCCATGTTAAGTGATTATCAACAAAAGCAAATCGAGTTAATTGAAGTACGTGCATTAGGGTGTTTAATTGAAGACTTAATAGGCACGGTAACTGGCGATGATAAACAAAGTGAGCTCTTTGTTAAAATGTCCGATATGGCAAAATGTGCCATGCAACCTACATTAAATCAAAGACCTACATTTACTGAGTTATTAGCAGAGCTAAAATAAATTTAATATTAATAATATAAGCGAGCAAAATGTAACATCTTACTCGCTTTTATTTTATGTTTATTCGGATTTTCCGTACTTATTTAGTGCGCTTAAACGGGTAAACCTGTTGTTTAAGCATACCTACGGGCATGTAATCCCCGACTACACCATACGCTTGTGGCCACTCTTTTTGGCCTTTAACAGCAGTACCAAACACATAATCTAAAAACGAAAAATGTGCAGCGTAATTTCGGTCAATCGCGGCTTTATCTGACGCATGATGCCAATGGTGAAACTGCGGTGTAACCATAAAATATTTTAGCCAACCAAATTTCACACGCACATTTGCATGGTTAAACACAGCCTGCAAACCCACAATTATTACGTACAAACTAATTATTTGCTGTGAAAAACCAAGTACAAATATAGGCGTGAGCACTAAGCTGCGCGTTACGAGTATTTCAAGAATATGCTGGCGAGAGCCCGCTAACCAATCCATTTCTTTAGCACTGTGATGTACGCCATGAAAGCGCCATAATAAAGGGACTTCGTGATAGGCACGATGCACCCAATACTGCATTAAATCAGCCACGAGTATTATTAAAAACAACTGCACTATAAAGGGTGTTTGCTCTATATAACCTTGTACTGTAGATGATACAGCCCAGCCAAAGCCATAATGCACAAAGTGGTTAGTAACGAGTAATACAAAACCAATAATTAAATGATTTACAAAAAAGTGGTTTAAATCGCCTCGCCATTCGCTACGTAATATTTTTTGATCTTTACGATGAGGTAATAACTTTTCAATCACAATAAATATAAGTGTTGAGCCGAGTAAATCTAAAATAAACCAATCAAGCCCTATATAAGGTGTATCAGAAGCAAATTCGTTTACTTCAACGTTTGGTCCGCCAAACATAATAGCGAGTAAAATAAAAAACCACGCTGTAGCCCCTAAACGCTTATTGGTATTACGTACAAAGTTAAGTAATCCTAAACTGCCCGAGACCAATAATGATGCAAACATAAGCTGACGTAAAAAGTCGACGCTGTAGCTTTTTCTCAGCTCTGGTGTGGTTAAATATTCAGGAAAGTGAAACGCTAATACGCCTAAGCAACTCAGTATTGCTAAAAAGCAGGCTATGTAGCCACTTATGTTGCCCTCACCTATCTGAAGATGATTTGTGCGAAATACTTTTCGCGATAGAGCTCTGATCATTTTTATTATTCCTTGCGTCGTATCATTTTTATTATTCCTTGCGTCGTTGAGTTGATTAAATACAACGAAATTCCATTGATTTACACACCCACATATTAACAAAATTTAGGGTATAAAAAATACAAATAGTTCCCTTCTAATTTTGAATTGCAAATATACAGATAAACTAAACGCAAAAAAGCCACGCAATGCGTGGCTTGGTTGGATAAAGCTAAACTTTTACAAGGTCAATTATAAGTACTGACCTAATGCTTTAACTTGGTCTAACATGCGGTTTGAGAAACCCCACTCATTGTCGTACCAAGCCATTACTTTAACTAGTTTGCCATTGGCTTTAGTTTGCGTTGCATCAAAGATAGACGACGCTGGGTTATGGTTAAAGTCGATAGAAACAAGCGGAAGCTCGTTATATTCTAAAATACTCTTCATTGAACCCGTTGATGCTTCTTTCATGATTGCATTGATTTCTTCTGCAGTCGTATCACGCTTAGTGATAAACGTAAAATCAACTAAAGAAACATTGATTGTAGGTACACGTACCGACATACCATCTAATTTACCAGCAAGTTCTGGTAATACTAAACCAACAGCTGCCGCAGCACCTGTTTTAGTTGGGATCATAGATTGAGTTGCACTACGCGCACGGTATAAATCTGGGTGGTAAACGTCAGATAAGTTTTGATCGTTGGTGTAAGCGTGAATAGTCGTCATGCTACCTTGCTCAATACCTACTGTGTCGTTAATTGCTTTTGCAATTGGCGCTAAACAGTTAGTAGTACAAGAAGCGTTAGAAATGATATTGCTGTCAGCATTAATTACGTCGCTGTTTACACCATGCACTACTGTTGCATCTAAACCAGTACCTGGAGCAGATACGATTACTTTTTTAGCGCCTGCAGTAATGTGCTTAGCGGCGTCATCACGTTTAGTGAAAAAACCAGTACATTCTAAAACGATATCTACGTTTAGCTCTTTCCACGGTAAGTTTGCAGGGTCACGCTCTTGCGTTAACGTAATTACGTCATCCCCAATTAGCATAGTGTTGTTTTCAAGTGTTACTTTTTTTGAAAATTGACCATGAACAGAGTCATATTGCGTTAAATGTGCATTTACGTTAGCTGGTGCTAAATCGTTAATTGCTACAATTTTAATTTCGCTGTTTTGAGCTGACTCATAAAGTGCACGTAAAACATTTCTACCGATACGGCCGTACCCGTTAATTGCTACATTAATCATTTTAGACTCCTATTTAAGTTCACTTGCTTGGCGAGCAAGCGCTTCAATTGCTTGCCAGTCTTTATTTTCAATTAGTTGTTTATCTAGCATCCACGTACCACCAACACAAATAACGTTGTTAAGCGCTAAATAATTAGGAGCAGTTGCTAGGCTAATGCCGCCAGTTGGGCAAAAAGTAATATGTGGTAATGGGCCACCGATTGATTTAAGCATAGCTGTTCCGCCTGCAGCTTCTGCTGGGAAGAATTTTAAATACTTAAAACCATGCGACGCAAGTTGCATAACTTCACTTGCAGTTGCAGCGCCTGGTAAAAATGGTATATCTGATGTTTTAGCTAAAGCAATAAGCTCATCGCTCACACCTGGACTCACCATAAAATCTGCACCAGCAGCAACCGAAAGATCAAAACTTGCCTTATCTACTACCGTACCAGTACCTACATAGGCTTCAGGTACTTCTGCTTTCATTAGCTTTACAGCTTCTGCAGCAATGGGTGTACGTAGTGTTATTTCTAAGGCTTTTAAGCCACCGTTGTATAAAGCTCTTGCAAGTGGTGCTGCATCTTCTAATTTTTCGATTACAACCACTGGCACTACGGGTGCCGATGCTAAGATTTTTTCAATACTCATTACTTGTTCCTCATTACCCAGTATGGCTAATATTTATTCAAGTCCAAAAGCACTCGCGCCTAAATCGGCACTGCTTACGATATTTCTAAATCCAGTAAATAATTCACGACCTGTACCAAATGTTGCACTTGGCAGGCTAAGCTCTGCTTCACGCTTAGCAAGTTCTTCGTCGCTAACGTGTACTTTTAATATTCCGTTTGGCGCATCAAGCGTCACTAAATCGCCTTCTCGGATTTTAGCAATAACGCCGCCTTCTACTGCCTCTGGTGCTAAGTGAATAGCAGCAGGTACTTTACCTGATGCACCCGACATCCGACCGTCAGTAACAATGGCTACTTTAAAGCCTTCATCTTGAAGCGTTGCCATTACTGGCGTTAACTTGTGTAGCTCTGGCATACCTTTCGCTTTAGGGCCTTGCTCTTTTAGCACGGCAATAAAGTCTTGGTTTAATTCGCCACGAGTGTATGCATCTTGCAGAGCACTTTGTGAACTAAATACTTTTGCAGGAGCAGTAACGGTTTGATGTTCTTCAGCAACAGCTGACACTTTGATAACAGCTTTACCTAAGTTGCCAGTTAGAAGTTGCAGACCACCTTGCTTACTAAATGGGTTACTCACTGGGCGAAGTACTTCTTCATCGTGCGAGTTTGCTGGGCAATCTACCCATTTAACTTTAGTTGGGCCAGTTGAGTCGCTCATGATCAAGCTATCGTCTTTATCTAAACGAGGCTCTGTCATGTATGGTGCTAAACCATCGCCAAGCATTGTTTTAACGTCTGTATGTAAGTAACCAGCGCTTGCTAGTTCTCGCATTAAGAAACCCATACCGCCTGCTGCTTGAAAGTGGTTTACATCAGCTGAGCCGTTAGGGTAAATACGTGTAAGAAGTGGTACAACTTCTGATAAGTCAGACATATCTTTCCACGTAACCTGAATGCCGGCAGCTTTTGCTATCGCAACAATATGGATTGCATGGTTAGTAGAACCACCTGTAGAAAGCAGACCCACTAAACCATTTATAATCGTTTTTTCGCTGATCACATCGGCTAAACAAGGGCTTTCTTTATCATCCGTAAGCTGCTTAAGCATAGTTTCTACAGCATTACCTGTAAGGCCATCGCGAAGCTCAGTGTAAGGATTAATAAACGAGCTACCTGGAAGGTGTAAGCCCATTATTTCCATCAACATTTGGTTTGAATTGGCAGTACCGTAGAACGTACACGTACCAGCGCTGTGATAAGACGCACTTTCAGCTTCAAGTAAGTCTTCGCGGCTCACTAAACCTTGTGCAAACTTTTGGCGAATACGTGCTTTTTCTTTATTCGGAATACCTGATTGCATTGGACCTGCTGGTAAAAAGAACACAGGTAAATGACCAAACGACAATGCACCAATTAATAAACCAGGAACAATTTTGTCACAAACGCCTAAACAAAAAACGCCATCAAACACATCGTGCGAAAGAGAAATTGCTGTAGACATAGCAATTACATCGCGAGAAAAAAGTGAAAGTTCCATGCCGTCACGCCCTTGCGTAACACCATCACACATTGCAGGAACGCCACCAGCAACTTGAGCTGTAGCATCGTATTTTGTTGCAATGTCTTTAATTAAATCTGGGTAGTCTTTGTATGGCACATGAGCCGATAACATATCGTTATATGAGTTGATAATAGCAAGATTTGGCTGCTCATCAGCCTTTAAGCGCGCTTTGTCATCACTGCTACATGCAGCCATAACATGGGCTATATTTCCGCAACCTAAACCGGCACGAACTCTTGTTTGTTTTTTTGCGTGCGAAATGCGATCTAAATAATCTTGACGGGTATTTTTACTGCGTTCGATAACGCGCTGGGTAACTTCTTGAATACGAGGATGTAACATAATTTAACTCATCTCTATTAGTTAGAGGATAAAGGCTCAGTAGCAACTACAGACTCCACGTAAATAACTGTACTGAGCATCTTTGATTTACCCGTTCAAAGGTACGCTACCAGGGAGCCTCTCACAACAACCCTGACACCGGTGTCACTGTATTAACGCATAGCAATGACACCGGTGTCAACCCCGAGTAACAAAAATAGTTTAATATTTTAACATGACCGAATAATGACCTAATTGATTTTTAGGCACAAACCATGTTTTAGCAAGTTCAGAGTAAAAAAAGCCCGAATAAGCGTCACTCATATTCGGGCTACTGTGAAAGTGTTTTAAACTCACTATTTTATTGCTGAGGTAGACTCGCGTGTAATCAAGCGCGACTCAAGCGTTACCTGATACGGCTGCTCTTGTGGTTGAGCTATGTGTAAAATAAGTTGCGTTACGGCTTGTTTAGTCATTTCTTCAACGGGCTGTGCAATTGTTGTTAACCCAGGCCAAATATGACGTGCAATGGGCGCATTATCAAACCCAGCTATTGAAATGTCATCAGGCACTTTTAATTGGCGCTGAGTTGCTAATTTAAGTACGGCAGCCGCCATGTAATCGTTTGATGCAAATACAGCGGTTGGCCTAGGGGATAAATCTAATATGCTGCGTGCACTATCTACACCTGAGTGATAACTAAAGTTACCCTCCTCGACTAAGCGCTCATCAAATTCTATACCATGGCTTGCAAGTGAACGCCTGTAACCTTTAAAACGTTGTTGCGTGGCACTGTGATCCGGGTGCCCTTTAATAAAGGCTATAGATTTATGACCGAGGTTAATTAAATGCTCGGTAATCTCAAATGCGCCTTGCTCGTCGTTACTACGCACTGAAATTGAATCATCTTGTAGTAAAGCTGAAGCAACTCTTGCATAAGGAATTTTTTTAGATTTTAAAAAAGAAGCAAGCTCAGCAAAATCACCAAAAGGAGGTGTTAGCACAATGCCATCTAATCGAGAAGTTTGTAGTAATTGCTCAATATTATTTATAAGTGCTTCACCACGAAACTCACAAGGGTGTATCAATAAATTATAGTTGTTTTCTTTACACGCTTCTAAGGCGCCCGTTTGCACTCGGGTAATATAACTTTTACTTGGGTTATCGTATAAACAGCCAATAATAAAGCTACGATTTTGAGCAAGACCTCGTGCAATTGGATTTGGGGTGTAATCAAGCTCTTTAAATACCGCAAGCACCTTTTCTCGGGTGGCGGCACTTACATTAGGCTCATTGTTTAACACGCGTGAGACGGTTTTTTTAGAAACCCCTGCATGGCTTGCTACACTATTTATGGTTACTTTTTTCATCTGTCCATTATCCAAATACAACCTGTAAGACCAAAGCCCTATTTGCTATTGTGTAAACACGCAGCAGCGCCAATAAGCGGTATGTTGTCTTGTGTTACGAGTGTTACAGGGATTTGTCCTGCGTACTGCGACATAATACCCTTTTGCGAAAATCGTTCAACAAAACGACTCTCAAGAAGTCTCGCTTGCATACGAGGTAGTATTCCACCGCCAATAAATAATCCACCTAACGCGCCATAAACAACCGCTAAATCACCGGCAACACTGCCAATCCAATCACAAAACTGGTTTAAGGTTGCATCACACACATCACATTCACCACTATTTGCAAGGCTGCTAATTTGTGCGGCATCTAAATTTTTAGCTGTTACACCCTTAACCGCAGACATTGCTTTGTATAAATGCGTTATGCCAGGACCTGAAAAAACTGTTTCGATAGAAACATGGGGATGATCTTTACGTAACTCATTTAATAATAAAGTATCGAGTTCATTAACAGGTGCAAGTGATATATGCCCCCCTTCTGAACTTAGCACTGCGGTAGATTGAGACGTTCTAACTAAGCACGCGGCACCAAAACCAGTACCTGGACCTATAACACCAATGTTTGCGTTATCATCAGCTTGACCTGATTTAACAATGACATTTTGTTTAGGATCTAAGTAAGGGGCAGCGTAAGCAAAGGCAGCAAAATCATTAATGACTTCAAGTTGTTGTAAATCAAAATGAGTTTTAAATTCACTGACGCTAAAATGCCAACCTAAATTGGTTAAATGCACTTGCCCGGCTTTTATTGGCCCTGCAACGGCTAAACATGCGCGTTTGGGTGCAATATGTGGGACTGTTTGTAAATATTGCTCGAGCGCACTTTCAAGAGAACCAAAATTGGCACTAGGAAAAATATTAATGTGCTCTATTATAAATTGGTTAGTCTGTTCATTAAAAGCAGTTATTAAAGCAAAGCGGGCATTAGTGCCGCCGACATCAGCAACTAAGATGGGATCAAATTGGGCAGAAGCGTTTGGGCTCATAGTATTATCTCTTTTGTTAAGCGACTCATGCTTATTATTTTACAATGGTGTACCATTGTTATTTATACTTTGAGCTATCACCTCAAAGTAGCTATCACAGTAAAAAATGCTGCCTATAAAGATATAGACAGCGAATACGTTTTGACAACAAAATGATAAAACACTGACATTATGACACCGGTGTCAGGAATTTATCAATAAAAATATACGTTAATTCACAAAAAACTTGAAATTATTCATCAATAAACGAAAATGACACAATAATTTATCAATTTAATTAAGTTGTAACAATGAAAGGTAAAGCTACCTCATTTGATATTGCCCACTATGCAGGGGTATCTCAATCGACTGTATCTCGCGCTTTACGTAACAGCCACCTTGTTAATGAAGAAACACGGAAGCGTGTTTTCGATATAGCCAAAAAGCTTAATTATAAAGTTGATAAAAATGCGAGTAACCTTCGCACTCAACAAAGTAGTACGCTTGCATTATTGTTGTTTGAAGATCCTACTTCTGACGAGTCCCAAATAAATCCTTTCTTTTTAGCCATGCTTGGCAGTATTACCCGTGCTTGCGCTAAAGAAGGTTACGATTTATTAGTTTCATTTCAATCGGCCAGTGCTGATTGGCAAGCAGACTACGAAGACAGCCACAGAGCTGATGGCATTATTTTACTCGGGTATGGCGATTACATTGATTACCAACCAAAATTTAACACCTTACTTGAACAAAACACTAAGTTTGTTTGCTGGGGTGCAACGGTAGATAACCGTCCCGATTTAACTGTTTGTTGTGATAACTACGGTGGCGGTAAGCTCGCCGCTGAGCACTTTATTGCGCATAGCAGAACTGATTGCGCTTTTATTGGTGACGCCTCTGATCACAGCCCCGAATTTTTTAGTCGTTTTCAGGGTTTTAAAGATGAGCTATTGGCTAACAACGTTAAAATAAATGAGCGTAAAATGGCTAATGCTATCTCTACTGAAGAATCTGGCTATCACGCAACACGCTCACTAATTGCTAATAATATTAAATTTAACGCCTTATTTGCTGCAAGTGACTTAATTGCTATTGGGGCTATACGCGCACTTAAAGAAGCAAATATTAACGTGCCGAAAGATGTTGCGGTAGTCGGCTTTGATAATATAGCCATTGCAAGTTATGTAAACCCACCACTAACTACAATAGAGCAAAACACCACTATTGCTGGGCAAATGTTAGTAGAGAACCTATTAAAACTGATACGTGGTGAAGAAGTTCAAAGCACCCTGTTGCCTCCTATTCTCATTCCTAGAAAGTCAAGCTGAGCCTTCTCTTTCCATGTATATGCCGATTACATCCATTCACATTCGTTTACAAACAAGAAAACCATTTAAAAACAGACAATTAAAAAAAAAATAGCGAAAAAAATCACTTTTAAGGCCCAAAACTGACTGTTTCAGCACCTATTGCGTAGTTACTCACCATTAACCGCATTTACTATTTAGTTTCAATAATGTAAATTTATTGTGATGCTATATTTCACTTTGTTTAATTTATGATTTATAGCTTAAATAACAATAATATCTCAGGGATTTACATATGTTTAAAACTAAAGCACTATCAAATGCAATAAGATATTCTTTATTGCTAGGATCTGTAGCCTTAGCGCCTAACGCGCTAGCCCAGGAAAATGACTTAAACTCAGACGTTGAACTAGAAGAAGAAGCGCCAGAGCGAATTGTTGTAACAGGTTCGCGTATAAGAAAAGCTGAATTTTCAAATGCATCGCCAATTCAAATTATCAACGGTGACTTATCTCGTGAAATGGGTTTATTTGATGCAGGTTCAATGCTCCAGTCAACCAGCCAAGCGGCTGGTGCTCAAATAGATAATACATTTGGTGGTTTTGTACTAGATAACGGTCCAGGCGCTGCAACAATCGGATTTCGTGGTTTAGGTGCTGAGCGTACTCTTGTACTTATCAACGGTCGAAGAATGGCTCCAGCAGGTGTAGGTGGTGCGCCAACTTCACCTGATTTGAACTTAATACCAGGTGTAATGATTGAGCGTGTAGAGAATTTATTTGATGGCGCATCAACCGTTTATGGTTCTGATGCAGTAGCGGGTGTAGCTAACGTAATATTAAAAAAAGATGTTGAAGGCTTTATTTTTGATGCATCTTACCGTCAACCTAAAGGTGAAGGCGGTGAAGAAACTGTACTTTCGGGTATGTGGGGCAAAACCATGGATAATGGTTTTATCACCGTTGGTGTTGAATATTCAGAACAGAAATCTCAATCTTTAGCTGGCAACCCTTTTGTTAAAGGGTGTGAAGAGCGTATTTGGGAAGCTGAAGATGGCAGTATCGTAACCCGAAACAGTGGCTATGGTCCTGTAGCAAGCGGTGAAGATTCATGTGACATTTTCCCTCTAACAAACCGTATTAGCGTACCATCTTTCTTTGGTAGTGTTTATTATACACCTGACTTTACAAACACTGGTATTCCAAACTTCAGCGAATCAACTGTACCATCAAGTCTTGAAGGGTTTTTACCTTCATGGGTAGCGGGCGATTTTGATGGCGATGGTATAAATGATGGTGTATTTGTAGATGGTAACGGCGATGGTTTCCGTGACGTTGATTTCCAAGACCCTCTATACGCTTTCCAACAATCTGATTATTACAAAAGTGGTGATTACAGAAGTAAAAATGAACGTATTTCACTAATGCTTAATGGTGAATATAACTTCCAAGATGATAACGATACAACTTTCTACTACGAAGGTTTATACGCTAGTCGTAAATCACCAATTTTTAGCCCAGGTGCACAGATATTCCAACAAGTAGCGGCATCAAACCCATATAACCCTTGTGGAACAAACGGTATTGACTGTTTTGGCGTGTTAGGTGTGGGCCCTGGTGGACCAGAAGCCGTTCAGCCAATCATCAATATTCGTGGTGACCGTGATCAAACTGAGGTTGAAGTTTCACAATATCGTTTAGTTACTGGTGTTACTGGTAATCTTGGTATGTTTGAAAACATCGGCTTAGACAATTGGTACTACGACGCATCTGTATCGTACAGCGCATCAAAAGGTACTGACCACCGTGTTGGTATTGATGAAGAGCGCTTAATTAACTCATTAGAAACCGCTGTTCTTAATGATGATGGTACTGTTACCTGTGGTACCGGTTCTGATGGATGTGTTCCTGTTAATTTATTTGCAGATAGTATTTATCAAGAAGGTGGCGGTACGCTTTCACCTGAAGAAGCTGCTTACTTGTTTATCGACCGCGATATCGAAACTAAAGTAAACCAGTTTGTTTTCAATGCATTCATGGGTGGTGATTTCTTCGCATTACCATGGAACAACGAAACTGTTGCAGGTATCGTTGGGGTTGAATATCGTCGTGATGAAATTGAATCAAATCCAAATGCTGCTGCATCTCAAGGCTTACTATGGGGCTATTTTGCTGACCAAGGCGCTGATGGCTCACGTAACTTAAAGGAAATATTCACAGAAGTTGAATTCCCTTTACTTAAAGGTGTTAAAGGCGCTGAAGAACTTACATTTACAGCTTCTGGCCGTGTTTCTGAAGAATCTTTCTACGATGCAGAATCAACTTATAGTCTTAAAACAATTTACCGTCCTGTTGAGTGGTTTACTCTACGTGCAACAAAAGGTACTTCGTACAGAGCACCTAACCTACGCGAGCGTTTCTTAAACGGTACGTCTGGTTTTAATACAGTTGCCGATCCATGTGTTGTTCCGGAAGATGCTCGTAATATCGACCCATTGAACCCAGGTTCAGCAGCTACATATAATGCAGCAGAAGAAACACGTGATACAGCTGTACTAAACGCTTGTCAAGCATCAGGTATTGATCCAACTACTCTTGGTTTAGGTCAAAATGGAACTGACTCATACACTGCAGCTTACAGCGCTGAGATTGAAACTGGCGGTACAACTGAGCTTAGTGCTGAAACATCAGTGGCTAAAACATACGGTTTTATCTTTGAACAACCGTTCACTGATGCATTTGATTTAACAATGTCATTAACCCGCTTTGATATTGAAGTAACGAATAGTATTGCAGAGCCAAGCGCTGGTTACAGTATTGGTCAGTGTTATTCTGCTGATGGTAATGATGCTTTCTGTAGCCGTATCGGACGTGACGAAAATGGTCAAATTGATTTAGTTGATGCTAGCTTTATCAATATTGGTTTAATCTCATCTAAAGGTTTTGATTACAATATCTACTTTGAAACAGATACAGTAATCGCAGAAGAAAACCTAGGTATTACACTAGATCTTCAAGCTACTCGCATGACAGAGCAAGTTTTTGACGTGCTTGGTACTATTGATGACAATATGGGCGAGCCAGATTCTCCGGAATGGCGTGGTACCGCTCGCTTACAACTTAAATACTCTGATTTTAGATTTAACTGGGAAACGCGTTTCATCGGTAAAGGTCGTGAAGATGAGGATGATTTAGGTGAATTTGAAGAAGGCACTGCAGGTTGTCGTGGTTTAACTGATGCTAACGGTGAAGCACTTAAATGTCGCCCAGTTGGTTTCACCGATGACTACTTTGTACATAACATTGGTATGACTTGGTCTAACGATGCTTATAAAGTGAACTTTGGTGTTCGTAACGTGTTTAATGAAGCACCTCCTAAAGTAGATCCAAGTGGTTCTTTTTCAAACACTAATATCCCTCTAGGTGTTGGTTATGACACTTCAGGTCGTAGCCCATACATCAGTTTTACAGCTTCTTTTTAATTAGAATTGGCTGAGTAAATATTCAATCCAGATGGCCTAAAATTTTAGGCCATTTTTTTTGAGGGAATAAAAATGAAATTTAAAAAAAGAATATTAGTAGGATTAACCCTACTAGGCCTATCTTCTTTTGCTAATAGCGAAACTGGAGATGCGGCACAAGTAAGCAGTATTGATGCTTTCTCAATGTCATCTGCTATACGCAGTGTTGTAGCATCACCTGATGGTAAGAAGCTTGCTATTTTAAGAGCGACTACTAAAAATGGTGACTATATAATTGAGATAAGAGATCCAAATAACCTAGATGCAGAGCCTGTAAGATTAGGCGCTGATAAAATGCTAATATCTTCAATCGTATGGTTAAACGATGAAAAACTTGGCGTTATGTTTAGGCAAATATTAGAAGATGGAAGTCGCAAATACTGGGTTAATAAGTTTGCAATAACCGATGCAGATGGTAAAAGCGACTGGCTATTACCATTTAAGAAAAAACGAAATGTTCAATTTAATATAATAAATATACTTCCTGACAAAAAAGATGAAGTATTAGTAGAGGTTGATATTAATAATAACTACATTCCAGATGTAGTGCGCTTTAATATTAATACTGGACGAAGCGTTACTGTAATGCGCGGAAATGAAAAAGTATCAGGCTCATTCGTTTCTGACTACGACGGTGAAATAAGAATAGCCCAAGGTTGGAATAAGTCTGATAACGCAATCGATTATTATGCCCGAGATAAAGGTAATGATGATTGGAAAGTAATTAAGCAAGTTAGTCCTAAAAAGCGTGAAAACTTTGAGATTTTAGGGTTTGCGAAAGGTAACCCTAACGAAGTTTATGTTAATGCCAACTTAGGCGAAAATACGACTGGCATTTATATTTATAATATTAAAACAGGTCAGTATTCTGAACGTCAATTTGGTCTTAAGTCTGTAGATACTGATGGTGTAATACTTGATACCGACGGCACCTTACAAGGCTTTCGCTATACAACTAAGCAACCTAAGTTTTATTTCACAGATCCTAACCTACAAGCACTTAACGAATCTGTTGCGTCTTTATTTAAAGGTAAATTTGTACAAATCATCAGTAGCTCTGATAACGATAATGTATTAGTAGTGAGAGTATCTGCTGACGATAACCCTGGCAGCTATTACATTGTTACTAATAAACAGAAGTTAACTAAGATTGGTGATCGCCTTCCGTTTATTGATAAAAGTAAATTAGGAACCGTTAAATATATCTCTTATAAAGCAAGAGATGGACGTAAAATAAAAGCATACGTAACTATTCCTGCAACTAAAGGTCCTTACCCCGCAATAGTACTCCCTCACGGTGGTCCTTGGGTTCGTGACTCTGTTGTATTTGATGACTGGGCACAGTTACTCGCCTATCATGGTTACGTAGTTATTCAACCAAACTACCGAGGTTCTACAGGTTACGGTTTGGAGCATTGGATAGCCGGTGATAATAACTGGGGCTTGAAAAAACAAGATGATTTAGATGACGCCGCACAATATTTAATAGATAAAGGTTTAGCAACAAAAGATAAGCTTGCTTTATTTGGTTGGAGTTATGGTGGTTATGCTGCATTTGCTGCATCTATGCGTGAAAACAACATATATAAATGTGTTGTTGCCGGTGCGGGTGTAAGTGATTTAAGTCGTATCAATGCAACTCTTAACGAAAATCGCTTTTTAAGTATCTTACAACGCCCTACTATTACTGGTGTCTCTCCTGTAGAGCAAGTAAATAAAGTAAATATTCCTATACTGGTTGTACATGGCGATATCGACAGTCGTGTTCCAGTAAAACACAGTAGAGACTTTGTATCTGAGCTTGAAAAGTACAAAAAAGACTTTAAATATATTGAGCTAGAAGATGCTGATCACTTTTCTGATACGCTTTTCTACGATCATAAAAAAGAGTTTTATACAGAGTTGTTATCTTGGTTTGATAATAAATGTGGCCTCAAATAATGTAATAAAAGGGTGGCATTCATTTCATATGAAGAGCACCCTTCATATCAAATCGCCTAATTCGGTGATCTATTTTGAGGTAAGAAAATCGTACTGATAACAAGATAAAAATTTCGTTATTTAGTTATTACCAACAAATAATTAAGTATTATTGCTGATTCATATTAGTTTAAATACAGAATAACTGAATAGTAAAAAAGGCTTCTAAATTTATTTAGAAGCCTTTTTAATAACTGCAGCTTGCTTTATATTAGTCTTTAAGTGACTCGCCAACCACTGGATAATAATCCCATACTTGTTTATCACTGAGTGAGCGTACAAGCTTAATGTATTCTGCATGTGTCCATGCAAGTGGCGTTGCTGAGTTTGTGCCCTCGCCTAGCTCATAACCAGCTTTATTTACACCGACACCATCCCATACTTGCTCTGGTAGCATTAGCCCTTTATTGGCAAATTGCTCCAAACCTTTAACATAACTATTTTTAATTTGCGCTTGTTTAGCATCATCAAAGGCGTTGTTTGCGTTAGCTGCTGCTATTTCATAGTGGCCACGTTCACCTGTGAAAAACGGCCATACACGACCACGTTGGCCTGGTGTATTACTGCCACCCTCGGCATAGTTTGTGCCCGTTACTTCATCTTCGCCGTAGCCATCATTACCATAGCGGCGGTAGCCTGCAAATGTGCCGCTGCCGTCGTCAAAGCTAAAGCTGTATTTAACTTGTAGGTTATCTTCTAGTGTTTCGTCATCGTACTCAGGTAGTGTTTTAACGATGCTTCCATCATTTGCACCGCGTACGCCATAGCGTACTAGCTCTAAAAAACCGCCATCTAAAATTTGCTTTTTATTAAACCCTTCGCGGCCATTATTAGCGTTAATTTTAGTGTTTGAGTTTGCATCGGTATCTTGGCCTATACGAATAAAGTATTCGCCATCGCTATTCTCGCCTTTTAAGTTACCTTTAGTGGTAAACATTTGCGATTCAATATCGCTGCTGTATTTTTTAGCTGTATCTAAGTAGCGCTTTGCGTTTGTATCATCGCCACTTAGTGTTGCAATATCACTGGCTGTAATAAGGCCAGCTACTATTGCTGCAGTAGTCGAAGGCGAATAACCGCTTTGCTCTTCCCAACGCTCTTGTTGGGTTGCCGGTGGTGTAATTTGCGTGTCGTTCCATAAAATTTTAGCAAGGCCGCCATCAACCAAAAAATCAGCCGCGGGTTTTAACATTTTTCCGTACCAGCTTTTTAGCTCTTCATCACTAAGTACATTGGCTTTATGTAACTTCCAAGCAAGCATAATAGGCATAGCTGTTTGGTCAAGCTGTACGCCGACCCATTCAAGCTCACCATCTACGTGCGTTTTTTGTAAAAACCAGCCTGTATCGCCTTTATTACCTGGTGTTTTGCTATTTACTTGCACTTTTTCAAGGTATTCAAACGCTGTTTTTGCTGTGGCTGTATCGCCGAGTGCCATAAAGGCCATGGCTACTTGATAAAAGTCGCGCACCCATACTGCTTTATAGCCAGTAGAGCCCTCTTTGGCTGAAACAGTTTCGCCCCATGGATTAGATAGAGAAGCAATTAATGCCCCTGCGTGTGTTTTATCTTCTTGTGCTTTTAGAACCATGGCGCTGGTGTATAAAAGCTTACCGTTATCGGCTGTTTGTTCAATCATTTTATTGAGCGGTTTGAGACTTTGGAGGTAATCTTCCCAGCCTAGCGCTTCACCTTTACCGTTATAGTGATCAAGCACCGCTTGGTACCCTTTTGCTAAGCTTTTTTCGCCTTGCTTTATACTTTGCTGCTGCGTTTTACCAAAACTAAGTGCTAAATCAAAGGTGGTATTCGCGCTTATGTCGCCAAGCTCTGCAAGCATGCTTACATTACCTGCTGTATCGCCGGTATTTGTGTATTGTGTATTTATAGATTGCGTAGTTTTAAGTGCGTTAATACCATCGCTTTCACCGGTAAAGCCCACTGTTTTATCTTTAAATGAGGTCGCTGATTGAAGTGATAAATAGTTATCGTCTTCCCATGCGACAAGGCCTTGCTCAGTCGTTTTAGCGAAGTCACCTAGCCCGTTATTATTAATATACGGATTAACAGACACATATGCTTTTAGCCCTTCAAGCTCAGTGTTAAATACACTGCGTACAAATAATGTTTGCCCATCTGGGTCAGTAAAAATGTGTTTTTCTAGGCTAAAGCGCCCTTGTTTATCAGTGCTAGTTACTTTGTAGGCAAGCGATAACGGGCGACCTTGTGCATCTTTATGTAAGTAATCAATGGTGACATCTAAATCATCAGCTTCACTAACGGTAAAGTCTTTACCTGTTACTATAAATTGCATGTCTTTTATTTGAGCTTGGTGAATAAGCCCAAACATGGATTCGGTGATCATACCTTTAGCAATTGAAAACCACACCTTAGATACATCGCCCGTTGCAGCTGAATCACTGTATTGGCCGTTTTGGTATTGCTCGTATGACGTGCCAATACCTGTTTTACCCGCATAAGCCCAAAAAGGCTCTGTGCCTGGGGCGCCTGGTGCTGATGTAACCTGTGCTGTGGTACTTTCGTTAGTTGTGCTTGTGTTTTGAGCGCCGCAAGCGGTTAAACCTAACGTTAAAAGTGAGGCGGTTATAAGGTTATATTTTTTCATTGTGTGTCCTTAATTTGAATTTTTAACGCGCATTACCGCAACGGCAGCGACAACGAACGAGGCTGCACCAATTAACAATGCGTAAATAGGCTGATTAGAAAATACGTGGCGTAAAATGAGCCCTAAAATGCTGGCGGCAAGTAACTGAGGTATAACTATAAAAAAATTAAAAATACCCATGTAAACGCCCATTTTATTACTTGGCAGTGCGTTACTTAGCATGGCGTAAGGCAGCGATAAAATAGACGCCCACGCAAACCCCACCCCAATCATAGGAATAAGTAACATTTTAGGATCTTGAATAAACATAAAGCTTGCAAGACCTAACGCGCCCAGCAATAAATTAAAGCAATGCGCGCCTTTTAATCCCATTTTTTTAACTAAAAACGGAATACACATAGCGGCAATTGCGGCAAATCCATTGTAAGCGGCAAATAAAATACCCACCCAGTCAGCACCATCGTTAAATGCTTTAGAGGTTGCATCACTACTACCATAATGAAAGCTTGTTACTGCTGCGGTGGTATAAATCCACATGGCAAATAAAGTAAACCAGCTAAAAAACTGCACCCATGCAAGCTGCTTCATAGCCTCTGGCATAGTAAATACATCTTGCACTACTTGGTAAAAACCACCTTGAGTTTTGTTAGCACTTTTAAGCGCCGCTGCAATCCACTGCACAATACCAAACGCTAATAAACCACCAGCTAATAGGTATAATTCTTTTTCAAGCGATAAGCCCATTACTAATACAAGGGTTGCTAAACCCAGCACTACAAAAATAATGGCGCCTTTATTAAAGTTAATATCAACCAGTTTGCTGGTAGTTGGTTGAGCGCTTTGCTTTTCAAAAGCCGCTAATTGCTCTGGGTTATACTCTTTTGTACGTGCTACGGTCCAAAGCACAGCAACAAGTAGCACCACCCCACCCCAATAAAATGAGTATTTAACAGACTCTGGAATTTGCCCAGGCGCTGCAGTATTACTTACATCAAACCAGTTGGTCATCATCCATGGTAATGCTGAGGCTAGTACCGCACCAATACCAATAAAAAAGCTTTGTAACCCGTAACCTGTAGCGCGTTGTTTTTCTGGCAAGTTATCCCCAACAAGTGCTCTAAACGGTTCCATGGTTACGTTGATTGACGCATCCATAATCCATAACATACCGGCAGCAATCCAAAGCGTTGGCGAATGCGGCATAATAAATAGTGAAAGCGTTGTTAACACTGCGCCTATAAAAAAGAACGGACGGCGACGACCAAAGCGCCCCCATGTTTTATCGCTCCAGTAACCAATAATAGGCTGTACGATTAAACCAGTAAGCGGTGCTGCAACCCATAAAATGGGAATATCATCAACTTGTGCGCCTAATGTTTGAAATATTCGGCTCACATTGCCGTTTTGTAGTGCAAAGCCAAATTGAATACCTAAAAAACCAAAGCACATATTCCATATTTGCCAAAAACTCAGGTTTGGTTTGTTGCTGTCATAATTATTATTTTGATTATTCATGATTAGCCTTATTAGTTAAAACTGCGCTGCTAAATGCATCAAGTGTGAGGTTAAATGTAGCGCCTTGCGGGTGAGCTTTAAGCTGGGTGGTGTGATTTTCAAGTAAATCATTTAATAGCGTATTTTCACTCATTGCTCCTAATTGTGCCTTTGATAAATTAACCGTAATTGTTTGAGGTTGTTCACTAAAGTTACTTAATACGTACAGCGCTTGTTGGCCAAGTTTGCGCGTAAAACCTACAACTCGCTCACTTCCTGTAACGCTAAGCTCAGTCATTTCACCGCCTACCACAGCAGGTAAACTATTTAGTGACATAATCGCTTTGTAGTAGTCACGAAGTGCTACTTGCTCTTGTGTTAAATTAGCACCGTCAAACTTGCCATTATTCATCCATGCTTGGTGCGCTGGCACGCCAATGTAGTCAAAAATACTGGTGCGTGTAGCTGTGCCAAATCCTGCGTTTTCTGAGCCATCTTCTCCCACATCTTGACCAAAATATAATAACGTGGGTGCGCGGCTCATTAAGTTAGAAACCACCATAGCCGGTTTACCCCACACAGCGTTACCTGCAAAGTCAGGGCTCGCGATGCGTTGTTCGTCGTGGTTTTCTAAAAAGTGCAGCATGTGCGCTTCAATATCAGTAACTTGGCTTTGGGCTGCAAAAATAGTATTAGCAGCTTGCTTACCCTGCATAATGGCTTTTAGTGTGTCATAAAAGCCTACTTTGTCGTAAAGGTAGTCCATTTTACCTTGGTGAATATACGCACGGTACATTAGCGGGTTATACACTTCGGCTAACAAAAAGGCGTCGCTTTTTTGCATTTTTATCGACGAATTTAAAAAACTCCAAAACTCTACTGGCACCATTTCGGCCATGTCGTATCTAAAGCCATCAACGCCTTTATCGAGCCAAAAAAGTGCTATGTCTCTAAATTTGTACCAGCTGTTAGGAAGTTCTTTATCTTGCCAAAATGCATAATGAGCACGGTAGTCTTTATTTTTGTATTCACTTGGCAATTGAACAAAATCGTAGCTACCATCTGGCTTTACGCCATAATTTACTTTTACTGTTTCGTACCAATCGTTTATATCGGGTTTTGGTGCACGGGCACCGTTACCTGTCCATTTAGCGGGTGTTTCATCAAAAAAGCCATCCGCTAATGGGCTTTCATTACCCCCTAATACTTTGTACTCTGGCGATGTTGGCACCTGAAAAGACTGCCCTGGTACGTAGTAAAAGTTATTATTTTTATCGTACGCTTTAGTGGTGTCGTCTTGTGCGCCAAAGTCTTTAACGCCTTTAGGTTTGCCAAGGGATTGGTAATTTCGTGCTACATGGTTAGGCACTATATCAATAATGACTTTCATGCCATGGTTATGTGTACGCTCAACAAGTGCGCCAAATTCATCCATTCGCTGAGTAACATTAACTGCTAAATCAGGATTTACATCGTAGTAGTCTTTAATAGCATACGGTGAACCTGCACGGCCCTTTACTACATCGGGGTCATCTTGCGAAATGCCGTAGTCGGTATAATCGCCTACTAACGCATGGTGTAACACACCGGTATACCAAACGTGCGTGGTACCTAGCTCTTTAATGCCTTTTAGGGCTGCATCGTTAAAGTCGGCAAATTTACCTACACCATTTTGCTCTTTAGTGCCCCATGGCACATTGGCTGTTTCGGTATTACCAAACAAACGCGTAAATACTTGATATACAACCGGCTTGGTAAGCTCATTTTGCGTGTGGGTAGGTGCTTGCTGTTGTTCAGGTTTGTTATTTTCTGAACACCCTGTAGCAATAAGTGCACTACAAAGTACTGCGGATACATAAACTGATTTTTTCATTGTGTGTCTTTTTTGTCAGTATTGTTATTAACTTTATACTAAAGATTACTGCAGCAACCATACAGTTGCTGCATACGTATTCAGGTAAACTATTGAGAGGTATTTATAATTAATACCGTTGCACTCATTGCCGGTAAAGCAACTGTATTACCCAACACCTGTGTTTTGTGGGTGAATAAGTTAAGTGCTTTGGTATTTTTTGGTATTACTTCCTGCATATACTCAATATTCTTAGTTAGCTCTTTTGTGTTTTTATTCATAAATACCAACACCGTTTGCTCGTCGCTAATACGCGCGTAACTATACACGCCTTGTTGAGGCGTAAAATGTACAAGCTTTCCTTTATCTAATGCTGAGCTGTTTTTTCTAAAATTAAGCAGCGTACTAATGGTGTTATGCATGTCTTTTTGCTGTTTTGTTAGCCCCTCGCCCGTAAAGGCATTACGTGTTTGGCCTTTAAATCCACCCGGGAAGTCGATTCTAATATCACCATGGTCTTTACTTGGGGTGTTATCCAATAGTACTTCGGTGCCGTAATACATTTGCGCTATACCACGTGTGGTTAAAAATAACGTCATCGCCATTTTTGTTTTAGCTACGTCTTGGCCAAGTTCAGTATAAACACGGCTCATATCGTGGTTATCTGCAAATACCATAATGTTATCTGTATCTGGGTATAAAAAGTCATTAGCTAACGACTCATAGACTTTAACCCAGCCCGTGTTCCAGCTTTCTTCTTCATTTAGCGCTTGAATTACCGACTCTTGCAACGAAAAGTCCATCACGCTTGGTAAGCTTGATGTATAACCATCTTGGTTATGCTTGCCACGTTGCCAGTAAGAGGCAATAGCAGGGTTTGACGTCCACTCTTCTCCAACAATATTAAAGTTTGGGTACTCCTGCATTATGGCTTTTGTCCAATCACTCAAAAATGCTTTATCTGAGTAAGAGTAGGTATCAACACGAATACCACTTAAATCGGCGTATTCTATCCACCAAATAGCATTTTGAATTAAGTATTCACTTAACAGTGGCTGGCGCTGATTTAAATCGGGCATGGTTTCTACAAACCAACCATCGTTAAACTGGCGCTTGTCGTATTCACTCGCGTGTGGGTCTTGTATAGTTTGGCGCGCATGGCTTGTGGCGTTTTTACCTTTTTTAAACTCGCCATTAAAGTTAATCCAATCTTTAGTTGGCTTATCTTTAACCCAAGTATGCTCAGAGCCAAAATGGTTAAGAACCATATCCATTACCAGGCCTATGCCCTGCTCTTTTGCTTTTACCGAGAGCGTTTTATATAACTGGTTTGAGCCCATACGTGGGTCAACATTATAAAAATCTGTAATTGCATAACCATGATAAGAATAATCTGGCATGTTGTTTTCAAGCACTGGGGTAAGCCAAAGCTGTGTAACGCCTAAATTGTTTAAATACGGTAATGCGTTTATAACACCTTGAATATCACCACCGTGGCGCCCGCCCTTAGTACTAGGATCAGCGGCTTCTAACATGCTAGGAACGCTATCGTTTTGTTTATCACCATTAGCAAAGCGATCTGGGTTAATTAAATAAAGCGTATCGGATGATGTAAACCCTTGGCGGTTTGCGCTGTTTTTATTACGTTCAAGTAGTGAAAACTCAAAATTTTGACTCGCTTCGCTGGTGTTAAACACAAGCGTTCCTGCTTTAGCGGTATCAGTAATAGTAATATTTAAAAATACATAATTTGGGTTATCTGTACGGGTTACTTTATTTAACTTAACACCATTGTATTTAGCTAATTTAATTTGCTCGTTTGCAATATTTTGCTCATGCACCATGATGGTTATGGTATTTTTGTTCATGCCAACCCACCAATTAGCAGGCTCAACGTTAAGTGCGTAGCTAATGGTTGGTAAAGTACAGGCACTTACAAGTAAAAGTGTGTTTAAAAATCGCATCATCAGGCCTTTTTAATTTTTGCTAAAAAATCTTTATGAGTGGGTAATTGATCTACTGTTGAGGTAATAAGCGTTTTTAATGTAGAAAATAAGTCGTTTAGTTGTTCACTGCTTAATGAGTCAACAATACTGTTGTAATCATCGGGGATGAGGCCTTGGCCAATAAATACCTGTTGCCAAGCAACTTCGGCAAATAGTTCATCGTTTTCGCGCACTACTTTGCCAGTTTCCTTAAATAATTTGAGCTTGTGGGCCAATGAGTGAGGAATGTCCATTTGCTTGCATTGTCGCCAAAAAGCAGAATCTTCTCGCTCCGTCAGTTTGTAATGCAAAATAATAAAATCGCGTATGTGCTCTATTTCTATCACGCTTTGCTTATTAAATTCAGTAACTAAAGTTTCGCTTATGCCATTGTGTGGAAACAGCTTTATTAAACGGGTTACTGCACTTTGTATTAAGTGGATACTAGTTGACTCTAACGGCTCTAAAAAGCCACTAGCAAGACCAACCGACACCACGTTTTTATGCCACTGCTTTAAGCGCCGTCCTGTTTTAAATTTTATAACACGTGGCGCCGTAATGGGCTCAGCGGGTAAATTATTTAATAATAACTGCGTTGCTGCATCGTCAGATAAATAACGGCTACGGTACACCAAGCCATTACCTATTCGGCTTTGCAGCGGTATTTGCCACTGCCAGCCTGCGCTGTGTGCAATTGAACGCGTATAAGGTTTTAGCTCGCTAGTACCTTGAGATTGCACTGCAACGGCGCTGTCGCATGGTAAGTAATGAGACCAATCTACAAAACCTGTATTAAGGGTTTGCTCTATGAGTAAGGCGCGCTGCCCTGTAGCGTCTATAAAAAGGTCGCCATTTATCTGCTGTGTGTTATCAAGGGTTAATGATTTTATATTCCCTGATAGAGGGCATTGTTCAACCTGCTCTATTTTGGCATCAATATGATCAACACCGCGTGACATTGCGAGCTTTTTTAAAAACTCGGCATATAAAGTTGCGTCAAAATGGTACGCATAGCTTAAGCCAGGTAATTGCGTGTTAGGTATGGTATTTAATGGTGCAAACTTATGCTGTTTAGCTGCTTGGTAGTTAAGAGAAAAATCCCATAAGCTTTTTTCTGTACCGCTAATGTGCCCTTTTACCCAAAAATTGTAAAAATCGCAAAAGGGGAAGTCTTTTCCAAATGAGCCAAAAGCATGCATGTAGCTATGAGAGGTGGTTTTCCAATTTTCGAACTCAATTCCTAGTTTTATAGATGCATTAGTAGCGTTTATAAACTCTTGCTCGTTTATACCCAGTGCGTTATTAAGCTGAATAATAGGCGGAATTGTTGCTTCACCCACGCCTATAGTGCCAATAGTACTTGACTCAATAAGGGTTATTTTGATTACTTTACCTAACACTTTATTAAGCAAGGCGGCTGTTATCCACCCTGCTGTGCCCCCGCCTGCGATTACGACGTGTTTTATTGGTTTCATATTATTGTCCACGTTTACAGTTTAAAGCTTTGTTAAGTTTGATAAAGTAGCTATAAAAAAGCCCTTGTAAAACAAATTACAAGGGCTCCTACACACAACCTTTATTATAGCTGGTAGCTAAAGCCTAACAAGTAAGTGCGACCATAATCTTGGTAGTCGCGAACTTGTAGCGCGTTATCGCCAGAAAGCGATGTGAACGGCTCTTCTGTTAAGTTTTGAACTTGGAACTGAATTGATAAACCTTCAAGGCTCTCAACCCCTGCTTCAGAGAAGTCATAACCTGCCTGAATATCCCAAATTGTTTCGCCGATAATATTCACTTGCTCTGTATTAAAGCCTAATCCGTAAACATCACCTTTGAAGTCACTACGCTTACGCATGCTGGTTCGTAATTGCATGCCATTCATCTCGTAGTAAACCGTTAAGCTTTGAATTTTATCTGATAGACCCGGTAGTTCGTACTCATTGCCATTTCCATCTTCAATATCAGATTCAATACCTGTATGACTAGCAATTAAGCCAAAGCCTTCAAGAGACGGGTGGAAAATTTTAAATGGTAACGCTAGAGATATCTCGTAACCGTATAGGTCACCGCCGCCGCCATTTACTTTGCCACTGCCAGTACCTTCTGACGTAGCTGGTACTTCACCTGTTGATGGGTCCGCAACACCCGACATATCAATCGCGTAAGTACCGTCAAAAATCCACTGGGTTAAGTCTTTATAGAAAAATGCAGCAGAGAAGTAACCTTCATCACTAAAGTAGTTTTCATAAGATAAATCGTAGCCTGTTGCTTCTTTAGGTTCTAAATTAGGGTTACCACCCGATACAGACCAAAAGTTACCGTTTTCATCCGGTGTATCATTATATGATGCATTAACAGAGGCGTTCATTTCATCTATACGCGCACGTGAGATTGTTTTAGCTGCGCCAAAACGTATTGTTTGCTGCTCATCAATCGCAAGTGATAAATTTAAGCTTGGTAAAACGTGAGAATAATCGTGACCAATATCTGTAGGTGAAGTAATGACTAGACCAGTATTCCCATCTACACCAAAAGCATTACCTTGAGAGGATTGATCTGTATGAACATAGCGCACCCCAACATTACCAGTTAATGGAAGACCACTTACTTCTGCATTAATATTAGCTTGTGCAAATGCTGAGGTGATTTCTTCTTTTACTGTCCACGACTTAGTTGCATGAGTTGAGCTAGTTAAACTTTCGTCAAGGGTTTCATAGTAACCATCATTAACTAAACCATTTACATCATAGGCTATCATGTCGCCTAGCCCAATAAAGTCAAGGCCAACACTGCCTAAACGGTATTGCTCAGGTACACTAAGCATTCCTGGGTTTTCAAGAGAAAAATCAGTTAAAGTCAAGAAGTAACCTTGCGAAGATTTAGACTTTTCACGCTCTTTATAACCTAAGCCAAATTCAATTGAGCTAATGTATTCGTTTTCTAGTACTTTAGACGCTGCAAGTTTTAATGTAACTAATTCATCTTCAATAGTTGGAGCATTAATAAAACCGTCTTGAGCTTGGTTTTCATACTCTGTGCCAGTTAATCCATATGCATCATTTAGTGCAGAGCTTGCACCCCACGAAAGCGGCCCACCTAATTGAATTAGATCATAATCGCTGTAATCTAAGTCATGTGAAAAAGTAGCGCCAGTATTGCCACCATTAAAAGCATAACCTAAGTTATCTGCTACACCGCGAGAATCACCACGCCCTGTACCTGAGTAGCTTTCTATACTCCAAATTTTACGGTCAACTTGCGAGTAGCTTGCGTCAAATTCTACTGACCATGAATCATCAATATCGTATTTAGTGTTAAATCCAAATGCAGTTAGTTCAGCATCACGCTCTTGGTAATCGTTACGCACAACAACACGTTGGCCTTGTGTTACAGCACTTGTTATAAATCCACTTTCTGCATCTACTATAGCACTGCTTGCATCAATACTACCTTGACCCCAAGCAAAAGGAACTTCAATGCCGCGCAAAATTTGCTCGTCTGTAAAGTCTACATACAACGCATCAAACGTCATATTTAGTTTATCTGTAGGCGCTGCCTCTAGAACAAGCATTGCTGAATCACGTTCAAGCGTTGATGAACGAACATATGGTTTAGCACCGCCTAAAATTGAATACGAGTTACCATCTTCAGCAGTGAATTCAGGGTACCCCCATGAATTCCAACGTTTTTCTTGGTTTGGCGAGCTCATGGTGTTTAGTGCAAATGCAATACCAATGGTGTCATCAGCAAACTGGTCGATATATGAGAAAGTGCCACGGTAACCGTCGTCGTTGCCGTCAGGGTTTAATTTATCAAAGCTTGTTTGCTCATACTGTCCATTTACTTGAACAACACGTTCACCTTTACTTAGTGGGCGAACTGTTTGCATGTTAATTATGCCCGCAATACCCTCTGCATCTAAATTTGCACTTGGTGTTTTATAAACAGTTACACCGCTCATAATTTCTGATGGGTAAAGGTCAAATTCTACGCCGCGGTTATCACTAATAGATACTTGCTCGCGGCCATTAAATGTGGTGCCACTTTCGTTTTCACCAAAACCACGAATTGATACTCTACTTGCGCGACCATCTAGGCGTTGTGCTGTTAAACCTGGTAAGCGTGCAATAGACTCAGCAATAGATGAATCAGGTAGCTTACCTATATCTTCTGCTGAAATTGACTCAACGACTTGAGTAGAAAAACGCTTTGTGTTGATTGATTCTACAACACTGCCACGAAAGCCTTTTACTTCGATAACCTCAACGTCATCATTTTTAGCTGTATCTTCTTGTGCTGCTACAGAGGCAAAGCTTGCTAATCCTGCAGTAGCCATTGCCAACGTTAATATACTTGGTTTGAACATAGACATGATGTTTTTCCCGTTACCCATATTGTGATACTCGCTTCTTTATTTGAGTGATAGTCAAACAGGCGAGCTAATTTTGTTGTCAGGATGAATATTAACGCCAGCTTTATTTTATTAACAACTTTATGCATACGTATTCAACAGTTATAGCACGACTTCAGATTAATAAAAACCTTGCCAAACAAACATTAAACTATTGATTTTGTTGTAAATAAAATTATTGAAAATGACGCAATCAACATTACATGTAAAATCTACTGTATCAAAAACTAAAAGTTAACAGGACGCAATGTAAACAAAGTGAAACTAATTAGTATCGCTATTCAAAATAAGAAATATTAGACACAATTCAAATGTTTAATTGGTCAGACCATTAAATTCAAAACATAAAATATATTTTCTCTTGTATGACAAACCGTTATGTTTAATAAAAGTCAGAAAGTAAGTGAGCACCATAATTGGTAAAAATCCAACACATAAATAAAACACCTTTAAGCTAGCTATAAGTACTTATTTTTAATAATTTAATTGCGTTAATTTTAGTGCATACGTATGCAGACTTTTTACAGTGTACAAGGCTTCACGTATGCTTTTTGCAAATAACGTGATTAATCGTAATCACAAATAAAAATAGTCTAAATACTGTGTGGAATGACGGAGAAAAGCATGACCCAAAAGCAGTGGTATAAAGGTGCGGTTATTTATCAAGTTTATCCGCGTAGCTTTCAAGATAGCAACAACGATGGCATTGGTGATTTAAGAGGGATTATTAATCGTATTGATTACATTAAAAGCTTAGGCGTTGATGCTATTTGGATTTCACCTTTTTTCAAATCGCCAATGAAAGACTTTGGCTATGATATTAGCGACTATCGTGACATTGACCCGCTTTTTGGTGACCTAAATGATTTTGATGAGCTAATAAGCGAAGCCCACACTCGTAATATTAAAATAATTATTGATCAGGTGTTAAGCCATACATCAGATCAACACCAATGGTTTACTGATAGCCGTGAAAATCAAAATAACAGTAAAGCCGACTGGTATGTTTGGGCTGACGCAAAAGATGATGGAACAGCCCCAAACAACTGGCTATCTATTTTTGGTGGTGGTGCTTGGCAGTGGGAGCCTCGTCGCGGGCAATACTACCTACATAATTTTTTAACCGAACAACCGGATCTTAACTTTCATAACCCAGATGTTCGAAAAGCTGTGCTTGATAATGTTGAGTTTTGGCTTAAAAAAGGCGTTGATGGTTTTAGGCTTGATGCAATTAATTTTTGCTATCACGACGCGCAATTACGTGATAATCCGGCTAAACCAAAAGATAAGCGCCAGGGTCGTGGTTTTAGTGAAGATAATCCGTATGCATTTCAGTACCATTACTACAATAATACTCAGCCTGAAAATATTGAGTTTATGCAAGATATTCGCACATTACTTAATAAATACCCAGGTACTGTATCGCTTGGCGAAATCTCATCAGAAGATTCATTAGCTACAATGGCGCAGTACACCCAAGGTGGCGACAAACTGCACATGGGTTATAGCTTTGAGCTATTAACAAATGATTACTCAAGTGAATATATTAGAACTACGGTTCAAACTCTAGAACAACGTATGACTGAAGGCTGGCCATGCTGGGCATTTAGTAATCATGATGTAGAGCGCGTAGCGAGCCGCTGGAGCGAAAATGGCGAAGTAAACCCTCAACAATGTAAAATGCTAACCGCCCTATTAGCTTCTCTTCGCGGCAGCGTGTGTATGTATCAAGGTGAAGAGCTAGGTCTGGGTGAAGCAAGTGTGGCATTTGAAGATTTACAAGACCCATACGGCATTACATTTTGGCCTAATTTTAAAGGGCGTGATGGCTGTAGAACACCAATGCCTTGGGATCTAGCTGATTCATCTCATGCAGGTTTTAGTGAAGTAAAACCTTGGCTACCCGTTGATAATGCACATAAGCAGCAATCAGTAGCTATACAAACAGATGATAACAACTCAATTTTAAATGCCTACCGTGAGTTTATGGCATGGCGAAAAAGCCAAACAGTTTTACTTGAAGGTGATATTGAATTTATAGAAACGCCAGAGCCTGTGCTTGCTTTTTATAGAACGCTTGGAAAGCAAAGAATGCTTTGTATGTTCAATCTCAGCGCTAAGCAAACAAGTATTGATATGCCAACATCAATCGTTAAAGAATACACCGAGCTTAGCCACCACAGCGCAAAGTTAGACCGAGGCACCACAATACTTGAGCCTTACGCATGTTTTTACGCTCAGTGTTAATGACTCAAAAGTTACGTTTAGTGTATACGTAAGCGCGTTACACACGAAAAAGCCCAAGCTATTCACTTGGGCTTTTTTTATTTAACGCATTCTAGTGACTTTTAGTTTCAACATTTAGACATTCAGTTAAAGCAAATAATACGGCTGATATTACAAATTTAAAATATCCTCATAGCAGAAATATACAATGACGCTTATGCATTTCATTTTTGAACCTAAAAAATCACTTTTCCTAAAACAATCTAAAGGTTATTAATATAAAGCGCAGAATCAAGTTTTCTTAGCTACTAAATATATTACTCCAGCTGATAATGCTGTACTTACTAAAGTTTAAAAACCGACAAGTAAATTACTCATCCTCACGATAAAAAAATTTCGTTATCTTTTATTTCAATTTCGATTAAAAATCAACATACCAACAGAGTTGTTCTGGATTGGGCACTACTGATTTATACCTAACTTTAAACTGGATAAATCAGTCATCACACCATTTTTTTAGGAATAAACGAATGAAAAAAGCATTGCTAGCACTAATCGTAGCACCACTATTTGCAGTATCTGCGACTTACGCGGTTGCAGACGATGCGCCAACAGCTTCAGCCGAAATGATAAAAGAATACACAGAAATGTGTGTTAACTGGGCTAAAGATGATGACGTAAGCAATGAAGAGCTAAATGCCTACGTATTAAAATGCGTAAATGATGAGCTTGAATCTGAAGGCTATAAAAAAGTATCTTCTGTTAAGATTTAATTATACCAATTACATTTAATTAGTGATCAATTATAGCGCTAAGAATAAAGCTCAATAGCTAAGCGAAAAAGCATGACATATATTTGTTCTCGGCAGCTGCTCCCTGCAATGCCTACTGTCTGCATCTATGCAGTCATATATGAATAGTTTTTAACGCAGTAACTGAGTTATTTAATACGCTAAAATGACCATGTTTTTAATCAAATTGGTAACACGCTTAGGTGAATGTACTGCTAATAAAGCCGTTGCGAAAGCATTCAACTAGGCACAAAAAAACCGGAATAGACACAAGCTGTGCATTCCGGTTTTTTTATGATTTTTTAAATCTACAAAAGCTATGAATAAGCAATAACGAGCTTATTCATCTTCTTTTTTAGCTTTCGCTTTAGGCTTAGCTTTAGCTGGTGCCTTTTTTGCAGCTGCTTTCTTTTTAGGCGCTGCTTTTTTCTTCGCTTCTTCTGTCCATTTACCTGCTTCATAATGAGCAGTCCAGCCGGTAGCTTTACCGTCAACTTCAGTCATAACATACTGAGATTTATTTTTACGGCTATAGCGTACAACAGCAAGATTACCATCAGGATCTTTAGCTGGTGCATCTGCTAAATAATAAAACTTAGGCGAAATGCGGTCTCTAAAGCGTTTTAGTTCTTCAACCTTGGGTGCTCGTGTTTCACGTGACTTAGGAAAAGTATTTGCGGCTAAAAATATACCCGCAGCGCCATCACGTAAAACAAAATACGCATCTGACTTCTCACACTCTAATTCAGTAATGTGAACAGGATCTTCTTTTGGTGGAGCAGCCTCACCATTTTTAAGTAACTTACGTGTGTTCTTACACTCGTCGTTATTGCAACCAAAGTACTTACCAAAGCGACCCGATTTAAGCTCCATGTCAGAACCGCACTTATCACATTCGATAATTGGTCCGTCGTAGCCTTTAATTTTAAAGGTACCTTCTTCAACTATATGCCCTTTACATGCTGGGTTATTACCACACACATGTAGTTTACGGGTTTCGTCAATTAGGTATGAGTCCATTGCAGTTTCACAAATAGGACAACGCTTCATCTGCATTAATTTTTCGGTTTCTACGTCTTCGACATCAGCAGCAACCGCTTCATCGCCCGACACTAAGTTCATTGTTGTAGTACAACGCTCTTTTGGCGGAAGGCTGTAACCAGTACACCCTAAGAAAACACCGGTTGAAGCCGTACGTATGCCCATTTTGCGGCTACATGTAGGACATTCTATATCGGTTTCAACCATCTCATTAAGACGCATGCCACCATTCTCTGGCTCGTCTTTAGCGACAGTTAGTTGCGTTGAAAAATCAGCATAAAACTTATCTAAAACTTGAGTCCATACACGCTCGCCTTCAGCAATGTCATCTAAACGACCTTCCATTTTAGCTGTAAAATCAAAGTTCATTAAATCAGTGAAGTTTTCAACTAAGCGGTCAGTAACAATTTCACCCATTTTTTCAGCAAAGAAACGGCGATTTTCTACACGTACATAACCACGATCTTGAATTGTTGATATAATCGACGCATAAGTAGATGGACGACCAATACCACGCTTTTCAAGCTCTTTTACTAAACTAGCTTCACTAAAGCGAGCTGGCGGCTTAGTAAAATGCTGCTTAGGATCAAGTTCTATTAAAGTAAGTATTTCACCTTCTTTAACAGCTGGCAGTGATTGATCTTCTTCGTTCTTTTTACGCACCGCAGGTTGTACTTTTGTCCAACCGTCAAAGCGAAGCACGCGGCCTTTTGCTTTGAGCTGGAAATCGTTAGCTGCAACAGTCAGTGTTGTTAAGTCGTATTCAGCAGGTACCATTTGACACGCTACAAACTGACGCCAAATTAACTCATACAGCTTTTTAGCATCGGCATCTACGCCTTCGATATGACCAGACAACACTGTAACGCTTGAAGGACGAATTGCCTCATGCGCTTCTTGTGCATTGCCTTTAGAGCTATAGTTAATTGGATCTTTTGGTAAATATTTAGCACCAAACTCGTTCGTTACATACTCACGACACATTTCAACCGCATCTTTTGAAAGATTGGTTGAATCGGTACGCATATAAGTAATATAACCGCCTTCATACAAACGCTGAGCGAGCATCATAGTCTTTTTAACGCCATAACCTAGGCGTGTACTTGCCGCTTGTTGCATGGTTGAAGTAATTAATGGCGCACTTGGGCGACTTTTACTTGGTTTTTCTTCAACGCTAATTACTTTGTATTCTGCATTCTCAAGGCTTTTAACAGCTGCGCTAGCCTGAGCTTCATTTACAGGCTTAAATGCCTTTCCTGCTTGTTTGGTTACTTCTAAGCGTAACTCAGACTCAGTATTCTTAACATCAGCGTGAATATCCCAAAACTCTTCAGGGATAAATGCCTTAATTTCACGTTCACGCTCAACTAATAAGCGTACCGCAACAGACTGAACTCGTCCTGCAGATAGACCA
Source organism: Pseudoalteromonas sp. SG45-3 (assembly GCF_014164075.1). Classification (NCBI taxonomy): domain Bacteria; kingdom Pseudomonadati; phylum Pseudomonadota; class Gammaproteobacteria; order Alteromonadales; family Pseudoalteromonadaceae; genus Pseudoalteromonas; species Pseudoalteromonas sp. SG45-3. The sequence continues at coordinate 92,902 of NZ_JACJEN010000008.1, read as the reverse complement.
CGTGCAACTTTTGCCCACAACAAAGGAGAAACCATAAAGCCTACAACACGGTCTAAAAAGCGTCGTGTTTGCTGAGCGTAAACCATGTCAGTATTAAGCTCACCTGGTGTTTCGAAGGCTTGTTGTATTGCGTTTTTGGTAATCTCGTTAAAAACTACGCGCTTATACTTTTCAGGTTCGCCGCCAATGATTTCTTGAAGGTGCCAAGCAATTGCTTCCCCTTCTCTATCCAAATCCGTTGCGAGGTATATTTGATCTGCATTTTCAGCCAGCTTTTGTAATTCTTGAACAACCTTCTCTTTACCTGGCAGGATTTCATAATGCGGCTCCCAACCTTGCTCAGGATCAATACCCATACGCGCGACTAGGTTAGTATAATCTCGTTGCTTTTTATACGCTGCTTTCTCTTCAGGTTCCATTTTGCGAACTTCTGCTGGCGTTTTAGTTGCCGGCACTTTAGCTTTGCTCGAACCTGAAGTAGGTAAATCACGTACATGCCCAATACTGGACTTTACGATGAAGTCATTACCTAAATATTTATTAATTGTTTTAGCCTTAGCAGGTGACTCTACAATTACTAGCGATTTGCCCATAGTTGCCTATTTCTAACCAAATATTAAAAATGTGTTTTGCCGACATAAGCGGCGCGAATATTTATAGGTATATCTACAAACACTAGTTGTTACAAGCTTTTAATACAAACTTTTCAGTATTTACTGAATAAACGAACAATTTTTGTCGTTAAATTAAACAAACAGGTGTTTTTAGATTAATTGATGTGGAATATATAGAACAGAAACAAAAATGCCAACCTAAAGGTTGGCATTTTTTATTTTAAACGATTATAAATCGTCGACTACTGAAACTGAAAATGGTGAAACTAAACCTGAAGGAGCTTCAACTGATATATTTAAGCTACCCGATGGACTATCGTTACCACCTGTCAAAGGTTCCCGTTTAATACCAAAAGAAACACCTACTGGAACAAAGCTCGTAGTATTAGGAAATACATAACTAGTTTCGCCAGTAATTTCACCGTTATCAGTACTAATAGATACCTCAGTACCTGCAGGCATAGGATTATTATACATATCTGCAATATACATAATCAGACTGACACTACTAGTCCCTGTTGGAGTCTGGGTTAAATCTATTTCACTGACTTGACACATCTGTTGGCTTGTTGGATCAGCTTGTGAGCGACGTACTAATGGGCTCGCTGGATCACTGTTTATATGCACCTCAGAAGCTGTTACGCCTGCAATAGCAGAGCAATCATCAGCATAGGTTACTAATCTAAAGAATGCCGCATCACCCGACATAACAATCTCTTGGTTTTGAAATACATTAACCAATTGACGGCTACATAGTCCTGCGGTTTCGTCTTCTTCACGACATAGTAAACCATTGTATAAACCGTTTTGGGTAGTCCAAGAACCATTACCATCAAAATCTACGAACTCTTCAAACTCATCACCTGTTGAATTGTCACGAGAACATGGGTCTGTTCCATCACTACAATCTTTGCCGCCAAAAGTACCATCTTCATTGTTATCAATAAAAGCTTCTGGGATATCAAATAAATCATCAAAGAAGTCTTCGCTATCAAAGTAACCATTACCATTTAAGTCTGAAAAAGTCTCTTCACCAATAGCATATGCATGAACGGTTGCTCGTCCACCAAGTGGTAAATCTATTGTAAGATCATTATTTAAAATACCTAATGGGCACGGTAATCCACCATCACATTTTTGAGCAATTGTATTTTCGTACATTGAATCAGTAAAAGGACGCGGGTTGCTACTTGTCCAAGTAACGCTACATGCTCCATTCGTTGTAGTACAACTTGGCTCAATAACTCCACCTTCTGTAATAAAAGTAACGGCCGTACCATCTGGAACAGGATTATTAAAGTGATCGGCTAAACGTGCGTTAACCGCTACTGTATTACCATCAACATTTAATGCATGGGGATTGAAAATAGAACGCGATAGCGAAAAACTATTTTGATCAGCTATACCTGTACTAACAACAAGAATATCTGAAGGGGCTGTTACAACAACTGTATTACCTTCTACCTCTTCTTCACTTGATGCAATAACACGTACAGGTGTTGCAATCGAACCCGATAGTACTGATGTCTTCACTTCGCCACTGGCATTAGTAATAGCGCTGGCAGTGCCTAATGTAATGCCACCTACAGCAGTTGAAAGTTCAAAGTTAACCGTTCTTGACGCTAAATCGTTCCCGTTTGAATCGACAAGTTTGAAAGTCACTTCTGAAATTTCAGTACGGTCAGCACCACCAGTACCTTTTAATGCAATTACAGGCTCTGTAACATCTATAAACTGTAAAAAACCAATATTTGCAGGTGATACATTAATTGTAGTATTTGCAGAAACGGTATCTCCACCAGTAATAACCGTTGCTGTAATAATATCACCACCCACACAAGTTAAAGGGCGATATGTAGAACGTGCAAATCCACCAATACTAGTCACTGTTTCATCAATTGATGCCTGCCCCGAACTTACACAGCCCGATGAGAATTCAACCGTTAATGGAGTTGTATATAACTCACCATCTTTAGAAATTTCAATAGAAATTAGAGCCGTAGCCCCTGCCGCTAATAGCTCATCATCAGCAATAGAGCTCGAAATAGAAATTTCGATATCTACCGCAGCAATCTGAAACGCTTTAGTCAAGTTACTATCAAGTACAGACACGGTGATTTCACCTGCCCCTACATCTTGCCCAGGAACAATATCGAGTAGTGCGATACCATTTGCATCTGTAATTGCAGTGCCTGTTGAAGGAGTAATAGATCCAATAGTAGTAGTAGCGGTTACTAAAGCTTGAGTAAGTGGTGTTGTAGAGTCTTCATTAGTCACTTCAATAAATAAAATAGCTGAAGAATCACCTGAAATACTTGTTACCTCTTCACATAAACTTGCATCTCTAGTTGTTTTAAAATCAACCGGACAGTTTTGCAAAATTTTAAAATTGATATCCGCAGTGCTTTGATCTGGGTTTACAGCATCGCCTCGGGTGTAAAAGCCCAACGTTTTCTCCACACCTTCATACTGTGCGGTTATTAAACCAGCACCTTCGACAGTACCTGAAGTTAAATTAAGTGAAGCTATACCATTTTCGTTTGTTAATGCTGTTCCAATGCTTGGGATAAGATTACCTAGGGTAGAAGAAAAATTAACAACGGCCCCCTCTACTTTAATACCATCACCATCAAGAACAGTTGCTTTAACCACACCACTATCGGCTGCACTAATGGTACTAATTTCGGTCAATGAAGTCGAAGATGTAAGACTCAATCCTATAGAAAAGTCTAACGACTCACCCTGAACGGGTGCATCACCTTCGGTAGTAAATGTATAACCATCAGAGCTGTAAACAATGTTTTCATTATCAGTGTAGGTTGCAACTATAGAACCTGCACCAACTTCTGTACCAGCTAGAAGGCTTATTGTTGCAATGCCTTGAGCATTTGTTAGTGCTGTGCCGTTAGTTGGATTGATTGTTCCTAAACCAGTGAGTACGAATTCAACAAGCTTAAATGCAGCAGGCTCTCCATCAATCTCTAGCTCAACTTGAACAGTAAGAGGGTTTGAATAATCAACATTACGAGTATTCTCACCTGAACTGTTTACAGCTGTGATATTTAACTGAGGTTCTGTTGACGCGGTACCATCAGATTCAAAAGCAAATGTATCCGTGTAACTGACACTATCAATCGTAAAAGTGGCTGTAACTTCACCTGCACCTGCACTTGAACCTGCTATTAGTTCAATAGTCGCTACGCCATCTGATTGAGTAAGAGCGGTACCTGCTACTGGGTCTAGCTCACCAATAGAATCCGCTAACGTGAATGTAATACGCTCGCCAGACACTGCATCACCATCTTCATTAACTAAACTAGCTCTTAATTCTAAAGGAGCATCAGCAGTAACACTATTCGACTCAGTATCACTCGCTTTCAAATAACCTTTCAAACTTATTGTATAGGTTGATGTTTCCGTCGTGGAATCACCATCACTAATAGAGCCGTCTTTTTCAAGTGACCCACCGCCACCACAGGCTGTGAGTAAAAAACTTAGCAATGAAATGCCGAGCAGTCGCATTAAAGGCATGAACCTCTCCCTAGCGTTGTTATTATAATCAAAATTAATTTTCACTTAATATTAACCTATAACTTAGTCTAAAATCTCAGTTTTTTATTACTTTTTTGCGCAAAATAATTTTAAATAAATACCAATTTTTTCTGTAGTAAATATTTCCTTGCTGGTAGTCTATGGCAAATTTATAAAATGTAGATCAGGGAATATGTCAAAAATCCGTTCAATGAGTTTAACCACTCGCATCATGATTGGTATGGCGCTTGGGGTTGCAGTAGGTTTTATATTTCAGGCTATATTAGCTGGTGAAGACGATTATCTAATACCACTTGGGTTATTCTCTTTGCCAATTAAAGCCTTTTTTGTTGATGGTATTTTCCATGTTGGTGGCCAAATATTTATTGCCAGCTTAAAAATGTTAGTTGTGCCTCTTGTTTTTGTATCGCTCGTTTGTGGTACCTGTAGCTTAAGTGACCCTAAAAAACTAGGCCGCCTAGGTGGTAAATCTATTGGTTTATATTTATTAACTACGGCTATTGCTATAACGGTGGCTATTACACTTGCCTTATTATTTAGCCCTGGTGAAGGTATAAGCTTGCCATCCAATGCAACTTATGATGCCAAAGAAGCGCCTACCCTTGCACGTGTAATTATAGATATGTTTCCTACTAACCCATTTGAAGCCATGGCCAAGGGTAATATGCTTCAAGTTATAGTGTTTGCACTATTATTTGGTGTAGCAATGGCATTAAGTGGTAAAACAGGCAAACGCGTAGCAAGTGTTTTTGAAGATTTAAACACAGTAATCTTAAAACTAGTTACGCTGTTAATGAACATTGCACCTTATGGCGTGTTCTTTTTAATGGCAAAACTATTTACAACAATTGAGCTTAACTTAATTGTTAGCCTAGCCAAATACTTTGGCGTTGTAGTGCTTGCACTGTTATTACATGCTTTCGTAAACTACACATTGCTTTTAAAAATATTAACGGGCTTAAACCCGCTTATTTTCTTAGCAAAAATGAAGCACACATGCTTATTTGCATTTAGTACCTCGAGCTCAAGCGCAACTATGCCTATTACACTTGAAACTGCTACTAAAAAACTAGGTGCTAATAACTCGGTTGCCTCATTTACTATCCCACTGGGTGCTACCATTAACATGGATGGCACTGCCATCATGCAAGGTGTGGCTACCGTATTCATTGCACAAGTGTTTAGTGTAGATTTAACAATTTCTGATTATCTAATGGTTATACTAACAGCAACACTTGCCTCTGTAGGTACAGCAGGCGTACCAGGTGTTGGTTTAATAATGCTCGCGATGGTACTTAACCAAGTTGGCTTACCTGTAGAAGGGATTGCAATTATTATCGGTGTAGATAGATTACTTGATATGACACGTACAGCAGTTAATGTAACCGGTGATTGTATGGTTACCTGTGTTGTTGCCAAGTCTGAAGGTGAACTTGATGAGAGCATCTTTAACGACCCTAATGCAGCTAAAGACTTAGAAGATTATCATAAGTCTATTGACTCATAAGCTACATTTATACAGCTATAAAAAAACCTTGATGCAATACATCAAGGTTTTTTTTCGAGTAGAAATAATTAAACTGAATCGTAAAAAAATTCTAATCTAAGGATTTAGGGATTTAAATTTAGAGAGTAAGTTTATTCCCACTTTATTTACACCACTACTCAGGCCAAGAGCTAGCTTATCGCTTAATCCCTTTTTAATTTTGTATTTAATCTTATAAATTTGGCGCTCATGTTGCTGCTCCAGTAATGCATCATCACTTGTCTTTATAACATCTACCAAACCTTTATCAATCGCTTGAGTTGCAAACCAATGCTCGCCTGTCGCAACTAAGTTTATATCTAAGCTTGGGCGTTGAGTGCTTACAAACGTTTTAAATAAATCATGTGTTTGTTCAATTTCTTCACGAAATTTTTCACGGGCCTTATCTGTGTTTTCACCAAATAAAGTAAGCGTACGTTTAAACTCACCTGCAGTTATTTGCTCAAATTCCACATCATTTTTCTTTAATATTTTATTAAAGTTTGGTATTTGAGCTATCACACCAATAGATCCAACTATGGCAAAAGGGGCTGCTAGTATCTCATCGGCTACACACGCCATCATGTAACCACCGCTCGCTGCTACTTTATCAATTGCAACACTCAAAGGAATACCGGCATTTTTAATACGCTGTAGCTGAGATGCAGCAAGTCCATAGCCATGCACTACTCCGCCGCCACTTTCTAAACGAATAAGTACTTTGTCTTTACTTGGGTTAGCAATAGAGATAATGGCTGTTATTTCTTCTCGTAAGCTTTCTACTTCGTGAGCGTCCATACTACCTACAAAGTCAATTACATATAAACGAGGTTTAGGCTCATCTTTATCTGCTTTTTTACTTTGCGATTTAAGCTGTTTTTGGTGTGCTTTAAGCTCTTTTTTACCCAGCGTATTTTGTAGAAAACTTTCTTTAAGATCGACTAATTGCTCTGATATGTCGTCAATTTGTATTTCACCTTTTTTGGCTTTAGGCTTAACTGCAGCGCCAACTATTAGCATTAGAATAACTGCTATAGCGATAACAAAAGTAATTGTTTTAGCAAAAAACAAACCGTATTCGTATAAAAATTCCAACTGGTTTCTCCATTTATAAATTTCAGCTAATTTAGCATGCTTTAAAGCAAAAAAAAGCCACTTTTCAGTGGCTTTTAAAGGTTAATTATTTTACTGGTTATTAATCAGTCACAACCTCAGGGTTGGAAACTAATAACATTCGACCGCGAGCAGCTAAGTAAGTAGCTACTTGCAACTGCATTTCTGTATTAGCGGCAGCACTGCCTTCAACAGTTGCAGCTTGTGCAGCATCTTGAGCTGGCGTTAATATAGAACCATGATGCCCTTTAGTAAATTTAACTAAGTAGCTTGTTGGTGTTTCAGTCAATGCTTGCGAAGTACTTACTGTTTCAAGACCCATCAAGTTAGCTAATGGGATTGTGCCAGAAATAGGATTATTAGCTGCCATTGGTGGTATCACTTGGTCAGGCTTGTTATCAACACCATCGCCCACAACAACATTAGTATAAACAGGAGTGCCTAATGCTTTTACAGTGGCTGCGTAATTAGTTGGATCGCCACTATCAAGTGCTGTTTGCGCAGCAAATGCAAATTGAGTAAACACTCCTTGAATATTAGTTAGCTTACTTGTTTCACCAGCTGTAGTTAACGAAGCTACATACTCGTTATAACCACAGGTTAAATATGCTTCCATATCTGGCAATACTGCACCACAGTTAGACACTGCATCAACTTGTAAATACGCGTTAAACTCATCAGCTTCTGTTGTACCTGCTTGTGAAAGTACTGAACCTTGAATAAATGGACCAAATGCAGCTGATTCTAGTAAGAAGCTAGCTATACCGCCGCCGCCACTTGCAAGTGCTACTGTGTTTACATTAAATAATGGGTCAACGGTTGGCGCTAATGGGTTATTAGCTTGTGCAATAAATGCAGGGGCTACAATAGAGCCTAATGAATGACCAATGTAAGTTACATCTTGCGCATTAATCGTTGCATCATTAATAAAGTTTAGACCTAAACGTAAACCTAATAAATCAGCCGCTGATTGACGTAAGCTATCACGCGCAACAAGTAATGAACTTAAGTTCATGTAACTAAGCACAGAACCCGTTGTTGCATTAAAGTCGTCTGTTCCATCACCATCAACATCTATTCCACGCTCACCATGTCTTGGATGGTCAATAGCAACTGTTGCAAAGCCTTGAATAGAAAGCTGCGCCGTTAAAGCAAGCATACTTTCTTTTTGTGTTGTAATACCGTGTTGCATAATAACAACTGGCCATCCGCTATCAGGCATTGCGATAGGATCTAATTGTAACTGCGCACGTACACCATTAATTATTGGTAAAATAGGCTTAGTAACTTGCACTGGCACATTTGCCATGCTTTGTACTTTTGGAATGGAGTTATATTTTGTTACATGACGTGTGCTATCTAGTCCTAAGTCACGTAATTGCCCGTCACTTAATGCAGAACATAAACCATCATTTTCACTAATAGGATCTGTCGGAAATGCATCACCAGCAACGGCCTTGTAACCGATTATTGCCACCGCGTTATCACACATACCTTGCCAATATGTATCACTTAAATCACTAATATCAGTACCCGTTGGTGTACCTAGATACATCGGTAGCATAATGCTACCTTTTTGATATTGCACACCAGAGAAAGCAGCAGACACTTCTACACCCTGAGAAGCAAATACCTGTTGCACATTTACCATCGGTTGTTCAGGAACTTGAAGCGCAGGCGTTGGCATCGCAGGCTGTTGCAAACTTGCAGCTAGCAATTTTTTAATTGTCCCAAGTACTGGCCCCGCAGACTGAATAGTCATTGCGCTAGAAAAAATAATATCTTCTTTTGTTATATTTCCTGAACTTACAACTACATTTTCGTAACTGTTAACAGCGCCCTGCAAACCAAGTTGGGCTTCTGTAATTAATGGCGCTTCTTGCTTAACCAGACCATAACTAGAAGAAGGCTCGATAGAGCGTCCTAATGAATCTTTAAGGCCAGTAGTTAGTACATTGATGTATGAGCTACCTGCCGTAAATGGTTTTAAAGGAATAATTGCAACGGCATCACCAGAAGCTTGAGTAACAAAATCAACACCAAAAGTAAGCTCACCGACCAATTTACAAGCTGTACCGGCAGCAACAACTGAACATTCTGCGTCAGTTAAACTTGCACCCATTACTACTTCAAAAATGCGAACTGTACCTGGTGTCCCAGCAGACGTTTCATCTAAGCTAACATTTGGCGGAAATGTTAAATCGATTTTATAAGGAACCTGAGAAGACCAACCGTCAAGTGCGCCTAGAGCAAGCTGAGGATCTGCATAAGCTGCTCGAGAAATAGACACATTGTTGTCATCTAATTCTCCAGGAATATTAAGTGTACCGTCTTGGGTTCCACTCATTAATAAATCATTAGGTACCGATAAGATACCTGCAGCAGGGTCAAAAGTAACCGTTGCTGTTGGAATAACGGTTGCTGTGTCGTTCTTAACATCTTCTAACGTTTCTCCGCCGCCACAACCTGCCAAGGCAGCTGTAACAGAGAGTGAAAGTAGCATTTTTTTCATATTGTTGGCTCCGCACATATTTTATTTTTATAGTGTGTTTAATCAGTGTATTAAGTTAAAACAATGTAATCAGGTTATTAATGAGACATTAGACCAGTTAAACTTAACGTAAAGTTTCTATTTTCGCCACCTAATTTTACAATAAATTCGATTACTTCACGTTTCGCTATGTTAAAATCAAAAAAAATAGATGAATGGGTACTTTTATGCACACATATCAAGCGGCTGAAAACGCACTTAAAGATAAAATTATTTTAATAACAGGCGCCGGTGATGGTATTGGCCGAGTAGCAGCAATTACGTATGCAAAATACGGCGCTACAGTTATCTTATTAGGAAAAACAACTAATAAACTTGAATGTGTTTACGATGAAATTGTTAATGCAGGTTACCCTAAACCTGCAATTGTGCCCATGGACTTAAAAGGCGCAACTAAACAAAACTACCGTGACCTTGCTGCAACAATTGAATATCAATTTGGCCGCCTTGATGGCTTGCTTAATAATGCAGGTATTTTAGGGTCACTTGGTCCACTTGAACATTTTTGCTCATCTACGTTCGAAAACATAATGAAAGTAAACGTGACCGCGCAAGCGATGATCACTAAAGCGCTTTTTCCTGTTCTTCGTAAGTCTGATAATGCATCGATAGTATTTACGTCATCAGGTGTAGGCCGCAAAGGCCGTGAGTTTTGGGGGCCATACGCCATCTCAAAATTTGCTGTAGAAGGCATGATGCAAACATGGGCATGTGAAGTAGGCAAAACGAATATTCGTATAAACTGTATTAATCCAGGCGCTACTCGCACTTCTATGCGCGCTGCTGCATACCCAGGAGAAGATAGAGACGCGCTTGCTACACCAGAAGATTTAATGCCAACTTACTTATACTTGATGAGCGATGATTCTAGTAAAGTGAATGGCGAATCGTTAGATGCTCAAGTAAAAAAGTAATTTAGAGTTTAAAAAATTTATACAACACACATTAAAAAAGCCGCAATTAGCGGCTTTTTTGTGTGCAATAAATAACTAATTTATTATTTACGTTTGGTAGGCTTAACACGTTGATTGTGTTTTTTAACTGCTTTGCGGATCTGGTTGATTTTAGCGCGTTTATCTTTGCGTTTTTCAGGCATAACAGAAAGCTTAGTTTGTGTCTCGCGCCCTAATTTAACGGTTTTGCGTAAGTAGTTTACTGTTTCTAAATCATACTCCATCCAACCACCTTGTGGCACGCGCTTATCAAGCTCTAGTTTACCGTAACGAATACGAATAAGACGAGATACTTCCGCATCTTGAGACTGCCATAAACGACGTACTTCACGGTTACGTCCTTCATTTAACGTTACGTTAAACCAGCGGTTAACGCCTTCGCCACCCATAGGGGTTACAGTCGTGAATTTGGCTGGACCATCTTCAAGCTCAACACCACGTAGTAAGTTTTTAACCGTTTCATTGGTTACTTCACCAAATACACGCGCAGAGTATTCACGCTCTACTTCATAGCTTGGGTGCATCAAGCGGTTAGCTAATTCACCATCATTAGTAAAGAGCATCAAACCCGAAGTATTAACGTCTAATCGGCCAACCGCAATCCAACGCTCACCATCAATACGAGGAAGTCGGTCAAATACTGTACGACGCCCTTCTGGATCTTTACGTGTGCTTAACTCACCTTCGGGTTTGTTATACATAATCACACGACAGATTCTATCTGCTTTTTCTTCAATCTTTACAGTGTGCCCGTCAACACGAATCAAATCGGTTTCTTCAACACGGTCTCCTAACTTTGCCACTTTACCGTTTACACTAACGCGGTTTGCATCAATGTATTTTTCCATTTCACGGCGTGAGCCTACGCCTGCACGGGCTAAGACTTTTTGTAACTTTTCACCTTGTATAATACTCATTCGGATGGTTCTCTCACAGAAGGATCGCTCAATAACTGGTTAATTTTACTTTGCTGCTCTGTTGGCAGCGCAGGTAAGTTTTCAAGTCCAGTTAACGAAAAATAATCTAAAAATTGTTTAGTAGTTGCATATAAAGCCGGCTTACCCGGAACCTCTTTATGCCCTACCACTTTAACCCACTCTCTTTCGAGTAGGGTTTTAATAATATTCGAACCCGTAGTAACACCCCTTACTTGCTCAATTTCACCGCGCGTAATGGGCTGCCTATATGCAATAAGTGATAATGTTTCCAGTAAAGCACGTGAGTATTTTGGTGCGCGTTCTTGCCACAAGTTATTTAACCAAGGGCTTAAACTACTACATGCCTGAAAACGATACCCACTACCAACTTCAACTAAGCGAATACCACGAGTTTGAAAATGTTCTTGTATTGTATCTATTGCGTCGTTTATTCGCGCCATAGAAATAGCTAAATCTATTAATACAGTATCTTTAAGGTGGCGTTTACTAACAGGCTTATCTGCAACAAAAATAGCTGCTTCAATGATCTCAACTAGTTGTTCATCACTAATTCGCCGACCCGCCATACACACTCTTAACAAATAAAAATACACAGCCATCTATTATGACAGAACAACACCAAACTAGGAAAATATATCTACTAAATAACTAGATTTTAAATACAAAAAAGCCAGTGATTATCACTGGCTTCTAATTTACTCTTTAAAACAACAAATATTAGCTGTGTTTAATGGCTTCTAATGCATCATCTTCAGCTACTGCGTTACCGTATTTTTTAATGTAACCCATAAACTCGCTTTTACTGATGCGCTTATCTTGGTTTTTATCCATGTAACCAAAGTGATTTGAAATATCATCATCGTTACCTTCAACTACCGAAATATAGCCATTACTGTCGTTATCTAAGCTTGAAAAGCTGCTTTCAATTTTATCGAATTTAGCGATTTCAGCTTTAAATGCCGACTCACTTACTTCAGAATCAGTGGCTACTTTACCATTGTTTAACTTCATGTAAGAGTTGAATTCTTTGCGGCTAATTTCGTTATCCATATTGGTATCAATATTTGAAAAATGGCCCCAAATGCTATCGTCATCAGCTTCAACTTTTGAGATGTAGCCATCGCTGTCATTATCTAAACTTGCAAAGTCACTGTCTATTCTTTCAAGACCCTGATTAGATGAACAAGCCGCTAGGCTTAATGATGCTAAAATAGTGGCTGCTAATGTTAACTTTTTCATAAGACGTATCCTTCGTAATTAATTAAATGTCACTTTAACTAATACAAATCCAATGCCAATAATAGTTAACTTATAAGAATCAATAACTTAATCTTGGTTGGTGCATTTATTGAACAGTTTCAACAAGTTAAGCTTGCAAGCTTTGCAAACAACCTTGTAATTTTTGCAAAAAAATACCCGGTAAAAAACCAGGTATCTCAATTTTAGTTATATAGTTCAGCTAATAATTAGATTGCTGCGTTTTGGTAGCGTTTAACAAACTCAGTAACGTTTTGACCATTACATTTTAATGAGTTTAAGTTACCAATTTTTTGACGAACAGGTGCTAAACCTTGTTTTAAAGCCGTCATACATAATTGAGTTTCTTGTTGAGCGTCTTTTGCAAATACTTCTACTTTCTCAACTGATGCGTTGCTTAATGTCGTTTTTTTAGCAATATCGCGAATATCTTCACCATTACATAAAATGCTTTTAGAAAAACGAGATAAGTAAACACCGTGCTGAGCAGCTTCTTTACGAGCAACACTAAAGCCTTCGTTTGCGCTTAGTACACATAACTTAGACTCAATTTTATTATCTTGACTGAAGTAAGTATTGCTTTGTGCTGAAGCAGTTGCAGATGCTAATAAAGCAGTAGCTAAAAGTAGTTGTGTTTTCATGAGAGATCCTATTTGAACGAGCTAAACAAGTGAATTTCGCGCATTATATATTCAATAAAGTTAAGTTCAATTGAATTTTTTATTTATTTAAAAAATTAATACTGCATTTACAATGTTTAAACCTTACTCACCAATTGATCAACATTTGTGCAGCTATTTTCTCATTTCAGTCATGTTATGTACGCGTATTTACTGATACAATTTAATTCATTAAATAGATCCAATTTTAAGGTAAATTTTATGAAAGTGATTTCTTTCAATATCAATGGTCTGCGTGCTCGTCTCCACCAATTACAAGCAATTATCGACAAACATCAACCAGACGTTATTGGCTTGCAAGAGATTAAAGTTCATGACGAAGCATTCCCACTAGAAGATGTACAAAAAATGGGATATCACGTCTACTTTCATGGCCAAAAAGCCCATTATGGCGTAGCTATGTTATGCAAAAAAGAGCCTAAATCGGTCTTAAAAGGCTTTGCTACCGATACAGAGGAATCGCAAAAACGCATGATAAGCGTCACTGTTGAACAAGATAACGGTCGCGACCTTACAGTCATGAATGGCTATTTCCCACAAGGTGATAATATTAATCACGAAACTAAATTCCCTTATAAACGACAATTTTATAAAGATTTAATGACACACCTTGAAACCAACCACACCCCCGATCAAGACGTCATTGTTATGGGCGATATCAACATATCACCCACCGATTTAGATATTGGTATTGGCGAAGTTAATGCAAAGCGTTGGTTAAAAACGGGTAAATGTTCTTTCCAACCGGTAGAGCGTGAATGGCTTGCAACATTACTTAATTGGGGCTTTAAAGACACCTTTAGAGAACAAAACCCAGAAACAGACGATCAATATTCGTGGTTTGACTATCGCTCTAAAGGGTTTGTAGATAACCGAGGGCTTCGAATAGATGTAGTACTTGCAACTAATGAGCTTGCAGCACGCTGTATAGATAGTGGTATTGACTACGAACTGCGCGGTATTGAAAAACCCTCAGATCATGCCCCTATATGGTCAACATTTAAGTAATTACTATGCTCAGCATAACAATACAAGGGCTACTTTGGGCCCTTGTAATTATTATTGCCCTACTAAGCTTTGATAAAAAAACATATAAAACATTGCTTAATACGCCAGCCCGTCAAACTGGAGTTCTTGCATGTGCGTTAGTATTTGCAGTGCTTTGGCGAATAAAAGCAGGAATTTTAACGGGCCTTGATTTACACATACTAGGTGTTACCGCCGCTACATTAATTTTAGGCTGGCGATTAACGATTTTAAGTAGCCTACTTGCCACAGCGCTACTAACTGCATTTGGTCAAATTGAACTTGAACTGTTACCAGTACAACTGCTTATTGGTGCGTTTATTCCTATTTTACTAAGCTACCTTGGCTTTATAATTAGTTACCAGTATTTACCTCGTCATTTTTTTGTTTATATATTTGTTTGTGCGTTTATAACTGCAGGGTTTATAGCCTGTATAAAAATAAGCCTAGGTGCTTTATTTTACTTAGCTATAGGGCAATACAATTGGCAAGAACTTGCAGATAACTACGTTTATTTAAGTGCCATAATTTGGTTTCCTGAAGCAATGCTCAACGGCATGGCTATAACAATTATGATCACCTATCGCCCGCATTGGGTAAAAACTTTTTACGATAAGGACTACCTAGACTCATGAGTCTACAATATCAATGCCCGCTATGTAACCTCGCACTTTTGAAAGCTGATTCAACACTTCGTTGTGCTAACAACCACAGCTTTGATTTTGCCAAAGAAGGCTATGTTAATTTACTGCCAGTACAACAAAAAAATTCAAAACAACCGGGCGACTCCCTTGAAATGGTGCAAGCTAGACGCGCATTTTTAGAGCGTGGGTACTACCGCTTTTTACAACAAAATCTTAGCGAGTTAGTCGGTCGAATAAGCGCGAATACGGTTATTGATTTAGGATGCGGTGAAGGGTTTTATACCCAGGCAATAGCAAGTAAAACAGACGCTATAGTGTACGGCGTCGATATTTCAAAATCTGCCGTTAAATATGCGGCAAAGCGCTACCCTAATTGCCATTTTAGTGTGGCATCAATTAGCCAAGCGCCTTTTGAAAGCCAATTTGCTGATGTACTTATTAGCGTATTTGCACCTTTGTTTGAGGAAGAGATTGAACGTCTTGCTAATAAAAACGCAACATTAGTGGTAGCAAGCCCAGGCCCTTATCATTTAAAAGAGCTAAAATCGTATATATATTCAGAAGTAAACGAACATACTGAAATAGCCACGCCAAAAGGGTTTCAAAAATCAGAACAGGCTCTTTTAACAGAGCATGTAGCGCTTAGCTTTACTGATATTAAAAACTTAATAATGATGACGCCATTTGCATGGAAATTTAGACCCGAGCACTGGACAGCACTCGAACAAAAAGGTGAACACAATGTCACCTTATCATTTTATATTACTCAGTTTACCAAAATAGATGATGGTATAACCCGCTAAAACTGCTCTTTAGTAAATGCTCTATCCATTTTTTCAAACATATCTTTAAGTAAGTTAGCAAGCTCCATATAACGGGGCTTGTTCTCACTTAACTGCGTTTGATATCCATTAGCCGCCATTTTAGTGTACAGCTCGTTGTACCATTTTTGCATCGCAGGATCTAAAGGCGTTTGCGCTCGTTTACCTAACCAAAATAAACCTTGTAAAGGTAACGATATAAAAAATAATGCACTCGCAATAGCTTGCGGTAAAAAATCAGAACCTAAGTAATTAAGCTGAAAAAACAACGTTAGCATAGCCAAGATTGGCATTACTGTAATGGCAAGCTCAGTCGCTCTAATCACTCTAAACTCTAAAAACAAAGGCGCAAGCTCTTTACGCATTGGCCATTTTTTACCATACAAACGGCCTGTTTGTAGTTGTGACATCACACTTTTTTGCATCATGACTCCTCACAGATACTGCTTTTAAATACAATAGAAAACGAGCTATACCAAAGTGTAACACAAAATGAGGGAGTTACACTTTCTCAGTAAAAGAGCTTAAATTTCCCCTTTAATGGCGAACAATCCTAACTTAAACATCATAAATAAGGTAAAATATTTAACATTGAGTTAACCACTTTGCAGTTGAACATTTAATTGTTTTAGCTTTATTTAATACCGTAAGTGTAACTATCACGTATTAACGTTCACTTACTAAACTTGTTTATGGAAATTGAATCTATGCCAACAACCTCCTCTGAATCCCAACATGTTTTAGTTTTAAACTGTGGTAGCTCTAGTTTAAAGTTTGCCATTATTGATGCAAACGACGGTCACGAAATTATATCAGGCCTTGCTGAACGCTTGGGCGCCAAAGCCCCCTCCATTAAATACAAATTTAATGGAACTAAGACGGTTATCGACTTAGCGGCTAATCAAGCACATGCTGAGGCTATAAATACGCTTGTAAGCTTAATAAAGGATCATAACCTTGATGAGCACCTTATTGCTGTTGGGCACCGTGTTGTTCATGGCGGAGAGCATTTCACAAAGTCAGTCTTAATTGATGAAGACGTAATTAACGGTATTACTAAAGCGTCTTCTTTAGCGCCGCTACATGGTCATGCGAACTTGTTAGGTATTTCATCTGCACAAGCTTCATTTATAGGTTTACCCCAAGTAGCAGTATTTGACACAGCATTTCATCAAACTATGGATGAAGTTGCCTACCTTTACGCCCTACCCTATAAGCTTTATACAGGCTACGGTGTAAGACGCTATGGTATG
Source organism: Pseudoalteromonas sp. SG45-3 (assembly GCF_014164075.1). Lineage (NCBI taxonomy): Bacteria > Pseudomonadati > Pseudomonadota > Gammaproteobacteria > Alteromonadales > Pseudoalteromonadaceae > Pseudoalteromonas > Pseudoalteromonas sp. SG45-3. The sequence goes on along the minus strand of NZ_JACJEN010000008.1, from coordinate 75,975 downwards.
CACGGCACAAGTCATTACTATGTAGCAGGACAAACTGCTAAATTATTAAATCAGCCTATAGAGAAGAGTAATTTCATTAGTGCTCATTTAGGTAATGGCTGCTCTGTTACTGCAATAAAAAATGGTAAAAGTGTTGATACCAGTATGGGTTTAACGCCATTGGCTGGTATTGTTATGGGTACTCGCAGTGGAGATATTGACCCCGGTTTATTTAATTTTTTAACTACACAGCTTAGTTACAACGCTCAGCAAATAGATAATTTATTAAACCAAGAAAGCGGCCTACTAGGTATTAGCGAACTCTCTAACGATTGTCGAACGATTGAAGAAGCCGCTGTTGCCGGACATAAACAAGCACGTTTAGCGCTGGATATTTTTTGCTACCGACTAGCCAAACAAATTGCAGCCTACATGGTACCATTACAACGTTTAGATGCACTTATATTTACTGGCGGCATTGGCGAAAACTCCGATATCATACGTGAAAATGTCATTAATCAATTAGCTTTTTTAGGGTTCAGTTGTGACCAGAAGAGCAATCTTGATGCACGTTTTGGTAATCAAGGTATTATTAGTTCAGCCAATACTTCACCCAAAGTGGTAGTAATGCCGACCAACGAAGAGTGGGTTATTGCACTTGATGCCGCTAACATCGTAAAGGAGCTTTAATATGGCACGTCGTATTATGTTAATTCCTGTGTCTACCGGTGTGGGTTTAACGTCGGTATCAGTTGGTTTAGTTCGCGCTCTTGAGCAAAAAACAGTTAAAGTTAACTTTTTTAAACCCATCGCTCAGCCTCGTTCAGGCGAAACAGGTCCTGAAAAATCAACACAAATAGTCACTCAAGGTTCACCTATTAACCCACCCACCCCTTTTGCTCTTGATTATGCTGAGCAAATGATTGGCGACGGTAAAGGTGATGATCTACTAGAGGAAATTGTTGAACGCTTTGAAAGTAAAATAAACGACGATGAAGTAGCTATTATTGAAGGTATGGTGCCTACTCGTCGCCAACCTTATGCTGGGCGTGTAAACCGCGAAATTGCGCAAACACTCGGCGCTGAAATTGTATTTGTACTTACCCCTGGTAATTACACCATTACTCAAATAGAAGACCGCCTAGAAATTGCAGCAGGTAATTACGGTGGAATCGATCATCCTCGTGTACTGGGCTGTATTTTTAATAAAGTAAATGCGCCACTTGATGAAGAAGGCCGTGCACGCGCCGATTTAGTCGACGCTTACAAACCCGAAGAGCTTGAAAACGAGTTAAATCGTTTAGCGTCTTTACCTATTTTTAAAAAAAATCCGTTTATGTTGCTTGGCGCAATCCCATGGGATTTTGACTTAGTAGCGCCACGCGTAAAAGACTTAAGCGCGTATTTAAAAGCAACAATAATTAACGAAGGCGATATGCTTCATCGTCGCCTGCGTCGTATCACTTTTTGCGCTCGTACGGTTTCTAATATTTTAAATTATTTTACGCCAGGTGCTTTATTAGTAACACCGGGCGATCGCTCTGACATACTTGTTGCTGCGTGTTTATCTGCTATGAACGGCACTAAACTTGGCGCTATATTACTCACCGGTGGCTTTGAGCCAGAGCCACGTATTATGGCTTTGTGTGAACAAGCCATGCAAACCGGTTTACCAATACTCGCAACCGATGCCGACACATGGCGCACATCACTATTACTGCATAACTTTAATATGGAAGTACCAAATGATGATGACCAACGCATTGAAAAAGTAAAAGATCACAACGCAGAACATATCAATTCAAGCTGGCTCGATACTCTAGCTCAAAGTGTAGGCAAAACGCGTAAGTTATCACCACCTGCATTTCGTTATTTATTAACCGATAAAGCACGTAAAGCAGATAAAACCGTAGTATTACCAGAAGGGAATGAACCTCGTACAATTAAAGCGGCTGCTATTTGTGGTCAACGTGGCATTGCTAAAACTATATTGCTTGGCGATCGCGAAGAAATAATGCGTATTGCACAGCAGCAAGGTATTGAGCTAAACGAACATGTAAGTATCATCGAGCCAAAAAGTATTATAAATGATTATATTGCGCCTATGGTCGAAATTCGTAAAAGCAAAGGCCTAACTGCCGTTGTAGCACAAGAGCAACTACAAGATAACGTCGTACTTGGCACAATGATGCTTGAGCAAGGTAAAGTGGATGGTTTAGTATCGGGCGCGGTTAATACCACTGCCAATACAATTCGCCCGCCCCTGCAGTTAATTAAAACAGCGCCAGGATCATCGCTGGTATCTTCCGTATTTTTTATGCTGCTACCTGACCAAGTGTTAGTTTACGGTGACTGTGCTATAAACCCCGACCCTAATGCTGAACAACTTGCTGATATAGCGATTCAATCTGCCGACTCTGCAGCTGCATTTGGCATAGAGCCACGTGTAGCAATGATAAGCTATAGCACAGGTACATCAGGTACGGGTGCCGATGTTGAAAAGGTACGTGAAGCCACAAAAATAGCAAAACAAAAACGTCCTGATTTAATTATCGACGGCCCACTACAATACGATGCCGCTATAATGGAAAATGTAGCACTTAAAAAAGCACCTAACAGCCCTGTAGCTGGTAAAGCGACTGTATTTATATTCCCAGATTTAAATACAGGTAATACAACATATAAAGCAGTACAACGCAGTGCCGACTTAATAAGTATCGGCCCTATGCTTCAAGGTATGCGCAAACCCGTAAACGACTTGAGCCGTGGTGCATTGGTCGATGATATTGTGTATACAATCGCCTTAACTGCAATTCAGGCAGCCCAAGCAGAAGCGCTAATAGCACATTAAACACAACGTGTGCTTTTTATAGCCTAGCTATTATTTATTTAATAATTAACTAGTTAGGCTATTTATACCCTGCAACCCCCATACTTATCCACAGAAATTGTGGGTAAGTTTTTAATCTCTATTAAAACCCACTTCCAAATGCTCATTTTAGTCACGCTTACACCTTTAACTTGAAGGCAATAATCTATACTATAAAGCTATCAATAATGCTGTATCGCAGGCGTTTAATGTCAAAACAAACATTACAATTACACAGCACGGTTTTATCTATTCACAGTTTAGATGTTGACGCCGATATACCTGCGGCGCTACTCAAGCTTCCTTTATTTTTTATATCTAAAACCCAGGATGAACTATCTATTGTTTGCCCTAGTAGCTTTGAAATAGAGAGTTTAGATACCGAATCTGATTGGCAAGCACTTGAGGTGGTTGGCCCACTTGGTTTTTCGCTGACCGGAATAATGGCTAATATATCTGGTGTATTAGCACGCGCTAAAATTTCTATTTTTTCAATCTCAACCTACGATACCGATTATATTTTAGTAAAAAAGCAAACGGCCTCACTAGCACTTAACGCCTTAAAAAAAGATGGTTACAACGTGGTGGCCCAATAGCATATGAAAGCACAAACAATTGAATATCTAGCACTCAATAAAACTCCCCGCAGTGCCATCCTTATTACAAGCCCATTTACAGGTAAAGTAATACCGCTTCAAGAACACCCCGAACCTATTTTTAGGTTTGGTATTCTCGGTCCTGGTATTACTGTAAAGCTCAGTAGCCACAAAATTTTAGCGCCGTTTGATGGCACGTTATTACAAGTAAAAAACGCAGGTACTGAGTTTATTTTACAGGCTAAAAATGGTTTAAAAGTTTTAATCAACTTAACTATTACCGGTTCGCAATCAATTACACATACTCATATTGCACAGTTAAATGGTAGTGAAATAAGTAAAGGCCAGCGCCTCGCTTATTTTGATTTACGCGAACTAGAAACGCCTATGCTGGCCAGTTTAATCTTACTTAACGGCCATAATCTCGGCACATTTCATTACTCACATTCGCATGTAAATGCGGATGTAGATACCTTATTAACTATTATTAAGAAGAACTAAATTTATGATCACTCTATACGGTATTAGCAATTGCGACACGATAAAAAAAGCTAAAAAATACTTAGCCGACAACAACATCGAATTTACGTTTCATGATTACCGCAAAGATGGCGTAGATGAGCAAATGGTAAGCGATTTTGCAGATAAACTCGATTGGGAACAGCTTGTTAATAAACGTGGCACAACTTATCGCGCACTAACTGATGAGCAAAAACAGAGTTTGACTAAAGAAAGTGCTATCCCATTGTTAGTTGACCAACCTGCCATGATCAAACGCCCAGTACTTATTAACAATGGCAGTTACCACTTAGGTTTTAAAGCAGCCCAATACGATGAGATATTTAAATCATGAAAGATGATGTAATTGCACTCGCTCAAGCACTAATACAACGTGAGTCAGTAACGCCCGAGGATGCTGGCTGCCAACAGATGATGAACGATCGCCTTGCTGCGGTTGGTTTTAATATTGAGTCATTATTTTTTACCGACACATTAAATACATGGGCTCGAAAAGGCACACAATCACCGCATTTTTGTTTTGCAGGCCACACTGATGTTGTGCCAACAGGCCCAGAGAAAAATTGGCAACACCCGCCGTTTTCAGGATTAATAAAAGACGGTTTATTACATGGGCGCGGCGCTGCCGATATGAAAGGCTCGTTAGCTGCAATGCTTGTTGCAACCGAGCGGTTTGTTACTAAACATCCAGATCATAAAGGCTCAATTTCTTTTTTAATAACCTCTGACGAAGAAGGCCCGTTTATAAACGGGACTACCCGTGTAATTGATACGCTAGAGGCGCGCGGTGAAAAAATTGATATGTGCCTAGTAGGCGAGCCTTCATCACGAGATGTATTAGGTGATGTTGTTAAAAATGGCCGCAGAGGTTCACTTACCGCTTTTTTAACCGTTAAGGGTGTACAAGGGCATGTCGCCTATCCACATTTAGCACAAAACCCAATTCACCTAGCAACCCCTGCCCTTACTGAGCTTAGCCAAACGGTGTGGGATAACGGAAATGAATACTTCCCTGCTACCAGCTTTCAAATTTCAAATATTAATGGCGGCACAGGTGCAGGCAACGTGATCCCGGGTGAGCTAGAAGTACAGTTTAACTTTAGATTTAGCACGCAAGTAACACATGAGCAATTACAACAACGTGTAAATGACATACTACAAAAGCATAACTTAAATTATGAATTAAGCTGGATAGTAAATGGCTTACCTTTTATTACCGAGCACGGCCCACTTGTTGATGCCACAGTAAAAGCGATTAAATCAGTAACCGGTTTAACCACAAACCTAGAAACTACCGGCGGCACATCAGATGGTCGCTTTATTGCACAAACAGGTGCTAAAGTAATTGAACTTGGCCCACGTAACGAAACTATTCATAAAGTAGATGAATGCGTAAGTACCGATGATTTAATAGCCCTTACCGACATTTACGAGCAAATACTAGAGCAACTTTTAGCATAATGGATGTAACTAAACCAACATCGATAATGTGTATCACAGGGCAAAGTGATACACATTTAACTGACATACAAAATCATCGCTTGCACAGCGCTATTATTAGCGACTTTTTAGCGCTGCAAAGTGCAGCTCAAAAAGCGGGATTTGATCTTACTATTGCCTCAAGTTTTCGCGACTTTGAACGCCAGTCAATTATTTGGAATAATAAGTTTTTAGGTATTCGACCTGTTTATAATAAACAGCAAAAGGTTGTAAATTTAACTAAATTAAATGATGTAGATAAATGCATAGCAATAATGCTCTACTCTGCACTACCTGGCGCAAGCAGACACCATTTAGGGACTGACTTAGATGTGTTTGATAAAGCTGCGGTCAGTGATGATTATAAGCTACAGCTAACACCTGATGAATACCTGCAAGGTGGGCCGTTTGCACCTTTAAGTAATTGGCTTGATACTAACTTAGTTAAATTTGGTTTTTATCGCCCTTACCAGCATGATTTAGGTGGCGTAGCACCTGAGCTTTGGCATATAAGCCATATTAAGCAATCACAATTATTAGTGAATAAACTTAGCGAGCAAGTACTTTTTGAATGCATAAAAAACAGTGAACTACAGGGTAAGCAGGCAATACTTGATAACTTACCTGCTATTTATAAACGCTTTGTAACAAACGTAAGCCCACACCTAAAAGAAGGTTAGGTTTTATTAAGCCTTCTTTTTATTTAAAATAAACACCAGCACGGCCCCTAATATTAACGAGCTTGCTACTATAAACTCAATTGTTACCTGCTCTGATAAAAACATAACACCAGCAATGGCAGCAAGTACCGGCACACAAAGTTGCACAACCGCAGCTTGGGTACTTTTAAGTAGTGGCATTGCTACATACCAAACACTATAACCAACTCCAGACGCTATTGCCCCCGAGGCACACGCAAGTAATACCCCTTCAATACTCATATTTTTTAAATAACTCATACCTACAAGTAATAAAACAGGGATAGCAACTAAGCTTCTTATAAAGTTAAACCCAGTAGTACGCAGTGGCGATACGCACACTTTACCGCGAATACTGTAAATACCCCATGCCACACCACTGAGTGCCATAAGTGATGCACCTAATAATGAAGGCACCGCTGCAGATGGCAGCATTAAATATACAAAACCAGATAACGCCACTATAAATGCACACCACTGGAGTACGCTTAATTGCTCTTTTTGATAAATACCCCAGCCAATCATAGTAAGTTGCACAGCAGAAAATAAAATTAGTGCACCGGTACCGGTATCTAGCTCTACGTAGGCAATCGAAAAACAAAGCGCGTAAACAAGCAGGCTAATACTGCTTCGCCAGCTTCCTCTGTCACTTAAAATAGCGGGATTGAATGTGCCTTTACGTTTTAAATTATGGGTATAAATAGCCATTATAATGCCCAAACATGCAGCCCCGCTAAGTAAGCGAATAACAGTAAAGTTCCAAGCATCTATATAACCTTCTGCTAAGGCCATTCTGCAAAAAAGAGAATTTGCGGCAAACGCAATTAAAGCAATTAATGTGTATATGGTGGCTTTCAAAAAAATTCCTTCGCAACGAAAAATAACTATATTGTTTTAACTCACTCGCTAATTAACCAACCACGTTCAAGCCATTGATTAATTTTAGTAATTAAAAACCCAGCGATTTTCTCGCCTGGGAGTTCATTTAAACAGGATTGACATAACTGTGCAAAGGGTGTGTTTTGTTTTAATAAACTCAGTAAGCGGTATTCTTGTGCATCAACGCTTAAATATTGTGTACGCCTTTGAGCATCACGTGCTACAACCCAAAAGCGAGGTTCTGAGACTCTTGGCTCTGGCGGTGTTTGCTTTTGTTTTATTGCCTGCCAACTTTCAACCGCCAACGTATTAAACACAACTAACTGAACACTTGGATGTAATTTTAATAGTAAAGTTGGCCATTGCTGAGGTTCAATACTTTCAAGCTCTGATACATTAAGTAATGTTTTATCGCTTGCATCAAAAGTACTTAGTAATAGTCGTTCAAATTTTGCTATATCTGCAAGTATGGGGTAATCACTAAAAGGAGTATTAGCGGCTAAATAATCTGGTAGCTTCTCTGCAAAAATTCGTAGTGACGTATGAGTTGAAGGATATAAAGCTAAATAACCATCAACCATCATCTCAAATAAATCATCACCTAAGTAAATGCCCAACTGTTCGTGATCTTGCTCAATCACGGCTCTTAAGCGAATTTTATAAGCGCTTTGATAAATAGAGAGTCGCTGTTGTGTATTTAACTGCCCTTGCTGCGCAATTTGCTCGCTAATATCCGAACTTTCTCCTTGCAGTAAATCCATAAACTGTTGTTGCAGCTTTGCTAAACCACTCATGACCTTATATCCCAAAACGGTTTCACTAGCGCTTTGGCATGCTCAAGCTCAGTAATTAAATCATCAAGGGAGCCAATATTATCATCGCGTTCAATCATGGTACTTACCGGATTTAATGTTTTTGCATACTGAGCATATAAGTCCCATACCGCATCGGGAACATCTTCATCGTGCGTATCTATAATATGCGTACCAAAGTCTTGATGTCCTGCTAAGTGAATTTGTGCAATAGCTGTACTCGGAATAGCTGATAAATAATCCATTGCATTAAAGTCGTGATTACGCGCACTTACATAAACATTATTTACATCCATTAAAAACTTACAGCCTGTTTGCTTATGTAATTGCGCTAAGAATTCCCACTCACTCATTTGTGAATCGTTATAGGTTAAATAGCTCGATACATTTTCAAAAATCATTTCGCGCCCTAGGTAGTCCTGAACTTGCGAAATTTTATTTGCTAAATGATCAAGCGCCTCTGAGGTGTAAGGCATTGGTAGTAAATCGTGGCTATTAATACCGCCCACTTGGGTAAAACATAAATGATCAGACACCCAATGCGGCTCAACCCTCGCAATTGTGTTATTTAACTGATTTAAGTAGTCCTTATCAATAGGGTCAATACTACCAATCGACATTGATACCCCATGCATAACAATCGGATAATCTGCTCTTATTTTATTTAAATAATGCCAAGGTTTTCCACCGGCTACAAAATAGTTTTCTGAAATAATTTCAAACCAATCTACAGCTGGTTTATCTGCAATAATTTGCTCAAAATGCGGGGCTCTTAGTCCTAAACCAAAACCTAAAAAACGATTTGTCATAAACTTCCTTAATAAGCCTGAATAATAAACACATCGTTCAAGCTTATTTTATGCGTTCGATAAATTGGTATTAGCTACCTACAGAACCACCAATATCACCACATGCTTTTGCAGGCATTGATACAAAACCGGTGCCTTTACATGATGCATGTCCAGCACAAGCATTATTAGCAGTCTTACAATCGTTATGACCGCCACACACATTTACATCGTTACAATGTACTAAATCTGCTTTAGCTACACTGCCAACCCATTTATCTTTTACTGTACCGCCAACGTCAGCACATGATTTTGCAGGCATTGCTACAAAACCAGTCCCTTTACATGACGCTTGACCTGCACATGCATTCTCAGCTGTTTTACAATCGTTATGGCCACCACATACATTCGCATCATAACAATGAACTAAATCAGTTGTTGCGCCATTACTAGCAACTGCACTTGATGTTGCCGTTTCTGCCTCTGTTGCATTACAACCAACTAAACCTGCTACCATTACAGCCATTGCTGCACCTGTAAACTTTTTCATTTTTTAATTCCTCTAAGTGATATAACTCTTAGCAAGACCGCTAAAGCGAAAATACTATTTCAGTGGAGTGATAATAAACCAAAAAAATTCACACTTTGTTCACTAATGTCACTTTATATTTCTTTATTAGCAGGCAGTTTTACTCTACGATTTTTTACAATATTTCACACATTTAGCTAAAAATAGTATGTTAATGTATACAGGTAAATTAAGAGGAGTGCTCAGTGCGCCGCAGTATAATTTTAAGCTTTTGTTTTATTTTAAGTGGGTGTAGCACAATGGGTTTTAATGACCTATTTAATGACTATGCCACACAAATGACACCAATAAGAAATGCGATCGAGAAAAACAACATCGAAGAAGCGCAATCCCTTATTGCTAATAATAGCACCCTGCACAGCAGCTACTTACTCAACCAACTTGAGCAAGCTCGTTTAAACGACTTAGCAAATACACCAGATGATGCACAAAGTAAATTTGAGAACGTGTATACGCAAATGCAAAAAAAGCGTGAAGCCGCCAAAATACAAGTTAGTGCGGGCCTTGAACAAAGTAACGCTTTATTTACCAACGACTCAGCAATAACTTATGTGCCACCCGCTTACGAAATGAGCATGCTTCATAGTTATAAAGCACTTAACTACGTGTATAAAAATGATGTTGAAGGCGCATTGGTCGAAATTCGCCGAGCTAATAAAGTACAAGTTGATGCGCTTAGCGAGAATGAAGCAGAAGTAGACTCAACCGTTAAAGAAGCTCAGCAACACTACCCAAGCATGAGCAATGTAACCAGAAACATAAAAAATGGCTTTCAAAATGCCTACACATTTTACTTATCTGCTTTGCTTTACCAAAGTGCTAAACAATACGACGACGCCTATATCGATTATAAAAAAGCATTGGCTATACAACCTAACAATATTTATTTACAGCAAGATGTGATGCGCCTTGCTAAAAAACAAGGGTTTGACCAAGATCTAAATGAATTTAAAAAACGCTTTGGCGATACGCCCACTATTTCTTCATCACAAGGCGAAGTAATTGTTTTATTTGAACAAGGATTAGTACCAAAACAAGATGAATTTAAACTGCGCTTGCCAATTTATTCATCACGTGGCGATGCACGCTTTTACAGCTTGGCGATGCCGGTATATAAAGATAATGCCTATGTGCGCCGCCTTAACAATATAAATATAGATGCACAAAGCTTGGCGCTTAGCCCACTGGTACACATTGAGGCACTTGCAGCTAAAACTCTAGAAGATCAAATACCTGCAAAAGTCGCTCGCCAAGTACTCAGATTAGTAGCCAAAGAGAAAGTACGGGCAGAACTTGCTCGCAGTGCCGGTGATGTAGGTAACATACTTGCTAATATTTATAATTTGGCGTCTGAGCAAGCTGATACACGCAGCTGGCTTACACTTCCAAATCAAATAAGTGTCGCAAGGCAAAGCCTAAATACAGGTGAGCATTCTGTGCATATAGGCACACAAGCACCCATAAATTTTACCATTAGTAAGCAAGGGTTAACGTTAATTTACTTAACCTCTATTAATAACTACTTTAATTACCACGTAGTTCAACTTTAGGAGCCATCATGAAATACATAGCGCCATTATTAGCAGCCTTAATGCTCAGTGCATGTTCCAGCCAACCGGTTACATCGGGTATTTCTGTTGAACAAAATAAAAACCAGTTTAATGAGCAATTACGTGTAGATAACCCAGAGCTTGGTAAAAAGCTGGCCATTACTGATGTGAAAACACGTCAAACCAACCAGTTAACCGATGTAGTAGTGACACTTTCGAGCCAGTATAAAAAATCACAGTATTTACAGTATCAGTTTAATTGGTTTGATAAAGACGGCTTTGTAATTAAAGGCAACCATTCACCTTGGCAAGCACTCACCTTATTTGGTTTTGCAAAAACACAATTACCGGGCTTAGCACCGAGCTCTGATGCGGTTACCTTTTCTTTAGCAGTAAGAGAAGTGTCTACCGAATCACAAGAATTTAAAGATTAAAGGAAACAACCATGATCATCAGTAACAAATTTAAAACAGTATCAACTTACGCTTTAGTTGGCTTGAGCGCTTTAGTATTAAGTGGCTGTGCTAATAAAGCCGTAGTAAGTTATGGCGATGCACAAGCAGTAGAAACAACCGATATTAATTTTGGCTCTACCGATTTACAAAAAGTAGCTAGCCAAATGACCGATTCATTACTCAGCTCACCCGTTGTTGGCACAATGACCGCTAATAAACGCCCTGTAGTATTTGTTGAGCGTATTAAAAACAAAACTAGTGAGCACATTGATACTGAATCAATCACCGATTCAATCTCAACGCAAATGCTACGCAGTGGTAAATTCCGTTTTGTAGATATGACGCGTGTTGAGTCAGTGCGTGAGCAATTAACGTTTCAAAACGAAGATGCCCTTGTTAACCCTGCAACAGCCGTTGCATTTGGTAAACAAATTGGCGCGCAATATATGTTATACGGAAATTTATCGAGCATAGTTAAATCAAATGCCGATAAATCAGACGTATACTATAAATTTACGATGCGTTTAATGGATATGGAAAGCGGCCTAGTTGAATGGGCTGACGAAACTGAAATTCGTAAAACTAAAGAAAAATCGACATTTGGTTGGTAGTTACTAAGCCTTTACGGGCTAATAAGCCCATAAAGGCTACCAATAGGAGATTATTATGAAAGCTATAATATTAATAATGTGTGCCCTACTTAGTGTGAGCGCGCCAACTTTTGCTCAATACGAGCGCAATAAAGCAGTCCCTGTGCAGCAAGTTTTATTTGGTGACGTAAAATCGGTACGCAATATTACCGAACAAGAAATCATTCAAGACAAAAACAACGGCTGGAAAACCTTCGGCGGTGCATTACTCGGTGGTGTTGTAGGCAACCAGTTTGGTGGCGGTAGCGGCCGCACAGTAGCAACAATATTAGGCTCGGTAATTGGCGGCAGTGTTGCACATAATAGGCAGCAGCAAAGTCATTATCAGCAAAATCATTTTGTAGAGTTATTAATACAAGTTGAAAACGGCGACCAGTTTATGGTTGTTCAAGATCAAGACCAATCAATGCGCTTTAGCAAAGGCGATAATGTAAGATTAGTGTACTTGAACGACAACACGGTGCGTGTAGATAAAGCGTATTAGCCAATATATTCATGACTAATGTAAAAAACGAGCCAAATTTGGCTCGTTTTTTTATTTTTTAAATAACTATACTTGGCGATAGTCTTTAAAAAAGCGCTTCATTTTTAACATCGCATCAGATAAATCATCTTTGCTTGGTAAAAATACCAATCTAAAATGATCCGGCTCGGGCCAATTAAACGCCCTGCCATGTACAAGTAATATTTTTTCGGCTTTTAGCAAATCGTACATCATCTTTTCATCATCTTTAACGTTAAAAAGTGCTGTATCTACTTTGGCAAACGCATAAAGCGCGCCTTTAGGTTTTTTACAACTAATGCCTTCAATAGCGTTTAACCCGCGCCATGCTATATCGCGCTGCTCGTATAAGCGCCCACCTGGGTTAATTAAATTATCAATTGATTGCACGCCGCCCAACGCTTGTTGAATTGCATATTGCGCAGGTACATTGGCGCACAAACGCATAGATGAAAGTATTTCAAGGCCTTTGCGTAAATCATCCATTACCGAGGTACGACCGCTTAGAACCATCCACCCCATTCTTAGCCCCGCTGCACGGTAGGTTTTTGCTAAACCATTGAAAGTAATGATTGGTACATCATCACACAGTGAGCCGATTGAAGTATGCGTTATACCATCGTATAAAATCTTTTCGTAAATCTCATCGCTCAATAACAGCAGTTTATGTTCACGCGCTATATCAATTAATTGCATTAACAAATCATCACTGTAAACCGCACCTGTCGGATTATTAGGATTAATTAATACCAAAGCTTTAGTTTTAGACGTTATTTTGCTTTTTATATCTGCAATATCCGGAAACCAATCTTGCTCTTCATCACATAAATAATGCACCGGATTACCACCCGATAATGTTACAGAAGCAGTCCAAAGTGGATAATCTGGAGCTGGAATAAGCACTTCATCGCCATTATTTAATAGCGCTTGGGTGATCATCTGAATAAGTTCGCTTACGCCATTACCAATATATATGCTATCTACATCTAAATTATGTAATCCACGTTGTTGATAGTGCTGATAAATAGCCACGCGGGCTGAATAGAGGCCTTTAGAGTCACAGTAACCTTGGGCTGAATATAAGTTGCGGATAATATCGCGGTGCATATCTTCTGGCATATCAAAACCAAAAGCAGCTGGATTACCTATATTCAATTTTAATACTTTTTGACCTTCGTCTTCCATTTTTTTAGCTTGTGCTAAAACCGGCCCACGAATGTCATAACATACACCTTCTAATTTGTGACTCTTTTTAATATCAGACATTTTTACCTCTTTAGGGCGTATTGACTTTATGGATTAAATTTGTTCAACCTAGGGGCGATTTAATCGCGGCGCGAGATTTGTAACCTAGTGGGCTAAGTAAAAATTGAGTAACAAAGAGAAAATAGCCCCTAGGAAGAACCCTCTGGGCAATGCGTGTTTGGATTTTATGTGTTGTTCTCGCCTATTTATGTGGAAAAACCACACTGCATAGGCTCTGCCTAACCTAAAAACCAGACACTCGTTGCAAATTCAATCCCGAAAGATCAACACGCCCTAGTGAGTCTTTAGACTAACCTAGTAAAGGCGTAAAATGCCAGTCAATTTAGGTGCTTAATATTGAAATAAATTCACGTTTCAGCGTCAATAATTAACGAGATGCTAACCATTCATTTAGCTTAGCTTGAGAGCCTGTTACTTGAGCCATTAAGCTATTAGATGCGTCGATAGCTTCAGCTAAGTTATCTAGGTTTAAATTTTGTTCAATAACACGCGATACTTCAGCAAGGCTTGAAGCACCAAACTGCGCCGCATTCGATTTTAAGCTATGAGAGTGGCGAATAGCTGCTTCTTTATCTTTACCAATGGTTGCTAACACTTCTGAGCCTAAACGTTCAAACTCTGAGCAGCAAAAATCAAGTGTATCAGCAAACTGCTCACCCAATAACGATTCCATACTCTCTAATGCTGATGTATCAATATTTATTTCTGTCATATTTTAAGCCCTTAAAACAATCCATGTAAGTTACAGTTTAATAGTACTACTTTATATTGATGCGTAAAAAAAACCAACTTAATTACCTTATAAATGTATAATTGCGAGGAACATACTGGCAACAAAAAGTTTATTAAATGGCACGCACACTTTGTAATCATTGTAACTTTTCAATAAACACCTGTATTTGCAACGCAATTACAAATATAAACAACAAAGTTACGGTTATTATTCTACAGCACCCGAGTGAGGAAAAAATAGCAAAAAATACCGCTAAACTACTCAATTTATGCCTAACTGATTGCCAAATAATCAAAGGCGAAAATAATGATGACTTTTCCATACTAAAAACACTGCCAGTAAGCTCAACTGTTTTACTCTACCCTAACGAACACGCTGTAAATTTAGACGATAACACTGAGCAGCCAAATGTAAAAAACATCACCCATTTAATCGTGGTTGATGGTACATGGAAAAAAGTCTACAAAATTTTGCAGCTCACCACATTACTAAATCAATTTAAAACGGTCAGTTTTAAACAGCTACCTAAAAATCGTTATGCTATTCGTAAAGCTCCTCGGGCCGACAGCCTATCCACACTTGAAGCTGTAGCGCATAGTTTGTTTTTAATAGAGCAGCTAAATCCCGCACCACTTTATAATGCGCTAAATGAATTAATACAAAAACAAACCCAACACATGCCTGAGCACGTAAAAGCACGTTACTTAGATTAAATTCGTTACTATATGAAACTTGCAATGCGTAACTACCCTAACAGACTAAAACGTGGCTTTACTCGCCAAGGACCCGACTATCGCTTTGACGACCAAGTCGACTTTAGCGATATAAGAGATACCTTCGGCTTTAGGTCAATGGTCATTGGTAAATGGGTAACTAAAGAAGAGCGCTACATTAGCGCCAATTTAATTTACGATGCACTGGCCGACCTTGCGCAAATACTGCATTTACCGCCCAAAGCTATTGGCCTGCGCGGGAAGCTTAACTTTGCATTTGGCCATGGTGGTCAAAAAGGCGTGCAAGCGCATTATAATGCAGCCTCTCAAACACTTGCTCTTGCAAAAAATGCAGGCGGTGGTGCACTTGCTCACGAATGGTTCCATGCGTTTGACCATCATATAAGCGAGCACTTATTTGCAACAAAACCACGCTTTGGCTTTGCCTCAAAATTGTGGCTTTCAAACACGCCTAATTTATCACATCCACTTAATAATGCTTTGAACAGTTTTTATAAACATGTGTTTTTAGATGAAGATGGTATTGATGCAAATAACTTTGTACAAACGTGTATAGAACACGATAAAGCCCACAATATGAATTATATGAGCATGCCCGAAGAGCTTGCAGCACGGTGTTTTGAAGCCTGTATTGAAGGCCACACATATATAAAAAATAGCTTTTTGGTGGGAGGCTTAAAAAGTAGTAATTTAATATACCCAAATAGTGAGCATATTAATAAAGCAAATGAAGCGCTTAACCAGTATTTTGAGCTACTGGGTTATGCGCTTCATAAAATGGACGAGTAATGCCTATATTTGGTGATTATTTATCGTCACTAATACGACTTGCTACTGCGCTGCTTTGATCTTTATATTTTGCATCTTTACGAATATTGTATGGGTTTTCACACGGGCCCGATAACATTTCAAAGCTCATAGCACCAATTTTCATCAGTGGACGTAGTGCCAGTGGTAATTTACCTGAGTTGTAAAACTCTAAAACAATATTACCGCTCCAGCCTGGGTCTATTCGGTGCGCGGTTACATGCACCATTAAACCCAAACGCGCAAGCGATGAGCGTCCATCTAACCAACCTACTATATCTGCTGGTAGAGTTACTTTTTCATGGGTAATAGCTAGTGCAAGTTCACCTGGGTGTAAAAAGAATGCTTCACCTTCATCAAGCACTATTTCTTCACTCATGATCGATTCCATGGCCTTATTTAACTGATCTTTTGGACCACTTAAATCGACGTATGCCGCGTTATGCGCATTAAACGTTCTAAATTTATTTCCCAAGCGTAAATCGGCAGTCACGCCTGAAATCATCTCGCTCGTTGGCGCAGGCTCAATAATAATGCGGCCATCGCTTAAGTATTCTTTAATATGTGTGTCTGAAAGTCTCATTATTTATTAATCTTCCGTAATCACAATTTCAATTGCATTGTGATGCTGTTGATAATAAAGCGTGCTGGCTATTAGCCTTGCTGCTGCGCTGTATGTTTTGCTTATTGTAGTGTCCTTATCGCTTGCAATAAGTTTACCTTGCTCAGAATACTCGCGTATATCTATTGCAAGTGGAATATGGCTAAGTACAGGCACGCCGTGCTTATGCGCCAGTTTTTGTGCACCGTCTTTACCAAAAACGTGGTTAGCTTCACCACAGTGAGTACAAATGTAGTGGCTCATATTTTCTATTAAGCCAAGCACCGGTACGTTTACTTTATTAAACATAGCAATGCCTTTTTGCGCATCGGCTAGCGCTAAATCTTGCGGTGTAGTGACAATAACAGAGCCGCTAGCGGGTACTTTTTGACTCATTGTAAGCTGAATATCACCGGTGCCCGGTGGCATATCAACAATTAAGTAGTCAAGCTCGCCCCAATCGGTTTCGTTAAGTAACTGGCTCAGCGCGCCTGACGCCATTGGCCCGCGCCATACCGTGGCATCATCGCTTGGAACTAAAAAGCCAATTGACTGCGCTTTAATGCCATTTGCATCAAAAGGCTGTAGCTGTTTGTTATCTTTAGTGACGGGCTCTGCGCCCACTAATCCTAAAAGCATTGGGATAGATGGGCCATAAATGTCAGCATCTAAAATACCCACCTTTGCGCCTTCATTTTTAAGCGCGCCTGCCAAGTTAACAGCAGTAGTCGACTTACCTACCCCACCTTTGCCTGAGGCAATAAGTACAATATGTTTAATCGTCTTAAACTTAGCCGCCTCTCTAATGATAACCTTGGCGCTAATTGTTACAGGCACATTTAAGCTTTCACTTACGTGTTGCTCAACTAAAGGCATTTCTGATTGCCCAGCAAATGGCAGAGTTAATTTAATGTGTAGTGATTTATCGTCATTTTGAGTAATAGTATCAATGAAGCTTTCGTCAATACCGACGGCAAAAGCCGCACTACGATATGCCGCTAAGGCAGTTATAATCGGTTGTTTTTGCACCGATTTAGAAGAGAATAGTTTCGACAGTCCAAACATAGCAATTAAATAGCGTTTCTTTGATGAAAAGTGCCACGGAATTATGTAACATTCAGGGCATTAACACCAGTCAATTAATAAAAATCCATAAGCTGTGCGCACTCTAAGCAGATAGCTTGTAGATAAATTAATGATAATTGCCGTTTGTATAATAAAAACGGCGTTTTATCCTCAATTCGGAATGATTATGACGCAGCGAAAGATCCTGATTACCAGCGCATTACCTTATGCAAATGGCCCTACTCACCTAGGTCATTTATTGGAATATATTCAAACTGATATTTGGTCACGTTTTCAAAAACTACAAGGCCACGAAGCTTATTATGTTTGCGCAGACGATGCCCACGGCACGCCAATTATGCTTAATGCGCAAAAGCAAGGGATCACGCCTGAAGAAATGGTAAAACAAGTGAGCATAGAGCGCCAACGCGACTTTGCTGACTTTAATATCAAATTTGATAACTACCACAGCACCCACAGCCAAGAAAACAAAGAATTAAGCGAACTTATTTATAACCGCCTAAACGATGCCGGTCATATTAAAAAGCACACTATTTCGCAATTATTTGATCCAGAAAAAGGTATTTTCTTACCAGACCGCTTTGTAACAGGTACTTGCCCGACGTGTAAGTCTGAAAACCAAAACGGCGATAGCTGTGATTCGTGTGGTGCTACATACAGCCCTACCGAACTTATTAACCCGCGTTCTGTAATGTCAGGTGCTGAGCCTGTACTTAAAGATTCTGAGCATTACTTTTTTGACCTGCCAGCATTTGAAGGCATGCTAAAAGAGTGGTTACACTCGGGAACTATTCAACAAGAAATGGCTAACAAGCTAGACGAATGGTTTACCGATGGCTTGCAACAGTGGGATATTAGCCGTGACGCACCTTATTTTGGTTTTGAAATCCCAAATGCACCAGGCAAATATTTTTACGTTTGGTTAGATGCACCTATTGGTTACATGGCGAGTTTTAAAAACCTATGTGACGAAAAAGGCCTCGACTTTGATGCGTTTTGGGCTGAAGGTTCAGACGCAGAGCTTTATCACTTTATTGGTAAAGACATTATCTACTTCCACAGCTTATTTTGGCCAGCAATGCTAGAAGGCGCTAATTTTAGAAAGCCAACTAACGTATTCGCTCATGGTTTTGTAACTGTGAATGGCGAAAAAATGTCTAAATCAAAGGGTACGTTTATTAAAGCGCGTACTTATTTAGATAACTTAAACCCAGAATACTTACGTTACTACTACGCAGCAAAATTAAGTAGCGGTATTGTTGATCTGGATTTAAACCTAGAAGACTTTGCACAGCGCGTAAATTCAGACCTAGTAGGTAAAGTAGTCAACATAGCGAGCCGTTGTGCTGGCTTTATTACTAAAAAGTTTGATGGCAAGCTAAGCAACACTATTATGCAACCAGAGCTGTTAGCAGAGTTTCAAGCTGCTGCACCTAGCATTACAACACACTACGAGAACCGCGATTACAGCCGCGCAATTCGCGAAATAATGGCGCTTGCCGACAAAGCAAACCAATTTATTGATGGCGCAGCACCTTGGGTATTAATTAAAGACGAAACTAAGCAACAAGAAGCACACGAAGTGTGTTCTCTTGGTCTTAACTTGTTCCGCGTTTTAATTACTTACTTAAAACCCGTGCTACCAGGAATGGCAGACAACGTACAAGCGTTTTTAAATGACGACCTTGCATGGGACGGCGTTCGAAATGCACTAGTAAGCCACCCTATCAATAAATTTAAACCGTTAATGCAACGTGTTGAAATGGATAAAGTGAACAAAATGGTTGAAGAATCTAAAGAAAGCTTAGCACCAAAAGTAACGATTGACCCTAACAGCCCGCTTGCAAAAGAGCCAATTAGCGACGAGATTGAGTTCGATGATTTTGCAAAAGTAGACCTACGCGTAGCTAAAATTGCTAAAGCAGAGCACGTAGAAGGCGCAGATAAACTACTTAAGCTAACACTTGATTTAGGCGGCGAAACTCGCCAAGTGTTTGCGGGTATTAAATCAGCTTACGCACCTGAGGATATCGAAGGCAAGCTAACCGTTATGGTTGCTAACCTTAAGCCTCGTAAAATGCGCTTTGGTATGTCTGAAGGCATGGTATTAGCAGCAGGCCCTGGCGGAAAAGAAATTTATATTCTTAACCCAGATGACGGCTCAGAGCCTGGTATGCGCGTAATGTAATATTACTCATACTATAAAAACCGCTGATATGTCAGCGGTTTTTTTATGGGCAAAATTAATGTTTAGTCGTATATTAAATACCGAACAAGAACGTAGTGTTCTTACCACGCTTGTAAAAAAAAATATAAGTAGACTGCCTAAATAGGCAGTTATATTTTAACTATAAAATTAATCATCTTTTTTAATTGAGCTTTTTCAATACGCGGTCTTTTCTTGGTAGGTAATAGTTATCGTAATCAAGTGAGACTATAACGCGCTCTGCTTTTCCTAATAACTCATTACGCGGAATTAAACCTATTACACGCGAGTCAGCGCTATTGTCGCGGTTATCGCCCATTGCTAAATAATAATCATCAGGAATTGTAATTGCGTCAAAGCCCGATAAACGTGAAGGAATATTTGCCACTCTTATCGAATGCGCTAATCCGTTTAAATCTTCGATTTTATCAAGCGAGTCTATGTTGCTTTGCTGATCTGCATAATTAAGTTTTTTACCATTAATAATGAGCTCATTATTTTCAAGCGCAACGGTGTCTCCTGGCACACCAATTACACGTTTAATTAAACGGTTATCGGCAGCTTGTGAGTCAAAAACAATAATATCACCGGTTTGTGGGTCCGCTAGTTTAAGTAGTTTTATATGCGTAAATGGGACACGAATATCGTAGGCCATTTTATCGGTAAGTATTCTGTCACCTTCTTGAATTGTTGGTTTCATTGAGCCTGTTGGCACTTCGTACCAATCGGCTACAGCGCTTCTAAATACGCTCATCAGTGCAATAAATACGATAAGAGAGCGGTTATTTTTCCAAAACTTATAAACTAATTTCATGCCTATTCCCTTCAATTGAACAAGTCTTTAATTAAGTAACTGTTTATATGACTTTGCTATTTAGCTGCAGTTCAATCAATGATGTAACAAAACATGTTGACTACTAATTTTAATTGATCGATTAAATTTAGAGCGTCGTAACATTTAACGAAACCAACGGGTATTAACTTAAAGGAAAAATAAAATGTTTAAGAAAATTACTACTGCATTATTGTTTACAACTGCAAGCCTTGGATTTACTACAATGGCTTATGCTGATCATCATGGTATGAAAAAAGACGTTGTTGAAGTAGCCGTTGAAAATGGTTCGTTCACTACTCTTGTTGCTGCTGTTAAAGCCGCAGGTTTAGTTGAAACACTGCAAGGTAAAGGACCCTTTACTATTTTTGCACCAACAGATGCTGCATTTTCTAAATTACCTGAAGGCACTGTAGAAATGTTACTCAAGCCTGAAAACAAAGATAAGCTAACGGCGGTATTAACTTATCACGTAGTGTCTGGAAAAGTGATGGCAGCCGATGTAATGAAGGTAGATAGTGCGAAAACACTACAAGGCCAATCAGTTATGGTTAAAGCCGACAGCATGGGCGTAATGATAAATGACGCTAAAGTTGTAAAAGCTGATGTAAAAGCAAGCAACGGCGTAATTCATGTTATCGACACAGTACTACTTCCAAAAGAGTAGTCATAAAAGAATAAGCCAACTAAAAAAGCATAAGTAAATACTTATGCTTTTTTATTTATTTTTGTTTCATGACATAACAAATTATTGATTTAGTTTTTCTTTCGCTTCTTTTACTTTTTCAAAATCTAAACCAAGTTCGTCAGTCGCTTCTTTAATAAGATGCGGTTGAGTCATCACGACTGCCATTAGTTGCTGTAGCTTTTCTGGCGGAATACCAAGCTCTTGAACAAGCGCCATTGCCATCATTGGGTTTTGAGTAAACGCTTCAAACAATGCTTTAACTTTTTCGTCGCTTACATTGTGCTCTTTAAGTATTTCTAGTATTGGATTCATTATTAAACCTTAAGTGTTTTTTATAGGGCTTAGTATATGGGCTAAACCCTAAAATTAAAGAGTTACTCTACAAGTAAAACCACTTTTCCTGCGTTTTCATTACGCTCTAAAATAGCATGGGCTTCGTTTGCGTCGCTCCAAGGCAATGTTTTATACAAGTTAAAGTCGTACTTTTTAGTGGCAATATCATTGTAAAAACGCGCTACAAAGTCGTCGCGCACCTGACGTTTAAACTCAATACTACGATTTCTAAGCGTTGAGGCATGAAACGAAATACGCTTTTGTAAAAGCGCCGCAAAATCAACCTCTGCAAAACGTCCATCTAAAAATGCAAGCATCACAATTTGGCAATCCATGGCTGCAATAGCGGCATTTTTATTTAAGTAACTACCCGAAACAGGATCTACAATTGCATTTGCTGTTAACTCATTTGCTTTCATATATTCTACAAAGTCGGTGGTTTTGTAGTTAATTGCATGATCGGCACCGAGTTCTTTTGCGTGTTGGCATTTATCATCCGTACCAGCGGTAATAACTACGGTAGCACCTGCGCTTTTAGCCATTTGAATTGCTGCACCGCCCACACCACTAGCACCTGCATGAATAAGCGCTGTTTGCCCTTTTTGTAATTTACCAAGCTCAAATAACGCGCCAAATGCCGTTAAATACACTTCGCTTATTGCAGCGCCTTCAGCCATTGTTACATCATCGGGTAATTCCATAAGCTGTTTTGCATCAACTGCTACATATTCGCTATAAGCACCACCAGAGCACAATGTAAAAATACGCTTGTTTAGCCAGCTTTTATCTACATCTTTTCCAAGCTCAGTAACTGTACCCGCACATTCTAAACCTAAAATAGGGCTATCTCCCGCAGGGGCCGGGTATTTACCTTGGCGCTGCATACTGTCTGCACGGTTTACACCTATTGCTGCAACTTTAACAAGTACTTCATGGCTCTTTAAAACCGGCTTTTCGGTTTCACTAAATGCAAGGTTGCCATCTTCATGAGAAATATATTTCATTGTTGCTCCAAGTTTAAAAACTGTAATAACATATAGATGGGGATGAACACAGATTCAAACAACCTCAAAAGCGCCAACTTTGTTTATAAGGATAAACATCGGGTAGATAACCATTATGTACTTGTTGCTGACAATCCTGCCAGAACGTCGCTAAAAACAAGTTACTGTGCTCATTATTAAAATAATTAAACGCAACCTCGTTGGCACTAAAAAACACCTTAAATTGGCTCGGAAATATATCGTTTTCAGCTATATCAAAATACGAGTTACTACTTAGCTCTTCAAGTGCATTTTGGGTTTGTGGAACCTCTCTAAAGTTGCAATCGGTAAGCGGGCAAATTTCGTCAAAGTCGTAAAACACCACTCGCCCCCATCGCGTTACGCCAAAGTTTTTCATTAGCATGTCGCCCGGAAATATATTAGCGCCCGCTAACTCTTTAATTGCTTTACCGTAGTCATGCATTACTCGTTCTAGGGTTTTGTTATCGCATTGGTTAATATATAAATTAAGCGGGGTCATTTTACGCTCAACATAAACGTGCTTTAAAATGAGTGCCTTGCCAGATATAACTATGCTGCTGCCAATTTGGCTTTTCATCTGCTCAAGCAATTCATCGCTAAAACGGCTTAAATCAAACGCTAAATATCTAAATTCGTGTGTGTCTACCAAACGCCCAACCCTATCGGCTTGTTTTACAAAGTTATACTTGTCTATCACTTGTGCTTTGGTGGCTGTTTTTGGCGCACTAAATTTGTCTTTAATTACTTTATAAACGTAATCTAGCCCTTCAATAGTAAATACCAGCATTACCATACCTGGCGTCC
Source organism: Pseudoalteromonas sp. SG45-3 (assembly GCF_014164075.1). Taxonomy (NCBI): domain Bacteria; kingdom Pseudomonadati; phylum Pseudomonadota; class Gammaproteobacteria; order Alteromonadales; family Pseudoalteromonadaceae; genus Pseudoalteromonas; species Pseudoalteromonas sp. SG45-3. The sequence continues at coordinate 52,495 of NZ_JACJEN010000008.1, read as the reverse complement.
CTGGTGCTGTGACATACTTGAAGTTGGCTGGGCTATTTTTAGTCGTATCGACCTTATACCGATAAAACTCAGTTTTGGCGTGCTTTATAAAACCAATGGCGTTAAATAACTCAAAGCGTTGTTTGTGTGGCATTAACACACTTAAGTAATCTACATAACGAGCGGGCTTATCGGTATCAACCATAAAATAGGTGCGTGCAAAGCCAAATAATAAACTTAATTGATCGGCGCCCATCATTACAGCATCAAGCTTTAGTCCCTCATCGGTATTTAAAATAGCGATAGCAAAAGGCATATTGTCGCCATTTTTAGCAATGCAGCGCCCAATTAAATAACAGGCTTTGTTTCTAAAAAATAATGAGTTGGCGTATTCAATATAACCGTCGTTTAAATTTATAAGTTCGTACACCTGTTTGCATTGCTGCTTAGCGCCTTGCATTAACGTACTTTGTAATGTGGCTACATCAAGTTCTAAATGACTAAACGGCACTCTAAATACTTGATTAGTGATAAGCGTTTTAACGGCGTTATTAAACCCATTATGTAGCGATACCCTGCTCACTAAGCTTTCATAAGAGCGCGGCTCACTACGATACTTTGCTTTTAATACAAACAAATGCACAGTACGAATTTTTTTATCGTCCCAAATTGCGCCAAACGTTGAATTAAAAAAAGTATGCGCAATAGGTTTGTTTTCGTGATTTTGTACCATATCGCCGTAAATATTTTTAGCTAACTGCCACGTTTGCGGGCAAGTAAGCTCAGCATAAGCAATAACTCTCACGGCTTCACTCACGTTTTTCACTTCGCGCTCATACACTTGTAAACGTTCACGCATAGCACTTTGCACACTATGGTACTGTCGTTGTTCAAAACGGCTTTGTGCACCCAGTGTAATATTTAAAAATTGCGAAAACATCGCCTCAAATCCAGCAAAAACAGATCGTGCAAGCTTACTGGCAATAACGTTTTGCAGCGTATTATTAGATTGATGTGTTAGCCTATTTTGCATAAATACAGCACTTATATTGATGCCAGTTATGGCGGTTATTTTTATTAATTGTTTACACCTTAGCAAGCAGGCTTTAATTTAGATAATTAATAAACCATATAAATAGAATTTATTGGGCGTATTGACCTTTCGAGGTTAATTTTGCAGCCGTGTATTTGGTTTATAAGCAAGGCAAAGTACATGTAGTGTGGTGGCTCCCCATAAATGTACTTTAACGCTGCATAAAGGCCAAATACACACTGCCCATAGGGTTCTTTCTAGGGACGATTAACTCTTTGTTGCTCGATTTTTACTTAGCCCACTAGGTGGCAAACCTCGCGCCGCGATTAAATCGCCCCTAGATTGAACAAATTTCAACCCTGAAAGGCCAACACGCCCATATGAATATAAGAAATGTCGATCTTAACCTTCTTGTTTATTTAAATGTGTTAATAGATGAAAAAAGTGTGTCGAAAGCTGCAAATAAACTCGCGCTTACGCAACCGGCTATGAGTAACGCATTAAAACGTTTGCGCGATTTATTTGACGACCCGCTACTTGTGCGTGCCGCAGGCTCTATGACGCCAACGGCAAAGGCACTTGCGTTAAAGCCTGAAGTTGAGGCGCTCTTAAAAATGGCCGAAGCTATTACGCAGCCTAGTGAGCAATTTAACCCTGCGACCGCTGAAGTTACGTTTAGAATAATGGCAAACGACTATATAGAGTCGACCTTAATAGCCCCTTTTATAACGGCGCAGCTTAGTAAAAACCCCGGTATTAATTTTGATGTATTGAGCCCAAGCGACGTAAACCTGCAAGACATGGAAAAAGGCACTATTGATTTAGCTATAAACCGCTTTAACGGTCTCCCTCGCTCGTTTCATCAGGCCAGTGTTTGGCGCGATAACTACTGTTGTTTAACGCATCCTAAAAATACATTTTTACAACATTCAGGGTTAGACGACTACTTACAAAAAGAACATATTTGGGTAAACCGTGCAGGCTGGGGACCAGAGGCCGCTGTTACTAATAAATCAGGAAAGCAAAAATTAGGCTGGGTAGATGAAGCGCTTTGGCAACTAGAACAAACCCGTAAAATACGAGTTTTCACTCGCCACTATATGGTTGCAAGCCTGCTTTGCCAATCAGAGCAACTTATTGCCACCCTACCGCGCAGGCAAGCTAAGTTATTAACCTCTCATACTGATTTGGTAATCAGCCCGGTGCCATTCCAAATAGTGCCTATTGAGGTAAAAATGATATGGAGCCCACTGCTACACCATGCGCCAGCGCACCAATGGTTAAGGCGTGAGTTATTAGCGTTTGCTAAAACGATTGCAGATAGATAAATTATTATTTTCATCACATCAAACACCAAGTATTTTACTATCGCGCATACTGTCCAAGCTTTACTTTCATTAGAAGAATATAATGATAAACAAACTTAATAATAAGAATAACGATACTGCAAATATAATTTTTGCTGTCTTTCAAAAGTCCTATGCTATAGAGGCTAAACTGATCGGCGCGCATAACTTTCCTCCTTTAGCGCGTAATATTAGAGGTATAAAAAAATCAGAAACAACCTTTTATGGCTACAGCGAAAATGAATGTTTAGCAGCCGTTATTGAAGTAGATACAAACAACGAGTGTTTAGATATTTGTAGTTTAACCGTTGATCCTAGTCATTTTAAAAAAGGTATCGCAAGTAAGCTAATAAGTTATGTTTTAGCGATGGATGATTTTTCTCATGCAATAGTGGAGACTGCGGTTGCTAATACTCCTGCAATAAATCTATATAAAAAGCATGGCTTCGTGGAATTTAAAAGATGGACTCCTTCACATGGTATTGAAAAGCTGGCTATGTCGGTCGTAATTTAAATCAGTATTTCAAAATAGGTAATTTACAAATGGATAGTGCATCAATAATTGCGTGGAGTGTTTTGTTTGGCGGCATTGGTATTGGCTACCTTACTTACGGGCGAAGAAAAAAAGCCGTAGTGCCACTTTGCATTGGTTTATCGCTATTGGTATTTCCGTATTTTATGAGCAGTGTGAGCATGCTGTTGATTGTAGGCGCTATTTTAGTGGCTATTCCCTACTTTATTAAAATTTAACATTACTATTGTTATTGCTACTGTAACGACTAAATAAAATAAATGCTCAAAATAAAAAAGCGCCGTGGTATTCAACTTTGGGAAAATACCATGGCGCTTTTGGAAATCGTCGATATAGGAGTCTACCTACAGTGTATGATTAGCAAGCTTAGTACCAACTTCATAAAACAATTAAAACTCAATAAAAACAATTAACTAAGCATCCACCTTAACTCATCAACTAATCCCCTTGTTCCAGTTTTGTGCACGTTTTTACCGCTCTGCACCAAATTAATTAGTATAATTTAGGTATGTTTTCTATTTTTTTATTTAGTCTTAAAACTTACTATTGATGAAATCAATGTCAGTTATTGAAAACAACAATTTCATTAATAATACACTTAGCGCTAGAGTGAAGTTAAGCCAACAAACTAAGAGTAATAATTATGACAACATCAAGCTTCACACAACAAGACGGGTTATTTATTGATGCTAACTTACATCAGTTTATTGAAGAGCAGTTATGCGCAAAAACTAACACCACTGAAACTTACCAAGCATTAGCTACTTTAGTTGATGAGTTTGGTTGTAAATGCCGTAAAACAAAGCACCAACCAAATGATGTATTAGAAGTGGATACATTGCTAAACGCATACCAACTTAAAAACCACCCACTTTGCCATGTTGATGCACAAACGACAGAAGCCGTTTTAGACGAATATTGCTGCCAGGTTCCTGCAATTATTGTTGTTGCGTTAATGGATACGCTTAGTGGTACGCAGTGCGATGAACCTCAAGCACATGAGATTTACCATCGTGCAGCGCAGTTAACCAACCGCCCTTGCATGCACAGAGTAAAAACTGCCTCAGCAGCTTAATAATGAATGTGTTTAAAAGTGCTCGATAACCTTCTTTGCAAAGCCAGTACAAGTTAAGGTTGTCGAGTTATGAATACTTGAGTTATCGCTCTGCTCTTGCGCTAAATCAAAGGTTACTTCACCGCTTTTAAATGTTTGCTCTAACGCATTTTCTATTAGTAATGCGGCCTCGTCCCATCCCATAAATTTAAGCATTAATACCGCACTTAAAATACTACTGCTGGGGTTTGCTTTATTTTGCCCTGCTATACGTTCAAACGTGCCGTGTGTAGGCTCAAAAAATGCGACATCGTTATTTAAATTTGCAGCAGGCATTATGCCAACACCGCCAACTTGTGCGCTCAGCATATCCGCTAAAAAGTCACCATTTTGATTAGTCGTCACCACTACATCAAATTGCTCTGGGTGCATTAAACATTGCTGCAGCATGTTGTCGGCTATAACTTCTTTAATAATTAGAGGTGCTTGATTTACTCGCTCTATTTGCAGCCAACGCCCATTTTCATGTGCAGTGGCATTAAATTCGCTTTGTGCAAGTGCATACCCCCAACGCTTAAATGCCCCATCGGTAAATTTAAGTACATTGCCTTTATGCACTAGCGTTAATGATTCACTATCGTTTTTAAGTGCATAGTTAATGGCAAAGCGCATTAGTCGCTCAGAGCCTTCTTTAGATATATTTTTAATACCAATACCGCATTCTTGTGAAAACCTTAAGCGGGTTACGCCCATTTCCTCACATAAAAAATCGAGCATTTTTTCACTTTCTACACTGCCTGCTTGCCACTCAATACCTGAGTACACGTCTTCGCTGCTATCACGAAGCACTGTTATGTTTGTTAAAAAAGGATTTTTTAAAGGAGAAGGAAGTGCGCTAAAGCCTTTTATAGTTCGCATATTTACAAACAAATCCATTTCTTGCCTGAGTGCAACATTAAGCGATCGAAAGCCACCACCCAGTGGTGTGGTTAACGGCCCTTTTATGGCAATTTTGCAAGCACGTACCGCGTTAATTGTTTCTTGCGGGAACCAGTCACCGTCATACAGCTTTGCGGCCTGCTCGCCATTATAAACTCGCATCCAATGAATTTTCCGTGCACTTTTATAACAATGCTCAATTGCACTATCAACAACGTGGCGCATCACCGGCATAACATCCAGCCCCACGCCATCGCCATCAATAAAAGCAATGATAGGTTCTAACGGTATTTGCCAATGTCCTTGTGCATCAATAGTGATATTTTGGCCGTGCTCAGGAACTTGAATATGCTGATACGTCATGGCTAAAACCTAACTTAAAATAACGATTAATTGATTAAACCATGCTTAGCTAGAAGTGTCTGTATTTGTACTTTTATAGTTACTATCATTTTAAAAAATAAAGAATTAGGCGTGATTATTTATCCATTTAGTTGGTCTTGTATGTTAACCCTAGCGTACCAGTTATTAAATTACAGTGGAGCATTTTAATGAAATACTTTTTTGTACTGCTACTATCAATCAGCTCTTTTAACGTATTAGCCGCTGAAGTAGTCATACATAACCTTAGCTCGCTCTCAAGTAATGCTCAAAACACAGTATCTACATGGGTTAATCAAAGTGTTGAAAAAACACAAAATACACTGGGGCCTTTAAAACAAACCACATTGCCTATTTATTTAAAACCGCAATACTTTGCTTTTGAGCCTGTACCTTGGGCTACAGTTAAGCGCAATAACCCCGATGGGATTGAACTACATATAGATCGCTACGCCAGTTTAAATGCATTCACTAAAGATTGGACGCTATACCATGAACTTTCGCATTTATATTTGCCGCTACTTCCCTACTCCGGTTTTTGGCTAAGCGAGGGTTTTGCCAGTTATATGCAAAACGTAATAATGCGTGACAGCGGTATAATCACCCAGCCACAGTTTGTACAACGTTTAAATGCAGGATTTGATCGTGCCCGCCTGCAAACCAAAACTAAAACACAGCCACTTAATAAGCTCTCTGCCGATATGTGGAAACAACGCGCCCAGCAACGTGTTTATTGGACGGGTGCGGCTTTTTTTGCACAGGCCGACCTTAAGCTACAAAAACAAGGTTTATCTGTCGCGGGTATAATAAAACAGTATCAAACATGCTGTAGACCCGCTCGTTCTAGTGCTAAAACCTTTATAAAAGAGTTAGATAAGTTATCCGGCAGCAGCATTTTTACAACGCTGTATGCAAAATATAATACCCGTACTGATTTTCCTGATATTAATAAAAAGCAGCTAAACACGCTTTAACGGCTGCTCTGTTTTATATAGCTACTATATTCAACCAGCCCTTGCGCATTAAAATTGGTTGAGTACTCGTTCATAAAACCATGCAAAAAATTGGTTTTATAGCACTTAACACCCGCTTTGGTGCTTAAAGCTTTAATAACTTCATCAACATTAAAGTGACTCTCACTTTCTGGGAATATGAATTCACAGGGTACATTTGCATCTAACGCTAAATAATTACGAATTTGCGACGGATAAAAGCCAATTAACTTTTTAAGGTGTGTATTGCCTGTTAATAACTGTGCCCGCCATGCTGCACTTGCCCCTGCGCTAAACGCAATACATGTGGTCGGCACTTTTAAACTCTCAAAGCATTCTAGAAGTTTGTCCGTATATTTGTCATGGCCACACTGCTGTATAAAATTATTATAACTATCTTGTTCATTTTCAATAGCTTGAATCTTGTTATTGTATGGGTCAACAATCACTAAATTTGAACTAATTGCCTGTGATAACTTACTTAAAGCAGGGGTTAAACCATAAATATCACTCACTATTAGGTAATTCATACTTATCCTTTGGTAACTAAAAATGGGCTTTGTAAGCAGTTGATAAGATTTATTATAAATATTTTTATAATAAATAGCTTGCGCACAATTTATATATAAGTTACCTTCCCTCTCTGGTTTAAAGAAACCGCCGCGGTTAACCATTTACCCTGATCCAGTAAGCCCCGCAAAACGTATATTTGAAAGCTAAGTTATTGTACGGCGAGAACCCCTTGAATAATACCGAGATGATTTTTTACTATCATCGCAAAAGTGTCATAAAGATCGTCAACACTGTAATGAAGCTAAACACAACATCGTTAATTTATTGACTGCAATTTGCTATACAAATATAGCGCAGAATAAATAACAAGAATAAAGTGAGTTTTATTATGTCTTATAAATATAACGGGTCTATGATCCAAATAGCACATCCAGTGCAATCAATTTCAGTAAACAAACATCGTGTAATCTTCAGTGATACACAAGGTTTAAAAAATGCATTATTTCAAAAAGCGAGTGATGCACGCCAGTTTGTTAAGTGGCTAAAAGCTAACTAAGCAACATATAACTTTAATTGCCATTCTATTATTGCAATTATTGATAAGATATTATGCCAGCCTTGTTGCTGGCATTTTACTTTTTAGCCCTTTATTGGTTACAATAGTTTTACAATAATAATTACTGGTAGCTGTTGTAATGCTCCGTATATTTTTAACTTTCTTACTTTTTTTCTGTCTGAGCTCAATAAGCAATGCTAGAACCATAAACTGGCTAGCGCACGATTTTGCACCTTATTATATTTTAAATGGTCAATATCAACACCAAGGCCGTGACGAAAGCATAATTTCTTTACTTGAAAAACAACTTCCTAATATTACCTTTAACCGCATGCTTATCCCCTCAGGTAAAGTAATTCAAGAGCTGTCTAATACTTCAAATAATGTTTGTGCGTTATCGCTTTATAAAAATGATTACAGAAAAGAGCATATTTATTTCACAGACGAAAGCTCAACAACGGGCCTCTCGCCTTCAATAGCAATGCATAAAAAGCTGGCCAAAGCGCTAAATATAGCGGAATCAAAAGAAGTATCACTACTCAATTTAATACAAGATAAAAAACTAACTCTTGGAGTTTCTATGAGCCGCTCTTACGGCCAAGAAATAGATACTTTAATAAACAGTACACCCAACATTGATTTAGTAATTAGACCCACACGCGATAGCCTAGCGAGCCTTACATATATGCTTAACCTAAAACGAATTGATATTTTACTGGGTTACCCAAGCGAGCATTACTATTTAGCTAAATCAATGCACTTTGAAGAAAACTTAACGCAGCGTCCATTAACCGAATCTCCAGCGCTCAGTTATGGCTTTATTGGTTGTACTAAAAACGAGCAAGGCGCAAAAGACATCGCTATTCTTAATGAGCAGCTTAAAGTTATTAAAAAAACGCAGGCTTATAACGATTTACTTATGCGCTGGTTGCCTGAGGATTTAAGGCCTCTATTAAAGTCACGTATTAATAGCACAAAATAAACAAATTCAAAGTCGCTTAATTTGAGTTTCTGTTAAGCAAAAAAAACGCCACAGTAAGTGGCGTTTTTATATTCAATAACTGTATTACTTACGAACGCCTTCTATTGATAAAATAATATCAACATGAGTAGATGCAGGCCCTAAGTTGTAATCAATACCGTAGTCGGTAAGTTTAAGGCTGGTTTCGCCTTCAAAACCTACGCGGTATCCACCCCACGGATCTTTACCTTCACCCACTTTATCTATTTCAAAGGTAATAGTTTTAGTTACGCCATGCAGCGTAAATTCGCCGGTTACGTCGGCCTCTTCACCATCTTCATCAAATTTAATGCTGGTGCTTTTAAATGTCGCTTTTGGGTATTTATCCACATTTAAAAAATCTTTACCATGTAGGTGCTTATCACGCTCTGCATGGTTAGAATCAAGGCTTGTGGTGTCAATATTTACCATAATTTTTGACGCATCAGGATTTTTAGCATCGTAACTAAATGTGCCGTCAAAAGTATTAAAACGACCATATAACCAGCTGTAACCTAAGTGTTTAATTTTAAAGTTAACAGATGCGTGCCCGCCTTTCGTATCAATTACATAATCAGCTGCATTAGCGGCTGTTGCCGATAACATCATTGCAGCCGAAACGGCTGTGCTTACTAATAATTTTTTCATTTTAATCATCCTTTAATGGTTTGATCATTCTGATTAAGGTTTTATCTTTATCGATAAAGTGATGTTTTAACGCCCCTAGTGCATGAAGTACTGCAAACCCTATTAATGTGCATGCACCATAATAATGTACTTTTCCTGCAATATCGGCTTGGTCATCAAAAGCAAAATCAAGGGCTGATACGTTAAATAAGGTAAACACTTCTATTGGACGTCCGTCTGCGGTTGATATCAAATACCCTGCAACAACAATAACGCCCAAAATAATATACATAACAATATGCGCCGTATGCGCTAATTGGTTCATGCCTTTACTTTCAGCTAATGGTTTAGGTTGTGTAGATAAAGCACGCCATAAAATTCTAAATAAAAATACGGCCACCAGCGTAATACCTATGCTTTTATGTAAATCGAGCGAGCCTTTATACCAGCTATCGTAATAAGTAAGCTCAACCATATATAAACCTAAACCAAACAGGCCAAAAATAGTCAACGCCATGAGCCAATGTAAAATAATGGCGACAAGTCCGTAAGATGAAGGTGTATTTTTAAACATGTGTAAAGTCCTATAATGCTATGACGTTACAATATAGTGCATAGCCGTAAATGAAAATAGCATTTACAAACACTTTACGTGCGTATACGCACAGAACTTTGATAATTAAAGTCAGTTTTAGAAGTTGAGGATTAAACAGATAAGTTTATAGGGTTGATTGCTCGCTCAAGCTGACATAAATTAAGCTCTCTGGGCTTACTTGCAAACAAGTAACAAGTCCTTCTTTAATGAGCTCTAGCATGGCTATAAAACTAACCACAACACCACTACGCCCTTCATCAGGCGTAAAAAGCGCATTAAATACCACTGCTGAATTTGCTTTCGATAGCTGTTGTAATATTTGGCTCATTCTCTCTCGGGTTGAGAGTACTTCAGCAGTAATTTGATGATGTTCAAACGTTTTTGCTCGCGCCATAACATCACTCAACGCCAGCATTAAGTCTTTAAGTTCAATATCAGGGAGGTTATGACTTGTGTCTTCATTTATTGGCATAGCGGCATGCGCTATAAAAATATCACGCCCAACACGGGGGATATCATCGAGGTTTTCGGCGGCTTTTTTAAATAACTCATATTCTTGCAGGCGTTTAATAAGCTCAGCGCGAGGGTCTTCTTCCTCTTCAAGTTCTTCGTGAACAGGGAGTAATAAGCGCGACTTAATTTGTGCAAGTAACGCAGCCATTACTAAATATTCACCGGCAAGTTCGAGTTGAAACTCGGTCATCATTTCAACATAACTTACATACTGCTCTGTAATACTAAAAATAGAAAGATCGAGCACATCAAGCTTATGCTTTTTAATTAAATAAAGCAGTAAATCGAGCGGGCCTTCAAAGGTTTCTAATATTATTTCGAGCGCATCGGGCGGGATATATAAGTCTTCTGGTTTATCTACAACCGCTTTACCATGCAAAAAAGCCAGTGGCAGCTTCTGCTGCACTGGCTTTTCACTACTTTTTGTATCAGCAGTACTTTCGCTCACTTGTTATTACTCAAACGGGCTTGTATCACCACAGCCAACACGCAATATTTTAACTTCATCTTCCGACAAGTCGATTACTGTGGTTGCTTGCTCGGCTAAATGGCCACCGTGAATAATTAAATCAACGTGTTTATCTAATCGCTCTAATATTTCATCCGGATCAGATTCAGTAAACTGCTGCCCGGGTAAAATTAAAGAACACGACATTAATGGCTCGCCAAGTTCGGCAAGTAACGCACAAGCAATTGGGTGTTCAATTACACGCATGCCAATGGTTTTTTTCTTGTCGTTTAATAAACGCTTAGGGACTTCTTTTGTGCCTTTAAAAATAAAGGTATAAGGCCCTGGCGTATTATTTTTAATTAATCTAAATAGCTGGTTATCTACACGTGCATAAGTAGATAGCTCCGATAAATCACGGCAAACTAGCGTAAAATTATCGTTTTTTTCAATACCACGAATACGCTCTATGCGCTCTTTGGCTTGCTTATTACCAATGTTACAGCCAATGGCATAGCCCGAATCTGTTGGGTAAACAACAACACCGCCTTGTTTAATAATATCAACGGCTTGACTAATCAGTCTTGGTTGCGGGTTATCAGGATGAATATGGAATAATTGACTCATGTTAATGCCCCTTCTTGTCCTTCCCAAACTTGCCAAACACCTTGGCAGTCTTTCGGTAAGTATAAATTTTTGCCAAGCTCTAAATAGCTTGTCGGAAAATGAAAATCAGACCCTTGCGAGCAAAGTAGTTCGTACTCACGGCTGAGTTCACCTAAAAATTGACGTTCGCTTGGCGCCTGTTGAGGTTGTGCAACTTCCATTGCGTCTCCTCCTACACTTTTAAATTCTACTAATAATTTGCGTAGCCACTTGTTTGACATTTGATAGCTACTTGGGTGAGCAAGTACAGCAACACCACCAGCGGCATGTATTGCCTCTACAGCGGTTTGCATGGTGCACCAGCAACTAGGTACGTAGCCTGTTTTGCCGCGCCCTAAGTACTTTTTAAAAACACCCGGGAAATTTTTAGCTACACCGCGCTCAATAAGGGCACGTGCAAAATGTGCGCGCGTAATTTGCGCGTCTTTTGCCAGCTCTTTAGCTTGCTCGTAAATGCCATCAAAACCATTTTTTGCAAGGCGTGCGCCAATTTCTAGTGCACGCTCTTCTCGCTTTTGCTGCTGAGCCGATAATAAAGAGGTAAGGTCAATATTATTAATATCAATATTTAAACCTACAATATGAATTTCGAAGCTTTCCCATTTGGTAGACACTTCGGTACCCGTTATTAATGAAAGCGGTAAGTTTTCTGCTTCAATAAATTGCTGAGCAGGCTTAATAGCCGCCACAGTGTCATGATCGGTAATAGCAAACACATCAATATTTTTATCAACAGCGCGATGCAATAATTCTTCAACCGTCAAACGCCCGTCTGAATGTGTAGTATGGCTATGTAAATCGTATTTTATCAAAAGAAAACTGCTTAAAATTAAGGGTTACTGGTGTTTATGTAAGTATAACAACTTTTTTGACTAAATTGTTTTAAATAAACACTTGACACAAAAGCATAAGATACGTTTTACTGTAACCACTTTCAGACACATTAAGAATTAACAATAATGATCAATTCAAACTTAAACACTATTTGGTGGTGGCACTCGTAATTTTCGGGTGATGAATTGTCGTGTCTAGCAAAAATTCAAAACCCGCAACTATGCGGGTTTTTTTATAACTAAATTTTACGAAACGTATACGTTAAAAATATTTAATAAATTTTGAGGCAGAAAAACATGAATAACGGTCTTACTCTTACACATCGTTGGTGGTGGCGCCTGATATAGCGGGACGGTAATGATCTGTTTGTAATTTAGATATCGTTATTCAAACCCCGCATTGCAAAAGCACTGCGGGGTTTAATTTTTTGAGGGAATGAGGTTTGATTTTTAGTCATATAACTACCACACCAGGCGAAGTAACAAGCATTACGCAAGTACGCGACTATATTAGTAGCCCTCTTGCATTATACGCGGCACTTGATAAGCCTAACTCACTACTGCTTGAATCGGCTGAGATTGATTCTAAAGACAGTGTAAAAAGCTTAATTTTAGTTGATAGCGCCCTGCGCATTGTATGTAAGGGTAAAACGGTAACTGTTAGCGCGCAATCTAATAACGGCAAGCAATTATTAAGCTACTTACAAGCAAATGTTAAGAGCTGTGATTCACAATTAAACGACACAACGCTTACACTTAACTACCAAGACACCAGCAGCGATATAGACGAAGCAAGTAAGCTTGTTGCCGATAACGCTTTCAGCGCTCTTCGTACCTGTATTAACAGTATTCAAAGCACTACCGAAAATCCGTTTTCGGTATTTTTAGGCGGTGTGTTTGCCTACGACATGGTGGCAAACTTTGAGCAATTAAGTGATGTACCTGATGGCGAAAACACCTGCCCAGATTACGTATTTTATTTAGCTGAAACGTTAGTTGTTATTGATCATCAAAAGCAAACAACCGAACTCATTGGTAATGTATTTAATGGCCCAGACGTACACGCTAACTGCTTTGAAGTAGGTAAAGAGCTTGAGCGCTTAAATACGCTTTGCGATAACGCAGCAGAATTTAGTGCGGATATGCAAAGTGGCGAATGTGAAGTAAGCGTTGATATAAGCGACGAAACGTATTGCGAGCAAGTTGTTAAGCTTAAAAAGAATATTGTTGATGGTGATATTTTTCAGGTAGTGCCGTCGCGTACATTTTCACTACCTTGCCCTGATTCTTTACATGCGTATAGCCAGCTTAAAAAGCAAAACCCAAGCCCTTACATGTTTTATATGCGCGATGAAGACTTTGCATTATTTGGCGCGTCTCCTGAGTCGGCCCTTAAGTACGACGTAAGTAATCAGCAAGTAGAAGTCTACCCAATTGCTGGCACTCGCCCACGTGGCAAATTTGCTAATGGGCAAATAAACCCCGACTTAGACAGCCGCATTGAGCTGGAACTAAGAAACGATCAAAAAGAGCGCGCCGAGCATTTAATGCTTGTCGATTTAGCCCGTAACGACGTAGCCCGCATTAGTGTTGCAGGTACTCGTTTTGCCAAAGAGTTATTAAAAGTAGACCGCTATTCACAGGTAATGCATTTAGTTTCACGCGTTGTTGGCACACTAAAACCAGAACTTGATGCACTGCATGCTTACCAAGCGTGTATGAACATGGGCACCCTTGTTGGTGCACCAAAAGTACGTGCTGCTGAGCTTGTTCGTCAAACTGAAGGTAAGCGCCGTGGCAGTTATGGCGGCGCTGTAGGTTACTTAACCGGTGATGGCGCAATGGATAGCTGTATTGTTATTCGCTCTGCTTTTGTTAAAAATAACATAGCCTACGTGCAAGCAGGTGCAGGTGTAGTGTTTGACTCAGATCCTATTTCAGAAGCAAACGAAACTCGCGCTAAAGCACAAGCGGTTATCACCGCCATAAAATCTACGTATAAGGCGGTATAAAATGAGTAAAGCGAATCCTATTAAAATCTATTTTTTAGATAACTTTGACTCATTTACATATAACTTAGTTGATGAGCTTACGATGCTTGGCTGCGAACTTGTTGTTTACAGAAACAACATTAGCGCTGAGGTTATTTTTAATAAAATGCGCCAAGAGCAAGGACAAGTACTCTTAGTACTTTCCCCAGGTCCTGGCACACCAAGCGATGCAGGCTGTTTAATGGAGCTTATTGAGCTCTCTAAAGGCCACTTCCCAATGCTAGGCATTTGTTTAGGCCAACAAGCATTAACACAAAGCTATGGCGGAGTAATCGGTCACGCAGGTGAAACCGTACATGGTAAGTCTTCAATTATTAATTTAGGCGAACATCCTGTATTTGATGGTATGGGCAATACAATGCCTGTAGCACGTTACCATTCATTAATGGCAACAAAAGTGCCTGATAATATAAAGGTTATTGCCCAGTACGAAGATATCCCAATGGCTATTTATCATCATGATGACAACGCATTGGGCTATCAATTTCATCCAGAATCAATACTGACGCCAAACGGCGCAATGCTACTTCAGCAAAGTGTCGCTTACTTAACACGTGCCAAATAATAGAGGACATTATGAGTACACAACCAGAACAACCCATAAATGTTCAACACGCTATTGAACAACTAATTACAGGGCAATCATTAAGCTACGCAGACGCCAAAGCACTGTTTGATGAAATAATGCAAGGTAACATGAGCGAGATTGAGCTAACCGCCCTACTAATAAGCCTTAAAATTAAAGGCGAAGTAAGCGATGAAATAGCAGGTGCTGCAGCCTCAATGCGCGAAAACGCTGTTGCTTTTACTACCAGCAGTACACAACTTGCTGATAGCTGTGGCACTGGCGGCGATGGCTCAAACACAATTAATATAAGCACAACAGCAGCCATAGTTGCCGCTGCTGCCGGCATCAACATGGTAAAACATGGTAATCGCAGTGTATCGAGTAATTCAGGCTCTGCCGACTTACTAAAAGCGTTGGGCATTAATATAGATATGAGCCCAGAGCAGGCAGCAAAATGCCTTGAGCAAACCAATTTTACCTTTTTGTTTGCACCGCACTATCACAGTGGCGTACGCCATGCGATGGGCGTGCGTACAGCGCTTAAAACACGCACTATTTTTAATATTTTAGGCCCGCTTGCTAACCCAGCAGCACCTGATGTGCAATTGTTAGGTGTGTACAATGAAGCGTTATGTATGCCAATGGCACAAACACTTAAAACCCTTGGCACAAAGCGCGCTATGATTGTTCACGGCTCGGGCACTGACGAAATAGCTCTACACGGTCCAACAACGGTAGTTGAGCTGAATAATGGCGAGCTTACACAGTACACACTAAACCCAAGCGACTTTGACCTTGCAAACTATTCACTTGAACAACTCGCTGGTGAAGGCCCACAATACAACGCAAATGCTAGCCTTGCCATCTTACAAGGCAAAGGCACAGATGCACATAATGCTGCCATTGTGGTTAACGTAACTGCCCTTTTATACCTAACAGGTAAAGCAGAAACGTTAAAAGAAGGGGCAAAGCAAGTACAAACATTATTAAGTTCAGGGCAAGCCATGAACACACTAAATGCAATTATTGAGGTAAGTAATGGCTAATGTATTAGACAAAATTGTTGCTGATAAAAAATTAGAACTAATTGAGCGTAAAGCCGCACGCCCGCTTGAAAGCTTTAAACACCTTGCAGTGCCTACAAGCCGTAGTTTTTACAAAGCATTAGCCGCCCCAGGCACACAGTTTATTTTAGAGTGTAAAAAAGCATCGCCTTCAAAAGGGCTAATTAGAGAGCCATTTGATTTAACCGAAATCACATCGGTTTATAAAAAATACGCTACCTGCATGAGCGTGTTAACTGATGCTAAATATTTTCAAGGCAGTTTTGACTATCTTGAATTTGTGCGCAGCCAAGTAGAACAACCGCTTATCTGTAAAGACTTTTTTATAGATGAGTACCAAGTATATATGGCGCGTATTTATGGCGGTGACGCTATATTACTGATGCTTTCAGTACTCGATGACGAAAGCTATAAAGCACTGCACGCAGTTGCCGATTCTCTGAATATGTCGGTATTAACCGAAGTAAGTAATGAAGAAGAAGTACACCGTGCACTTGCGCTTGATGCACAAATTATTGGTATTAATAACCGTGATTTACGCGATTTAAGCACCGATTTAGCCACTACCGAAAAGCTACGCAAACTTATTCCGGCTGATAAAGTGGTTATTTCGGAATCGGGTATTTACACCCATCAAGACGTAAAACGTTTAGCTCCATTATGCGATGGTTTTTTAATTGGCAGCTCACTTATGGGCGAGCGTGATTTAGAGCAAGCATGTCGCCGCGTTATTTTAGGTGACAATAAAGTATGTGGTTTAACACGTACCAAAGATGCACAAGCGGCATATCAAAACGGTGCTATTTACGGGGGTTTAATTTTTCATCCTAAATCGCCACGCTATGTTGATTTAGATTGCGCAAAAGAGCTTAGCCAAAGTGCCCCGCTTAATTTTGTGGGTGTGTTTGTAGATGCCCCAATTGATCAAGTTGCTCAATACGCAAGTGTGCTAAAATTGGCGGCAGTTCAATTACATGGTCAAGAAAGTGACGATTACATCGCTCAGTTGCGTACACAGTTACCTACCGGCTGCGAGATTTGGAAAGCCCAAGCAATAAAAGATGCATTGCCAACGCCTGTAAATGGCGTTGACCGACACCTTTACGATACACACAGCGATACACAAGCTGGCGGTACTGGTAAAGCATTTGATTGGTCGGTGCTTCATGATGCAACCACTCCGTTTATGCTCGCTGGAGGCTTAAATCCAGACAATATTAAAGATGCGCTTTTTAAAGGTGCCTTAGGCCTTGATTTAAACTCAGGCGTTGAAGAATCTGCGGGTAAAAAGTGCCCTAACAAATTACATAATGCTTTTACAAGCATCAGAAATTATTGAGGTTAAAATGCAAAATCCAGCTTATTTTGGCGAGTTTGGCGGTATGTTTGTACCCGAGTTACTTGTCCCTGCGCTTAAGCAGTTAGAAAACGAATTTAACAAAGCACAAAAAGATCCTGAGTTTCAGGCTGAGCTAAGTAAATTATTAAACGAGTATGCGGGTCGTCCTACCCCACTTACTTTAACGCGCAATTTAGTTAAAAACCCAAAAGTAAAACTGTATCTAAAGCGTGAAGACTTATTACACGGCGGCGCACATAAAACCAACCAAGTACTTGGCCAAGCGTTACTTACTAAGCGCATGGGTAAAATACAAGTAATAGCTGAAACAGGTGCTGGTCAACACGGTGTTGCAACCGCGCTTGCATGTGCACTACTGGGTTTAAAATGTCGAATTTATATGGGCGCAAAAGACGTTGAACGTCAGCAACCAAACGTATTTAGAATGAAGTTAATGGGCGCAGAGGTTATTCCGGTAACAGCGGGTTCTGGCACATTAAAAGATGCAGTAAATGAAGCCCTGCGTGACTGGTCAGCTAATTATCAAGACGCGCACTACCTACTAGGCACAGCTGCTGGTCCTCACCCATTCCCAACAATTGTACGTGAGTATCAAAAAGTTATTGGTGAAGAAGCTAAACAACAAGTACTTAAAGCCGAAGGTCGTTTACCTGACGCTGTAATTGCCTGTGTTGGTGGTGGTTCAAACGCAATTGGTATGTTCACCGACTTTATTGACGAGCCAGGCGTTAAATTAATTGGTGTTGAGCCTGCTGGGAAAGGGCTTGATACAAATGAGCACGGTGCAACAATTTGTAAAGGCACTAAAGGTATATTACACGGTACTTACACGTACATTATGCAAAACGACGATGGCCAAATTGAAGAGTCTTACTCTGTATCAGCGGGTCTTGATTACCCTGCGGTTGGTCCTCAGCACGCATTTTTACACGAAACCGGTCGAGCGCAATACGTGGGTATCACAGATACAGAAGCGCTTGATGCGTTTCAATCACTTGCTAAAAACGAAGGGATCATTCCGGCGCTTGAATCAAGCCATGCGCTTGCTTATGCACTTAAGTATGCAGAAGAGCAAACCGAGGAAAGCGTTTTAGTTATTAATTTAAGTGGTCGTGGCGATAAAGATTTAGCACACGTTCACAATGTACTATCTGAAAGAGGTCAGCTATGAGCCAAGTAAAAACGGATCGTTACGGCAAAATGTTTGCAGCGCTTAACGAGAAAAAACAAGGTGCATTTGTACCATTTGTAACAATTGGCGACCCAGGTAAAGAGCAAAGTGTTGCGATTATAAAAAGCCTAATTGACGGCGGCGCTGATGCACTTGAGCTTGGTATTCCGTTTTCTGATCCGATTGCGGATGGTCCTGTAATTCAAAAAGCCAATATTCGCGCACTTGATGTGCACATTAACACGCAAGATTGCTTTGATGTTATTAAAGAGATACGCGAGTATAACGCCGATATTCCAATTGGATTATTGCTTTACTCAAACCTTGTTTTTAAGCGCGGCATAGAAGCATTTTATAAAGATGCAAAAGCGGTAGGTGTAGACTCTATTTTAGTGGCTGACGTGCCTCTGCATGAATCTAAAATATTTAGAAAGTCAGCAATGGATAACGGTGTAGACCCAATTTTTATTGCCACACCTAATGCAGATGACGACACTCTTCGCCAATGCGCCTCTTACGGTCGTGGTTATACGTATTTACTATCGCGCGCTGGTGTTACCGGTACCGATACAAAAGCACAAATGCCAGCGGGTAATATTGTTACTAAATTAAAAGAATACCATGCAGCTCCTGCTCTTTTAGGATTTGGTATTTCAACACCAGATGATGTAAAAGCGGCACTTAATGCAGGCGCAGCAGGTGCTATTTCAGGCTCTGCTGTAGTTAAAATTATTGAAGCTAACCTTAACGATTTAGACGCAATGACAACGCAGTTAAAAGCATTTGTTAGTGAAATGAAAGCGGCAACCGCATTATAAAAAGTGTAAATTTAGGCATTAAAAAAGGGCATTTAAATGCCCTTTTTTGTTTTTGAAAAGCAAATTAGTGAGCTTGGTGTTTACCCTCTAAAATCTCTTCAATAAACTTAGCATTAAATGCTTCTAAATCAGCTGGGCTTCGGCTTGTTACCAAACCTTGGTCTACACATACTTCTTGATCAACCCAATTAGCACCTGCATTAATTAAATCGCTTTTAATACTAGGAAAAGAAGTAATGGTACGGTCGCGCAATTTATTAATTTCAGCTAACAACCACGGTGCGTGGCAAATAGCAGCAACGGGTTTGTTTTTTTCTGCACCAAAAAATCCATCAATAAATGCTTTAGCATCTTTATCTTGGCGTAAACTGTCTGGATTAAATAAACCACCAGGAAGCATAAGCGCGTCGTAATCAGCAGGATCCGCGTTTGTAACTAGTTTATCTACTGTTACTTTATCGCCCCACTTGTCTTCATCCCAGCCAGTAATTTGGCCTTCTTTAATTGATACTATTTCGATGTTCGCACCAGCATCAAGTAATGCGCTGCGTGGAGATAAAAGCTCACTTTGCTCAAACCCATCAGTGGCTAAAATTGCGATTTTTTTGCCTTGTAAACGTGTGCTTGTTTGTAATGTACTCATTGAGATCTCCTTATTTTCTTAAAAGGTATATTTAAAATACACAATCAAAAAAGCACGATGCGTGCCGATAACAAGCAATTGAAAATAAAGGATTTAATTTAAGTAGGATTTATAATGCCATGTAAATTATTTAGAGATTATGAATAATGTACATAGAGGAGATATAAACACGGCTTTGATACTCGGTGATTTAAATACAGAAGCTTCGCTTCTCGCGTGAGCAAGCTCAACGCCTACAACTAACGCTCGGCATTATGTTTATTTTGTAGACGCACAACTTGTTGGCGTGATGGGCAAAGCCCATAATTTTATGTTTAATAACTCCACGCAAAGCTCAATCAACGACCAAGCTAAGTAATGCTATTTAAAGCAGATCTTTTAACGCCTTAGCTGGTTTAAAAACCGCTTTATTTGCGCCTTCTATTTCAATTGCAGCCCCTGTTTGTGGGTTACGCCCAGTACGCGCTGGGTAATAACTTAGCGCAAAGGTACCAAAGCCATTAATTTGAACTTGATCGCCCTCAGAAAGCGATTTAGTAATGACTTTTTGCAAGCTTGAAAGTGCCGCTTGAGAATCTTTTTTTGTTAATTCACTTTTGTGTGCAATGGCAGCAACGAGTTCTGCTTTATTCATTTTAGGCTCCTAAATACACGCCAAATCAGTGTTGGTTAAGCGTGGGAATATGATGATATGAAAAATACCAAACCAAATTGGTAATAAAGCCACGCAGGCTAAGGGTTACAGGGCAACAAGTCAACCTTGTAGTTGCTAAGCTTTATGTGGTAAAAAGCCTTTGACTCTTTTTTGTATAATTTAGGTAGTATATGCACGCATTAATTGAATACATTCCACTCATACTGTTTTTTGCAGTGTTTAAACTCGTCGATATTTATTGGGCTACCGGTTTATTGATGGCCACTACGCTTATTCAAGTTGCTTATAGCTACTTTAAACATGGCAATGTACCTACTCGTCATTGGATATTTTTTGGCATTGCTGCCGTGTTTGGTACGCTAACGCTGGTACTTCATGATGAGCAATACATTAAATGGAAAGCAACACTGATATATGCAGGTTTAAGTTTAACGTTACTTGTTAGCCGTTATGTACTTAATAAAAATCTCGTTAAAAAAGCGCTTAGCTCAATCCTCGAAAACGCTAATGATACAAAACAAGCCATTGTTGTCCCAGAACCATTATGGGATAAGCTTAACTTAATGTGGGTTGTTATAACTGCTGGTATAGCGGCACTAAACATTTATATTGCATACAATTTTTCGCTCGATTTTTGGGTTAACTTTAAAGTGTTTGGTTTAATGGGTATTACTTTTGTAAGCATTTTTGCCACCATTATTGCCTTGTACAAATACCTCCCTGATGAAGAGGAAACAGCAAAGTAAGCCCCCTCGTCATAAAAGTGTCGTCTTAGCTTGTTAGCTTATTAAAAAAAGCAAGTTGAGACGACCTTGAACGCTAATCAATACCGCTGGTTTGAATTTACCCTCATTTTTATATTGCTGCCCTTGTTGGGTTTTGGATTACGCGAGCATTTAGCTAATTGGCTTATCCCTGCGCTTATTATACTTATGAGTGTGTGTTGTATGTTGCTACTAGGCGATCCCCATTTTAAACGGTTTAGACTCACAAGCCTTGGGCAATTTTCTGCTGTTAAAAGGCGTGTGTTTAGCTTCTTTTTTTTAGGTGCGCTGTTCTCAGGCATGTTTTATGGGATTATTCATCAAGGCAACTGGTTTACCCTTCCCCGTAACTCGTTTAATGATTGGCTTTTACTGCTGGTGCTGTATCCAATACTGTCGGTTATTCCTCAAGAATTAATATTCCGAACGTATTTTTTTCATCGTTATAAACGCATCATGCCAAAAAAAGCAGTGCGTATTGTAGTCAGTGCGAGTGTATTTGCGTTGGCGCATATTGTGTATGCAAATTGGATTGCAGTAGCCTTAGCCTTTTTGGGCGGTTTACTGTTTGCGTATACCTACGCACAAAGCCGCTCAACGGTCGTGTGTGTTATTGAACACAGCTTATGGGGGCTATGGATGTTTACACTCGGGATTGGCAGCTACCTCGATTCAGGCGCATTTAACTAATATAACAAACATTAAAAAATCCGATATCAGAAACTAATATCGGATTTCGAATAGTTATAAAAACACTTCACTCATCGCAAAAAGCGCTGAGCTGTAAGGCATATGCTGAGTTTTTAATTATTTAATCTAATGGTTAAAATAACGACTCAAACTCACCATTTGGAAATAAAACACCAGGAATACCACGTACCGCAGTAACATCAGCTAGTTTAGTATCACCAAAATATAAACCGCCACTGTAATTACGGCCCTTTTGCTTTACATCTAACCAACGTCCATTTTCGCCTTTCGCTATTAGATTAATGTTGCCACTAACATCACGAATACGTAAATCTAACGCGCGATTTTGAATGCTAACAAATATATCTGTAGAAGTAAGTTCTGATAAGTTTTCCACATCGCCTACGTACGCAAATTTAAAATCGCTTGCACCACTCAATGGAAAATCTAATTCAAAAGTAAATGCTAAATCGTCATTATCTTCACCAACAAAAGGCGAAGCCTCTACTGCTGTGATATGAAATGCAGTGTTTTGAATGTCGCTTACGTAATCACCATTAAAATCAAAAGTAGATAACGTGGTTGACTCCTCACCTAGTGAATTAACAAAACGATTTAAGTTTACTGATAAATCACCTTCGAGTTTACCCGCGGCTTTATTGATAATTACGTTGGTGGTTACCTGTGTAATACCCGTGTCGGCTTCTGGGTTTAATTCACTTTGAGCATCTATGCCATCAAACTCAATCAGCAACTCACTTACATCCACACTTAATACCGTAGTACCATTTGTGACCGTTGCGCTCATTACACCTTCGATTTTATTACCTAATACACCACTTACTCTGAAAGTTGGAATTGATAAATCAATGGTTATAGGTAACTCATCATATGTGCCAGTAATAGCCCAAGTATAAGGTGATTGGTTGTAATCAATATCTAAATCACGAAGCTTATATTGCCCTGATGGTGTAGAGCCATCAGCTAGTGGTGAATAATTTGTGATAACTTCGTTTAAAGCATTACTAAGTGCCTCAAGGGTTCTTTGTGTATCTTCATCAAACGCACCTTCAAGCTCAGTAAATTTTGCGTCTAATTCATCTGAATAGCTTTTTTCTTGAAGTCTTGCAACACCAATTATATTTCGCGTATCAACAAGTAACTCTCTTGAGTCTAAGCTTTGCACTTCTGCTGAGCGAGCCTGCCAATTTGCAAATGTAGTTACACTTGCAATCGTTTGCTTAACTTGACCAGCTACATTTTTCAGCAAAGCATTACCTTGGTCGCTAAATAAGTTGTCTGTAACATACTGCGCTGCTAAGTCGCTGTAATCTTGCCATGCTTGCTGGTCAGTCTCCAAGTTAGTAAATGCATTAAAAGCACTTTCAACACTAAACGAACTATCAGCAACACCAGCTAAAATTGCCGCGTAAGTAAATGCATTAGTAACCATTTCTGCTTCAACACTTGCATTTAAATTACTGTGCGTTAAATGATAAAAAGGCGTGGCTGATAAACTCGCCTGTGTAGCACTAAAGCCTTCTTCTGTAATTGCTTTACTCAATGGCGATAAATAAACCTTATTTACACCCGGTGCACTAAATGCATCCGCTTTGTAATTAAGGGTAACGGTTGTCAATTCTTGGTAGTCGATTAACCGGTTTGCGTTTAAGTCATTTATATCACCACGCACAGTTCTGCCACACCCTGTAAATCGCGGACAAGGTAGAGCTGTATCGCTAGGGATAAACTCAAAACTATTAAAAGTAAGTGGAGTTACACTTACACTCGCAGTATTGATGTTTTCGACTTCAATTGATTCTTGCACCACCCCATCGCTATCTAAAACATTAAGCGTGCCCTGTGGTGATTGCCAATTAGATACATAAAAACTCACAGAAGAAGATGTAGCAATTTCACTCACTGCAACAGATTCTGAACTGTCACTGTCTGATGAAGAGCCACAACCTGCCAATGCAATAGCGACCCCTAAAGGTATAATTTGTTTTAACATCTTCATTCCTTAAAACTTAATGTTCACGTACCAATTCACATTCGCATAATAGGCTTTATCTAAATCTAGGCTATCAGTTTGTAAATTAAGACCAAAATATTCGTTTTCTATACCAACTAAAAATGCTTCGCTTTTTGTTTCGTAGCCTGCTTGTACTCGCCAATGATCCCAAAAGTGAATACGGCCTTTTAATTGGCTAAACGTGTCTTTATCGTAACGTTTTAAAGTTAACTGAGTCGAAAATCGGTCGTTTATTCTGTAATCGGCAAATGCTTGTAGTCGCATTTTCATTTCGAAATCATGAGATACCGTATTTCCAAATGCAGATGTTTTTAATGAAACTGTTGGCTGAGTAATAATATCGCCGTTGTCATCTTCGCTAAATGGAATTTCAGTAGTTTGACCCTTTACAGAGCCACTGTCTTCGTACTGAGTTTTATAGAGCAAATCTTTTACGCTAAAACCAACTTTAAGCTCATCATTTACTTGCCAATCGGCAAAAATATCTAGGCTATAGCCTAGCCCTTCTGGCTTTTGTGAAGGTGTAAATTCTTTAAATAAAATATCTTTTGAAAAGTTGTAATCGACAGTTACAGCACCTTCAACTTCATCACTAAAAATTTCACCATTTACAGTGGCATCTTGATAGTGTGAGCTGGCAAAAACAGAAAGCTTAGGTGTTATTGTTAATGCATTTTTATCTAAAAATTTAAAATCATAAGATACAAATACACCATTAGACGTTGCTTGTTTAGCATCGAGGTAATAGGTATAAAATCTATCTTCAAACTCTAAATCATTCTTTTCGGTATGAGTATATTTAGCTGTATCAGGATCAAAGTTAAGAACATAGTCATAACGACTTTGTAAACCCACTTTAAAATTACCGTAGCCAACACCCACTTCAAAAATATTATAGGTAAATGCACTGTCACCCGATTTTAATGGTGCATCAAAATCATCTACAAAGGCTTGTACTGGTTGTGCTTCAGTATAAATTTCTGCGTCAAAATGAGTAAATATTTGAAATTGGTTATCTGCGGAAGCAAGAGGAGAAATAAAAGCTGTTGAAAATCCTAACAAGAGAATTTTTTTTTTCATAATTTAATCGCTTTCTATAAAAAAAGGGAAAAGCGCTGCTTTCCCCTTTTATAGTTTAAATATTACTTAGATGAATCAATTAAATCAACATCAGTGTAAGGCACTACATCACCATCGATGTAAGTGATAGATACACCGTTAGTAACTTTAGAAGCAGTACCAAATGACATCATTTCGCCATTGTACATAGCTTTAACATCACCAGTGTAACCTGTAGATTCCATACCAGTTAGAGATAATGTGTAACCCATTGCTGCGTCACCTTTAACCATAACTTCTAATGTACTTTCATCTTCATCACCACTACTGTCAACCATACCCATTACTTTAAAGTCTAAGTCGCCAGACATACCTTCAAGTGTGATGCTTGAAGAATCTGACTCTTCAGTTGCAGTAAGGTTTAGCATACCAGTGAAACCAGAATCACCGTCCATAATTTCAACGTGGTTCCAAGCTTCAGTGTTAACAATTTCAGCGTCATCAACTGTGTCAGCATTTACTGCACCATCAAATGTGAATATTAAACATGAATCAATTTGCGTAGGATCAATAATCGTACCGTCAGCAAACAGTTCACACTCTTCTAGAGCTGCAGTACGACTTTCACCCGTAACAAGTGACACAGTTGCGTCATTTTCACCCATTAATGTAGCGCCCCAAGCAACAACTAATTGCTCGCCTTGGTAAGAAGCTGAAGCACTGATCATTTCACCGGTAGTTTCGTTCTCTAATTCTAAAACTAGTGTATCTAAGTCATAGTTATATGACCAATCAGGTTGACGAGTAGAAGTACCTTCACCTGAGTTGCCCATTTCAGCTAGTTCATCAATTACGTCAGCAAGAACGTCTGCTGCATCGATAACCGCTTGACCGCCAGTGTTAGTAAGCACAGTCATAGTCGATAATGACTCTGATGTAGCTTTAACAGAAGTTAGTACTTCAAGTTTAGCAACCGCCGCTTCAGCAACAAGTTGTAGGTTATAAGCTGTTACAAATTGCTCGCTAGCTAGTTCACCTTGAGCTACAGCAGCTGTTTGCATAGCTGTAAGCGCATCAATCATTGCTTGTGCGCCTTCGCCTTCAAGGTCTAGGTAAGCATTAGCAGCAACAAGTGCTTGCTCAATAGCAATTTCAAGTGCATCAACAGCAGCAGCAAAATCAGACGCAGCAGTAACAGCAGTCATAGCAAGCTCAAGAGCTTCAGTTGCGTTTGCGGCTGTATCTACCATTGCACCTTCTGCGTTAGCAAGTGCGCTTGTAGAAGCTGCTTCAGCTGTGTCTGCTGCTGATTTTTTCTCATCAGCAACGTCTGCAGTGTCTTCAGCAACTAGTTTTGCTGCAGCAAGAGCAATATCAAACGTTTCAATCGCTGCTTCTGCTTCCGCTACTAGTGCAGCTAATGCAGCGTCGTATGCAACGGTGTCAGTTACAGCAACACCTGCGTCTGTTTGTAAAGACGTTGCAGAATCAAGAATCTGTTGGTAATCAGAGCTTTGAGTAACTAACGCTTTTGCAGCAGTTACATAACCTTGTGATTTAACAAAAATAGAACCCGCTTTAGCTGTTAAACCAGCAGTAGCAGCTTCATTTTTCAGTAATGTTACAGCGCTTACAAATGCAGCTGCGTTATCAGCTGTAAGAGCATCGCCACCCATTGCTTGAACATCAGCAAGTGAACTTTGAGCTGTTTCAATATCCATTTCTAATGCAGTAAGTGCAGTCTGTGAAGCTGTAACTTCTACTGTTAAAGCAGCTGCTAGAGCTGTATAAAAATCATCTCCAACTGTACACTCTGCACCAGTACAACCAATTACTTCTAGTGCTTTTTTAACTTTTACTGCAGCGGCTGCAAGGCCGGCATCAGTTGCTGCACCATTTTTAACAGCTTTGTCTTTAGCTGCTTTTGCTTTTTTAGCAATACCTACTGAATTAGCGGCAAACGCATCAATTTGTGCTTGTGTTGCATTAGGGTTGTTAATAGAGAATGCCGCTTTTAAAGCGTTTTCAATTGCAGTTTCATCACCCGTTGCTACAGCAACAAAAATGTTTGCAGTATTTGTAATTGCTGTTTGTAACATTGTAGCTATTGCAGCAATGCCAGCGTCAGTATTACCTTTAAACTGGCCTGATTTAATACCAGCTTTAATGCTGCTCATTACATCACCAATTGAAGGTAAACCTTGAATTGAAGATGAAAGCTGTGCAATTGCTAAAATACCGTCAGTAAGTTCTTCTTCGCCATCAACATTGCTTAAATCTACAGCGCCGCCGTTAGATAAATCGCCAATAATAGCAGAAAGTAAAAGTGCTGCGTCTTGACCCATTACTTGTACAACAGTGTTTAAGCTAGCTGTAGCAATAGCGTCTTCATCTACACTTGAACCTGAGTCAAGAAGAAGACCCGCCACTAACGATGTTAAAAAAGTAACATTAGCTTTATAAGAACCTATAACATTATCGTCGCCAGCTGCACCGCTCGCTCCAGATGTATCTGCTTCAACAGCTGGAATAAACTTAACAACAGAAAGCTCTAGGTCAGTTTTGTACCATTCGCCAAACTCAATATCAGTATCGCCATCATTTTCGTCGTCAACTTCTGGCGCTTCATCGTAAGTGCCACAACCTACGTAAGCATCACAACGTAAAAAGCTATCATCGCCTTCTTCAGACGTTTTAACTGTAATGTAAACAGGTCCAGTAAAATCATCATCTAGGTAGATGCTGTAACGACCGTTTTCATCAGTTAGCACTTCAGGGTTAGCGGCAATTTTACTTGCTTCTACCGCTGCATCTGCAGCATCTTGTGATAGTGCTTCTTCAGAAAAAGACTCAGCCTCTGCTGAAGCAGCTGAGCGAAATGCAACAGGAACGCTTTGACCAGATGCATCTAAAGTCATTACAGTTACTACTGCACTTTTCATTGAACCTTTAACTGCTTTACCTGTTACTTCAATGTTAAATTGTGCATCGCCCGTTGCAGTGAAAGATTCTACAGGTGTAACAGGAATATTTCTGTCGTTATCAGAACCACATGCTGTTAAGCCTAATGTAAGTGCAACTGAAGCTGCAATAGGTGTAAATTTGATCGTACGCTTTACCATTTATTTCTCCTTGATAGCCTGGAATGAGTATCAGAAATTAGTTTAGTTGATAGTGATTTATGTAAGCTTTTATATTCAAAAAGCATCAAAAAAGTACACAATCATAACTTTTGTTACTAGAACATTAAAAATACCATTAAGCTATATAGTTATGCTACATATTTATACGTTTTATAGAAGTATTTATCTTTATTCTATGAGCTACTTCTTTATCAGCATCTCTATTATTCAATAACCTATAGACACTCATAAAGAACCAGCACATATTGATACAATATATTCACTTTATTAAATGAATATTACATATAATCTAGTTTGTTAATTATATTCTTCAAGTAAATGCGGTGGATGAGAGCGAAAAAAGACGATAATTCGAAAAATTAATGAAAAAGGATTATTTCTAACGAGTGTGAGTAGGTTTTACTTTAGCTAAGCAAACGTTTATAAAATTTGTTTGCTTAACTAAAATAAATGTTTAGTTGCGCTTAACTTCACCAGTGATTAGTAAGGGACTCTTACAACCCCTTCCATTAATACACGTGCACTTCGGCTCATACTTGCTTTGGTAACTAGCCAGTTGCCAGCATTATTTTTAGCCTCAGCACCTACTTTTAGCGTGCCCGACGGGTGACCAAAGTTAACTTCACTCAATGCACCGCCACCAGCGGCTATATTTACGAGTGTGCCTTCAATTGCTGCGGCAGTGCCAATAGCTACAGCGGCTGTGCCCATCATGGCATGATGCAGTTTACCCATCGACATTGCTCGCACGAGTAAGTTAATGTTGGCAGCCTCAATAAATTTACCGCTAGATGCAGTGTAATCTAAAGGCGCTGCAACAAACGCAACCTTTGGTGTATGTTGGCGAGCTTGCGCTTCATTAATATCAGTGATTAAGCCCATTTTAACGGCGCCATAAGCGCGAATGGTTTCAAGCTTTTTAAGCGCTGCAACATCGTTATTTATATCGTCTTGCAGCTCTGTGCCGGTATAATTAATATCAGCGGCGTTAATAAATACAGTAGGAATACCTGCATTTATCATCGTGGCTTTTAAAGTACCAACACCTGGTACTTCTAAGTCATCAACTACGTTACCTGTTGGAAATAACGCGCCATCGCCATCAGCGGGGTCCATAAATTCAAGTTTTACTTCAGCTGCAGCAAATGTAACGCCATCGAGCTCAAAGTCGCCGGTTTCTTGTACTTCGCCATTGGTCATAGGGACATGCACTAATATGCTTTTATTAATATTAGCCTGCCACACACGCACAATAGCAACACCGTTATTAGGTACTCTGCTTTTATCGACCAAACCATTACTAATAGCAAAAGCCCCCACTGCTGACGTTAAGTTGCCGCAGTTACCGCTCCAATCTACAAAAGGTTTATCTATCGCCACTTGACCAAACAAGTAATCAACATCGTGGTCTGCTTGCTCACTTTTACTTAGGATTACGGTTTTACTGGTGCTTGATGTAGCGCCGCCCATTCCATCCGTTTGTTTGCCGTACGGATCTGGGCTGCCAATAACACGCAGTAATAAATTGTCGCGCGCCTCGCCTGCTACTTGAGCAGGCTTTGGCAAATCAGTTAAATTAAAAAACACACCTTTACTGGTGCCGCCACGCATATAGGTTGCAGGCACTTTAATTTGCGGTTTAAACATAGTGTTTGCCCTTATGCAGATTGCGTTGCTTCTAAAAAGTCTTGAGCAAAGCGTTGTAACACACCACCAGCTGCGTAAATAGAAAGCTCTTCTTGGGTATCTATACGACATTTCATAGGCACAGTAAGTACTTCACCGTCTTTGCGGGTAATGCTTAAATTAACTGTAGCGCCTGGTTTTAAATCGCCCGTTACATCGTACGTTTCACTGCCATCCAGCTTTAGGGTTTTACGCGTTGTGCCAGCTTTAAATTCAAGCGGTAAAACCCCCATACCAATTAAGTTAGTACGGTGAATACGCTCAAAGCCCTCAGCTGCGATTACTTCAACGCCTGCAAGTCTTACGCCTTTTGCAGCCCAATCGCGCGACGAACCTTGACCGTAATCGGCACCGGCTACGATAATAAGCGGCTGTTTACGCTCCATGTAGGCTTCGATTGCTTCCCACATACGGGTATTAGTGCCTTGTGGCTCTAGGCGAGCGTAAGAACCTTGCTTAACGTCGCCGTTTTCATCAAGCACCATTTCATTAAGTAGTTTTGGGTTTGCAAAGGTTGCGCGCTGCGCTGTTAAATGATCGCCCCGGTGCGTTGCGTACGAGTTGTAATCTTCTTCTGGCACATTCATTTTGGTCAGGTATTCGCCAGCAGCACTACTTGCCATAATTGCGTTTGATGGCGATAAATGATCCGTTGTAATATTATCGCCAAGTACAGCAAGCGCGCGCATACCGGTCATAGTGCGCTCACCCGCAAGTGCACCTTCCCAATAAGGAGGGCGACGAATGTAGGTGCTTTCTGGGCGCCAATCGTAAAGAGGATCGTTATCTTCACCGTAATCTACGGTTAAATTAAACATAGGCTCGTATACTTTTCTAAATTGCTCAGGCTTAACACTTTGCTTAATAACCGCATCAATCTCTTCATCTGATGGCCATAAATCTTTAAGCGTAATATCGTTGCCTTGTTGATCTTGTCCAAGTATCCCTTTTTCAATATCAAAGCGAATAGTACCTGCAATAGCGTATGCAACAACCAAAGGAGGTGACGCTAAAAATGCTTGCTTAGCATAAGGATGGATGCGCCCATCAAAGTTACGATTACCTGAAAGTACAGCCGTTGCGTATAAATCACGTTCAATTACTTCTTTTTGAATCACAGGGTCAAGCGCTCCGCTCATACCGTTACACGTTGTACACGCAAAACCAACAATGCCAAAGCCAAGTTGCTCAAGCTCTGTTAGTAGGTTTGCATCTTCAAGGTATGATTGCACTGCTTTTGAGCCCGGTGCTAATGAAGTTTTAACCCAAGGTTTGCGCATTAAACCCTTAGCATTTGCATTACGGGCAAGGAGTGCTGCAGCAATTACATTGCGTGGATTACTGGTATTGGTACAACTAGTAATAGCGGCAATAATACATGCGCCGTCTGGCATTAAGCCTTCTTCATTTTCAACAACGCCCGAAATACCTTCTTTAGCTAAATCGCTTGTCGATACACGGCGGTGCGGATTAGATGGACCTGCAATATTGCGCCCCACGCTTGATAAATCAAACTTAAGTACACGTTCGTATTTTGCGGTTTTTAAGCTATCGCTCCAAAGGCCTGCTGTTTTTGCGTAGTTTTCTACAAGGGCAATTTGTTCTTCTTCACGCCCTGTTAAACGCAAATAATCTATTGTTTTATCATCGATATAAAACATGGCGGCAGTTGCGCCAAATTCAGGCGTCATGTTTGAAATGGTTGCTCTGTCGCCAAGTGTAAGCGCGTCGGCACCTTCACCGTAAAACTCTAAATAAGTAGATACAACACGTTGTTCGCGTAAAAATTCAGTAATGGCCAACACAATATCGGTAGCGGTAATACCGGGTTGGCGCTTACCTGTTAGCTCAACACCAACAATATCAGGCAAGCGAATATATGAAGCACGGCCAAGCATAACGCTTTCAGCTTCAAGCCCGCCTACACCCACAGCAATAACACCCAGCGCATCAACATGAGGCGTGTGGCTGTCGGTACCAACTAGTGTATCTGGAAATGCAATGCCATCTCGGTTTTGAATAACCGGCGACATTTTTTCAAGATTAATTTGATGCATAATGCCGTTACCCGGTGGAATAACATCAATATTTTTAAACGCAGTTTTAGTCCAGTTTATAAAATGAAAACGGTCATCATTGCGTCTGTCTTCGATGGCGCGGTTTTTTTCAAATGCGTCAGGATCAAAACCGGCATGCTCTACCGCCAGTGAATGATCCACTATTAACTGCGTAGGTACTACCGGATTCACTTTAGCCGGATCGCCGCCTTTAGCTGCAATTGCATCACGAAGCCCAGCTAAATCAACAAGTGCTGTTTGGCCTAAAATATCGTGGCACACTACGCGCGCCGGATACCACGGAAAATCCAAGTCTTGCTTTCGCTCAATTAGCTGGTTAAGTGCATCGGTTAACATAGCAGGGTCGCATCGGCGTACTAGGTTTTCGGCAAATACACGCGATGTATAAGGTAGTGTGGCGTATGCATCTGGCTTAATTGCATCTACGGCTTCTTGCGTATCGTAATAGTCGACGTTTGAGCCAGGTAAAGGTTTACGGTATTGCGTGTTATTAATTATGGTCATGGTAAGGGTTCGCTAATTTGGTGACGGTGTTTGCTCACAGCTAGCGTGTTTAATAAAAAGTTTGAGAAAAACTGCTCGCTAGTGGCTATGTGCAATAAAAAAGTGAGCACATGCGTGCTCACCCATTTTTTAACGTGACTCTATTGGTGTGTAACTGCGTGCGTCAGGCCCTGTGTAATCGGCACTTGGGCGAATAATACGGTTGTTAGCGCGCTGCTCTTTTACATGGGCAGTCCAGCCCGTAACACGGCTCATTACAAATATTGGCGTAAATAATTTAGTTGGAATATCCATAAAGTGATAAGCAGATGCATGGAAAAAATCGGCATTACAAAACAGTTTTTTCTCGCGCCACATAATCTCTTCACAACGAACAGACACAGGGTAAAGCACCGTATCGCCTACCTCAGCCGCTAGTTTTTCAGACCACTTTTTAATAATTACATTACGCGGATCAGACTCGCGATAAATAGCATGACCAAAACCCATAATTTTGTCTTTACGTTCAAGCATGCCCATAATTTCTTTCTCAGCATGTTCAGGACTTGTAAAACCTTGAATCATATCCATTGCCGCTTCGTTAGCACCACCATGTAATGGACCACGTAGCGTACCAATCGCACCAGTTACACAAGAGTGAATATCAGATAAAGTTGAAGCACATACACGGCCTGTAAAGGTAGAGGCGTTAAACTCGTGCTCTGCGTATAAAATTAGTGATACATTCATTACCTGTGCAAACAATTCACTAGGTGCTTTGTCGTGTAATAAATTTAAAAAATGTGCGCCAACTGAGTCGTCATCAGTTTGTGTTTCAATGCGTACGCCATCGTGTGTAAAGCGGTACCAGTAACAAATAATACTTGGGAACACAGCAACCATACGGTCGATTGCATCATTGGCTTGGCTAAAATCAAGCTCCATTTCAAGGTTACCCAACATTGAGCAACCCGTGCGCATTACATCCATTGGGTGCGCGTCTTTAGGAATGTTTTCAAGCACGGTTTTAAGCGCATCAGGTAAGCCGCGTAAACTTTTTAGTTTTGCTTTATACTCAGCCAATTCGCTTGTGGTTGGTAACTCACCACGTGAAAGTAAAAAAGACACTTCTTCAAACTGCGCTTTTTCGGCAAGTTCGCTAATATCGTAACCACAATACGTTAAACCAGAACCACTTTGTCCAACAGTACACAATGCTGTTTGACCAGCCACTTGTCCGCGTAAACCCGCGCCGCCTAATGCTTTATCTACCATGATCTTCTCCTATCTTAAATTTGTGTGTGATTTTATTTTTTAATAATTATTATTTGTCAGATTTTGATGAAAAAAGGTTATCGAGTGTGTTCTCGTACGTGTGGTAATCTAAAAAGTCGTAAAGCTCAGAGCGCGTTTGCATATTTTCAATTTGGCTTTGTTGCGAGCCTTCATTTAAAATTGCTGAATACACGTTTAATGCTGCTTTGTTCATGGCTCTAAATGCACTGAGTGGGTAAAGCACCATTTCAACACCTACATCGCTTAACTGCTCTTTTGTGTAAATAGGTGTTTGGCCAAACTCAGTAATGTTTGCCAAAATTGGAACGTTAATCGCTTTTGCAAATGCTTGGTAATCAGCAAGGTCGTGTACGGCTTCTGCAAAAATAGCGTCAGCACCCGCTTCAACACAGGCTGCTGCACGGTCTATCGCGGCGTTTAAACCTTCTTTTTGAAATGCATCGGTACGCGCCATAATATAAAAATCGCTATCGGTTTTTGCATCAACCGCCGCTTTAATGCGGTCAACCATTTCACCTTGGCTTACAATTTCTTTATTAGGGCGATGACCACAGCGTTTTTGCGCTACTTGGTCTTCTATATGAAAACCCGCCGCACCCGCTTTAGTCATTTCTTTTACTGTTCGTGCAATGTTAAACGCCCCACCCCAACCGGTATCGGCATCAACAAGTAGTGGTAAATCGCTAGCACCAGTAATACGGCGAATATCTTCAAGCACGTTATCAAGGCTCGTCATACCTAAGTCAGGCATACCAAACGAGGCGTTTGCAACACCGGCACCTGAGAGGTAAATAGCTTGGTGACCCATTTTTTCTGCCATCATCGCTGTGTAGGCGTTAATAGTACCTACCACTTGTAACGGGCTGTTATTGGCAATAGCGTGTTTAAATTTTAATCCTGCTGACATTACTTTCTCCTCACTTTGAACGGTTGCTACGTGGAGTAACTTATAGTTTTAATATGTAATTGTGACTCTTTAACTGCTCTGCTTAGCTTTTAGCTTTTAGCTTTTAACTGCTTCTGTTTTTTGCGACTAATATCAATCTGTATGCGTATGAGGTCTATTTAACGATAAGAAAATCGTTCTGTAACTAGGCAATAATTTTTATGTTTAGTGGTTCTAAATAAAAAATTTTTAACGACGTTACGGAGCGATTTAATCCGTTAAATTGTTCGAATACTCATATTGATTGGTATACATCAAATTTGGTTTGGATATTTGCTTGCGATGCGCTTATATGGCGCTTCATAAGCATTTCGGCCAATTCACCGTCGTGGTTTTCAATGGCGTTAATAATAGCTAAATGCTCATCAAATGCTTTTGATACACGCGGCCCCACCATGCCCATTTGTACACGATACATGCGTATTAATTGATAAAGCTCATTACACAGTAAATGAATTAAATGCGCGTTTTTACTGCCTTGAATAATACGATAATGAAAATCTAAATCGCCGGCTTCTTGGTAATAAGATTCACCCTCTTTAACACGTTGTGTTTGTAGGTGCTGATTAAGTAATTGCTTTAAGCCTTTTACTTCTTCGGGTTCCATATTGTCGGCAGCAAGCCTACATGCCAAACCTTCAAGTGAGCTGCGAACTTGGTACACTTCAATCAAACGCTCAGCAGTAAGGGCAACTACTCGGCAACCTACGTTAGCTTTACGCTCAACAAGGTAGCAACTTTCTAGGCGATTTAACGCCTCTCTAAGCGTTGCACGGCTTACACCATAACGTTTGGCAAGCTCAGGCTCTGATATTTTACTGCCTTGAACTATACTACCTTCAACAATCTCACGGCGCATATCTACAAATACTTGATCTGATGCGGTAGTTATAGGCGCTTCGTTTAAAAATGTGTGTGTCATAATTTATTTTTTAGATTGTCGACAATTAATGTGGTTACTATGGGCTTATTAAAAAATCATGTCAACCCTTAAACCTATCAAAATGGCTAAAAAACACACTCATTGTCGACACTATTAACCTAAAGTCGCATAAAAATGGTTTTAAAATGGACTAAAACAATGAAGTGTCGACAGCATAATAAATCAGATGTTACGTCTTTAAGCGCTGAAAATGCATTATATAAATGCTATTATCGCGCTTTATTTTTATAGTATGAGCTAACGCGTGAACGCCAACACTTTTATTCCTGAGCACTTTATTGATGACGTAAAAACCTATTTACCAGCGCATCTAAACTTAGATGACTTTTTAAATGCGTGTCGCAGGCCGCTCAGAAAATCTATCCGCGTTAATACATTAAAAATTAGCATTGAAGAATTTGTAAAACGTGCCAATGAAAAAAATTGGCTGCTAACCCCAATCCCATGGTGCAGTGAAGGCTTTTGGTTAGAGCGCCCAAGCGATGAAGAGCAAAACCTAGCCCTAGGTAATACCGACTTGCATTTAAGCGGGGCTATGTACGTGCAAGAAGCAAGCTCAATGCTGCCCCCTATAGCATTAAAGCAAAACATTGAACTCGCTGACTCTCAAAATAACACCATGCTTGATATGGCATCAGCACCAGGCTCTAAAACATCGCAACTAGCTGCACTTATGAATAACCAAGGTGTACTTGTTGCAAACGAGCTTTCGTCGTCTCGTTTAAAAGTACTTAGCGCAACACTCAAACGTATGGGCGTTGGTAACTGTGCACTCTCGCATTTTGATGGCGTTATATTTGGCAACTACATGTTTGAATGCTTTGATAGCATATTGCTAGACGCGCCATGCTCTGGCGAAGGCACGGTACGTAAAGACGCCGATGCACTAAAAAATTGGTCAATAGAATCAAACATTCAAATAGCCCAAGTACAAAAAGACTTAATTAAAAGCGCTTTTTATGCATTAAAGCCAGGTGGCACATTAGTGTATTCAACCTGCACACTTACCCCGCTCGAAAACCAACAAGTGTGTGATTATTTACTGAGTGAGTTTGGTGACTATATTGCCCCACAATCGCTAAGTGATTTATTTGAAGGTGCAAGTAAAGCAACAACAAGTGAAGGCTATTTGCATGTATGGCCGCAAACATTCGACAGCGAAGGCTTTTTTATTGCTAAATTTAAAAAGCACACAAGCTGTAATAATCCAAATCAAACAGTTAAAAAAGGCGCATTCCCGTTTAACGAGTTTGATAAAAAGCAAAGTGCCGCGTTTATGCAATCACTTAAAAAGCATTTTGGGTTAACTAACCTGCCTGGCAGCCTAATGCAGCGCGATAAAGAACTATGGCTATTTCCTGAGGGGTTTGAAGCCGTGAAAAATAAAATTAAGTACGCACGTTTAGGTATTCAAATTGGCATTATTCATAAAAATGGCGTAAGGCTAACGCACGAATTTGCAACCGTATTTGGCAATGAGTGTAAAACTAATATTTACGCGTTAAATAACGAGCAAGCAAATGATTATTTTCAAGGTAAAGATATACGCTTAGTTGAGGCAACTCAAACAATAGGTGAAGTAGTATTAACGCTGTGTGGTTGCCCTATCGGGCTGGGTAAATGGCAAAAAAATAAGATCAAAAACTCACTACCACGCGATCTAGTACAAAACACGCAGTTAATAAGCTGGGGTTAAACTAAAGTACAAATTACGCATAATTAATCTAATCCTTTGTTACCAAATGTAACCAGATGGCAAAATTAGTTATGCTTTATTGAACAGCTTTACTATAGTTTTAAGTACTTTCTTCTTCTCCCTAACGAACCAGAAAGTTTTTAGTTAACGCTAGACTCAATTTAGAGTCAATTTATAGCCCAGAGGTTTTTAACCTCTGGGCAATTTTTTACGCCGTATAATAACAGTTCAGCTTTTACCAATAAAACAAGTATTCACAAAGAGGTTATGAGACGCTGCGCTTTTAGAGAAGTTATCTATCGATTCGTGAATAGCTTATTTGTTGTCTTCTCATTTACTCCTCATTCACTTCTCTTTGTGCAATTGGTTTATCACATTTAACTTTAACGTAATCAAGCTAAACGATTACAAGTAAGCACAAAACTCTTGTAGGGATACAATACGAGCTGCTTGCTGCCGTTTAAAGCAACGCTTTTACCAATAAAACAAGTATTCACAAAGAGGTTTTGAGACGCTGCGCTTTTAGAAAAGTGATAAATCAGTTAGTTGAATAGATCACTTGGTGTCTTCTCATTTACTCCTCATTCTCTTCTCTTTGTGCAATTGGTTTATCACATTTAACTTTAACGTGAACCCGCTTCACGATTATAAGTAAGCACAATTCTCTTCTAGAGATACAAGACGTGCTGCTTGCTGCCGTTTAAAGCAACGCTTTTACCAATAAAACAAGTATTCACAAAGAGGTTTTGAGACGCTGCGCTTTTAGAAAAGTGATAAATCAGTTAGTTGAATAGATCACTTGGTGTCTTC